>JAJYHR010000058.1 GCA_021784675.1 Actinomycetes bacterium
ACCCAGAAAAGTCCAGGTCTGTGTGAACGCCGACGGGGCGCGGGCAACATCTCATTTCTCTGCTAGGGATTCGCTAGCCTTGGTGAAAGGAGATCAGATGATGATCAGCAGGCATGCAGCTATAGGTGCGGTGGCCGTCTTGGTGGTGGCCGCAGCAGGCACCATAGCCGTAGCCCTCGGTACCACCACCCACCAGACCCAGCACGCCTCCAAGCCCAAGCCCAAGGTCCAGGCGAGCCTGCCGAAGCACCGTCTCGGCGGCAATGGAATGGCTGGTGGCGCCGGCACCAAAGCCAAGGGCTCGATGGGTCCTCCCAGGCAAGTGCCGGTCCGGGCCACCTCCCCCACGGGTGATCCAGCCTACTTCACTCCCCCGACCACCGGAGCCGGCACAGGGAACAGCGCTATCCCTATCGGGAACTATTTCGAGTTCTGGCCTACGGAAGCTGGAAACTACGAAGCACGTGGGTACTTCCTAAATGTCTCTCATAGCGATCTCAATGGCTCTTTCTCTGGGATGATGTACCTGAGCTACGCAGACGGGAAAGTGGACTCGGTCTTCCCATTCACCGGCACACTTGCCCCGAGCGGGCAATCCGCCACCTTCACTGTGACTGGACCCCCGACCACGGTCTCCTACAACGGAACGATCGTCTACGTGGAGGCAGTCGTCAATCCTGGTGACCGGTTGAGCGCCACCCTGTCGGGACGGACGGTCACCATGGAGGGATGCGATGCCTACCTGCACTTTTTAACCGCTGCGGGCGGAGCACCCCCGAACGAGCTCTCCTCCGATCCAAGCATCTGCAACTTCTACTACATGGGCAGCGAATATTCTCCAAACCGGTCGCAGATTCCGATTACACCAGCGAGCCAGAGCTAGCGTTCCTCGCCAGAAAGCTGACTCAGCGGCGCCGGCGTCCCGTCTCACATGCTTGAACACCTGACCTGCCAGGGCGACCGCGTATGCGACGGTACGATCCTGACCGCGGTGTAAGGCCTTGGCACGAACTGCCGCGATGGAATCAAGCTTGCTGGGTGGTACTCGACCTACCCCACGAAATGGAACTCATAACGCCAAGGACGCTAGAAAGCCCCGTGGCACTTTGGCGCTGTATCGTGAATGGCGGACTTGCAGCGCAAGGTTACCATGATCATTCCAAACCCGATGTTGGAGTTGACCCAACTTGTTTGTCTCAAGTGACAATTCGCTGTTTCAATTCCTGTTCCAAACTCCAACATCCACACATTCTGACGTGCTACTTTGCAGCTCCGCAAGACGGGTCTCGACGTATTCATGCAGCTGCACCAAATCTCATGATCCCTTGGTCGTGGGTTCGATCCCCACCGGGCCCACTCACGAGAATTGGGGAACTCCTCTAAGGTTGATCATCGAAGTTCCCGACCCCTCGAGAAGCTGCAAGTTCCCCTGTCACCTCTCTTCCGAAGGCAATTGTCCGGCGGCCGCGGATTCCTAGACCCCGAGGAGCTCTCGCAGCCTGGCCACATGCCCCCTGCTGACCGGTATGGCGTGGGTGCAAGCGCCGCTCATGGTGATGAAGTACTGGCCGTGGTCGCGGTCGATGCTCTCCGCCCGGGCCACGTTGATGATGAAGCTGCGGTGGATCCTCACGTACTCGTCCGGGTCCAGGCGGGCCTCAAGCTCGCTCAGGGGAATCCCGCAGAGGTGATGGCTTCCGTCGACGCAGACGTCGGTGTAGTGCCCGTTCGCCCGGAGAAGGGTCACCTGCTCGATGCCGATCAGGGAGATTCGGCCCTGGGTCGAGATCGGGATCTTGACCAGGCTCCGGCGGTTGGAGCCGGTGTCGACCGGGAGCGAGGTGAGGTCGGTGATGTCGTAAAGGATGAGGCAGAAGCCGGCATCGGCTCCGGTGCTGCCGAGGCGCACCACCCGGAGCTGGAGGATGGTGTCGGGGACGCTGATCAGCATGGAGGCGTACTCCGACGACTGGTCGTCGCCGGCCTGCGAGATCAGCCATTCGATCTTCGACCGGGAGTGCTCCGGGTGGATCGACTGGATGGTCTTGCCGACCGAGTTCTTCATGTTGGCACTGCCGAAGATCTTGGCCACTTCGCCGCTGTAGCTCACGACCCGGTAATCGGCGTCGAGCACGACGATTCCCAGCGGGAGGCGGTTCAGCAGGTACTGGTTCGGATTGCTCATTCCCGCCGCCTCTTCCACTCGCGGGCGAGGGCTGACCTCTGGGTAGGAGCCCACCTTCTGGGCCTAGATTCAGGAGCCATATCCACCGTTCGTGCGCCTATCTGTCGACTCGCGAGTTCGACCCATTTTGCTGGCGGACTCGTATGTAGGATACCAGAAAAAGCAGGCCCGCAAAATGGATATCGAGATCCGAGCGGGCTGGTGGCGCTGGCAAGGAGGGGTGCCTAGTGAACGAGTCGATCTTCACCTTCGTCGAGAGGTGTGTTGGATGCAAGTCGTGCGAGGTCGCCTGCGCAGTGGAGCACTCCCGCTCCAAGGTGCTGGCCTCCGCGATGGGGGAGACGCCGCGGCCGAGGGCGCGGGTGCGGGTCCAGCCGGCGGAGAACTATACGTTCCCGTCGCGCTGCGTTCACTGCGAGGATCCGGCGTGCGTCGCCGCCTGCCCGACCGGGGCGATGACCCGGGACGCCGCGACCGGTGCGGTGCGGGTGAACGAGGATCGCTGCATCGGCTGCTGGATGTGCGTCACGGTGTGCCCGTTCGGCGCGGTGACCGAGAACCCGGAGACCGGTATCGCCCACAAGTGCGACCTCTGCCCGGAGCGTACGGCGAGGGGTGAGGATCCCGCGTGCGTCGCCGCCTGCCCGACCGGAGCTCTGGTCTACAGCACGGCCGAGCGCTTTGCCGATGAGCGGCGGAAGATCACCGCTCTTTCAACTATCGGGGTGTCCGAAGAGGCACCGGGGAACGTGACGCTTTGGAGATCACTCAGGGGAGGGAACCAACGATGACATCTGTCCAGGTACCGGTCGTGGAGTCGGCGCTGCTGTCGATTGCCAAGAAGAAGGGGATCAAGACCGGGAGGGACCGGCTCCAGGAGATGTCTCCCCAGTGCGGCTTCGGCGAGCTCGGAACCTGCTGCCGGACCTGCTACATGGGCCCGTGCCGGATCGATCCCTTCGGCGATGGCCCGAAGACCGGCGTCTGCGGAATCAGCCCGGACGCGATGGTGGCTCGCAACATGCTGCGGGAGACCACCGGCGGAGCCGCCTCCCACGTCGGCCACGCCCGCCACGTGCTGCTCACCCTGCGCGACGCCCTCGACGGGACGGCCCCCTACGAGATCAAGGGGAAGCAGAAGGTGCTCTCGCTGGCAAAGGTTTTCGACGTCCCCACCGAGGGGCGCGACGTTGCCGACGTCTGCCGGGATCTGGTCGACATCGCGCTTGAGGACTTCGGCCGCCAGGACGAGAGGCCCAACAACTGGCTTACCGCCCGAGCTCCCGAGCGGGAGCAGGAGCTGTGGAAGGAGCTCGGGTTGATGTACTCGAATCCCCACAACGAGATCGAGACCGCGATGCACGCATCCTCGATGGGCAACGACGCCGACCCAACCTCGCTGATGATGCGGGTGCTGAAGATGAGCCTCATCGATGGTTGGACCGGGCTCGCCCTCGCCGTCGATCTGCAGGACGTTCTCTTCGGGGTTCCCCAGGTGAGCGTCACCGAGACCGCCGCCGGGGTGCTGGAGGCGGGCAGCGTGAACATCGCTACCCACGGTCACAATCCGGTGCTTTCGGAGAAGATCCTCTACTGGGCCGATCAGATGGACGCTGAGGCGGTGGCCGCCGGAGCCGAGCGAATCAACGTGGTCGGCGTCTGCTGCACCGGCAACGAGCTGAGCATGCGGCACGGTGTG
The DNA here is from genome assembly GCA_021784675.1 of Actinomycetes bacterium. Lineage (GTDB taxonomy): Bacteria > Actinomycetota > Acidimicrobiia > Acidimicrobiales > Acidimicrobiaceae > JAKARV01. The sequence goes on from JAJYHR010000058.1 coordinate 3,885, forward strand.
AAACTTGCGGCGCACAACTCGCAGAGCGAGCTGATCCTGGCGACCGGGGCGGTGGACGCCATGGTCGTAGACATTCAGTGCATCTGGCCGCAGCTGGCGCAGGTGGCAAAGTGCTTCGACACCGCCTTCATCACCACCGATCCCATGGTGCGCATCCCGGACGCCATCCACATCCCCTTCGAGCCCCAGCGCGCCGACGAGGACGCCAGGGAGATCGTCCGTGAGGCGATAGCGGCCTTCGGCCGCCGCCAGGGGAAGCCGGTCGACATCCCCGAGCACAAGAGCAAGGCGGTGGTTGGGCTCTCGGTCGAGGCGATCCTGGGCATCCTCTCCAAGGTGGACCCGGAGGACCCGTTGAAGCCGGTGATCGACAGCGTGGCCAGCGGGGGTATCTTCGGCTTCACCGGGGTCGTAGGCTGCTCGAGCATCCGCTTCCGCGACGGAGCGATGACCGAGGAGATGGTGAAGCACCTTCTCGCCGCCAACGTTCTCGTCGTCACCACCGGCTGCACGGCGCACATCCTCGGCCAGGCCGGCTTCCTCACCGGGGAGGCGACCGAGAAGTACTGTGGCGACGGGCTCAAGGCCGTCCTCACTGCGCTCGGCGAGGCCGCCGGTCTCGGCGGCCCGCTCCCGCCCGTCTGGCATATGGGGGCGTGCGTCGACAACTCCCGGATCGTCGACCTGCTGGCCGCGGTCGCCGACCGGTTGGGGGTGAAGGTAACCCAGCTGCCGGCGGTCGGCTCGGCACCGGAGCTTGTGCAGGAGAAGGCGATCTCGATTGGCGGCTCCTTCCTGGCGCTGGGGGTCTCGTGCCACATCGCACCGGCACCCCGGATCCTGGGCAGCCCCGTGGTCACCCAGCTGCTTACCCAGGACCTCTCCGAGGTAACCGGCGCCACCGTCCAGGTCGAGATGGACCCCAAGGGCGCGGCGGACTGGATGATCGGGCACATCGCCTCCAAGCGCGCAGCCCTCGGGCTTTCGGCAACGCCAGCGGTCTAGATGGAGGTCGTTATCGTCGGGAACGGTCCGGCTGGAGTAGCCGCCGCCGAGGCGATCCGGGAGACCGGTATCGAGTGCTCGGTAACGGTGATCTCCAAGGAGGCGGAGCCGTTCTACAGCCCGTGCCCCCTGGCCGAGTATGTCGAAGGGAGCGTCACCCGGAGTTCGCTGTTCATGCGGGATGGCGACTTCTACCGGAGAAACCGGATAGACCTCCTCGCCGGCGCCGCAGCGGTCTCTCTCGACCCGTCCCGGCGCCGCATCGGCGTATCGCGGAACGGGAGAGTGGAGCAGATCACCTACGACCGGCTACTGCTCGCCTCGGGGGCGGTGACGGCGATTCCGCCGGTGCCGGGTCTAGCCGGTGGCCCCGGGGTGTTCACGCTGAAGACGCTCGGCGATGCCGACGCGATCCTCGATAGCCTTGGCGGGGTGAGGCGGGCCGCGGTGATCGGCTCCGGCTTTATCGGGCTGGAGGCGGCGCAGGCACTGGTTCGCCGGGGTGTGCAGGTGACGGTGGTCGAGGCGATGGGGCAGGTGCTGCCGCAGATGCTCGATGCCGAGTTTGCCAGCCGGGTCCAGGAACGCCTGGAGCTCTTTGGCGTCGAGGTTCTGCTCGGAAACCCGGTGCAGGCGGTGAATAGAGGACCGAGCGGGGTCGAATCGGTTGTCGCCGGGGGGCGGGAGATCGACTGCCAGATGGTGGTGTGCGCCACCGGCGTGCGACCGGACCTCTCCTGGATGGAGGGGAGCGGATTGGTGGTCGATCGGGGCGTGGTCGTCAACGATCTGATGGAGACCAGCGTCGACGGGGTGTACGCGGCTGGAGACGTGATCCGGGCTCCCGACTGGTCGGGCCACCTGGATCTCCTTCCCAACTGGCCCAACGCGGTTGCAAGCGGCAGGATCGCCGGGCTCAACATCGCCGGGCAGCGGCGGAGCTTCGCCGGGCTGATCCCGGTCAATGTGGTGCGGATCTTTGACCAGCCGGTCTCCTCCTTTGGAGCGCGGCACGGCGAGCAGGTCCTCACCGCCGGCGAGGGGGAGCGTGCGCGCAGGCTGTTCCTCGAGGGCGGCCGGATCGCCGGCGGGCAGTTCTTGGGAGACGTCTCCGGATCGGGGGTCTTCCTGGAGATGATGAGGAAGCAGGTTGATGCCGGCTTCCTGGAAGGGACGGCGCTTTCAGGGAGGCGGGCGGTCGCGGCCATGCTCCCCAAGCCGCCGCGGGTGCGGTCGCTCGCCGGTTGAACCGGGCGGCGCCGCCGATGAGAGTGGAGGGTAGAGATGGAGCAGGTAGCCGGCTCTGGTGCCAGGGCGCTGAAGGTCGCCGTCGCGGGAAAGGGAGGTGTGGGGAAGACCACCCTCACCAGCCTGCTGGCTGGATACTTCCGCGACCAGGGGCGGCGGGTGCTCGCCATCGACGCCGATCCATCGCCGTGCCTGGGCGAAGCCCTCGGCTTTCCGGCGGCAAAGCTCGAGATGCTCGCTCCCCTTAGCGAGATGGATGAGCTCATCGCCGAGCGCACCGGCTCCGATAGCGGCGGCTTTTTCAAGCTGAACCCGCGGGTTGACGACCTTCCTGAGCGGTTCTCCCAGGTCCACGACGGTGTGCGGTTGCTGCTGCTCGGGTCGGTCCAGCACGGCGGCGCGGGGTGTTTCTGCCCTGCCAGCACGCTTCTGCAGCAGCTGGTACGGAGGGTCATGCTCTCCAAGGATGAGGTTGTCCTGCTCGATCTCTACGCCGGGGTAGAGCACCTGGGGCGGGCCACCGCCGACTCGGTGGACGTGATGCTGATCGTGGTCGAACCCACCATGCGTTCGATCAAGACCGCTATCCAGGTGAGGGACTTGGCCGCAGACATCGGAATTACCAATGTCTTGCTGGTCGGGAACAAGCTGGCCGGCGAGGAGGATGTTAGGCTCATCGCCGAGAATACCTCCGGAATCCCGGTGGCCGGGGTGCTGCCCCAATCCGGGGCGGCTACCGCCGCCGATCGGGAGGGGTCGTCGCTCTACCGCCTGGACACCTCCCTTTCGCTCGCCATCGAGGAGATCGCAACCCGGCTGGAGTCCACCGTGGCGGCGGCCGCCTCTTGACAACCGCCGCCCTCAGTCGAGCAGGGAAGCTACCGTAGCCGCGAAGATCTCCGAGTGCAGCGAGACGTCATCGGCGGTATGGTGGGGCGAGAGCAGCGCCATGTTGTGGAACGGGGTTAGCAGGACACCCCGGTTGAGCGCGTAGAGATGGAAGTACGCCTCCAGGGACGGGTTGGTGGCGGCGGCAGCCGCGGCACCGTTCCGGGGCGCGGGGCAGAACCAGTACTCGGAGCGAGAGCCGAGGTTCTGCACCGACCAGGGGAGCGTCCTGGCGGCGATGACTTCGGCCACCCCGTCCGCCCACCGCTTGGCAAGATCGAAGGAGACGGCGAACTCCTCATCCCTGAGGGAGTTGGAGAGCGTTGCCCGCATCGCCGCGGTGGCGAAGGCGTTGGCCGCGAGGGTGCCGCCGAGCCCGCTGACGTCGATGAGCTCGTCACGCATCAGCCGATCGAGTTCGGTTGCCCACGGTTCGGCCGCGCCGTAGGCTGCCGCCGGGATCCCGCCAGCGATCGCCTTGCCGACGGTGACCATGTCGGGCTCGAGGCCGAAGGCCCTGGTGTACCCTCCCGGTCCCGCGCACATCGTGTGCGTCTCGTCGATGATCAGCAGGGTGCCGTACCGCCTGGTCAGGGCGCGCAGCGCCTGGTGGAAACCGGGATCGGGGAGGACGATGCCGATATTGGTCAGCGCCGGCTCGGTGAGAACCGCGGCGATCTCGCCACCCTGGAGCGCCCCCTCCAGCGCCTCGACGTCGTTGAACTGGACGACGGCGGTGGTGACGCTGGGGTCGACGCTGGGGCCGATGTTCCCGGCGCGCGGGACTACGCTCCCCGCGGCATCCAGGGTCGCCAGCGTCTCGTCGACGGTTCCGTGGTAGCACCAGTCGAAGACCAGTATCTTCGACCTGCCGGTCAGGTGGCGGGCCAGGCGGAGGGCGAAGCGGTTGGCATCGGTGGCGGTGAGGGCAAACTGCCAGCGGGGGAGGCCGAAGCGGCGCCGGAGCTCGCCGGCAACCCAGGTGGCGTCCTCGGAGGGGAGCATGGTCGTCACCGCTATCCCCGCCTGGGATGCGATGGTGTCGCGGAGGAAGCGCGGCGCGTGCCCCACCATCGCCCCGGTATCGCCAAGGGCAAAGTCCACGTACTGGTTGCCGTCGACATCGAAGAGCCGCCCGCCCTCGGCGCGATCGGCAAAGATCGGGAAGGGGCCGGGCCACCGGGTCATCCACGGCATGGGGACGCCCCCGATCAACGAGCCGCCCGCCTCCGCGTGCAGCTCTTCCGAGCGCCGGTGGCTATCGCGGAAGAGCTCCTTCTCCCTCTCGAGGGATGCCGCCAACCTGCTTTCCAGCATCTCGACCTCCGGGCAGTGTGATCACCGATTGGAAGTGGAATCACTTCCAGAAACGTAAAAGTGGTAAGCATTCTAAACCGGATTGGCCGCAATGGTGTGTGAATCATAACAAGATTTTGCGTTGCGTCTACGCCTGGGCCGGCGAGAATAAGCTGCTGACCCGATGTAGGATTCAGAGCATGGCACACTTTGATCGGGTTGTAGGCGCAGGCAGCCTGGATGCAGACTCCACGGCCTCGGCGATCTCGATCCGGGCGTTGAGCAAGAACTACGGGCCGGTTGAGGCGGTGAGGTCGATAGATCTGGACGTGAGCCAGGGGGAGACCTTTGGTTTTCTGGGTCCCAACGGCGCAGGCAAGTCGACGACGATCGGGATGCTGTGCACTCTGGTAAAGCCCACTTCGGGATCGGCCCGGGTCGCCGGGCTCGACGTGGTCGACGACCGGGACGGTGTCCGCAGGAGCATCGGGCTGGTCTTCCAGGATTCGACGCTTGACGGCTACCTGAGCGCGGAGATGAACCTCCGGCTTCACGCCGAGCTCTACGGGATGCCGCGCAACCGGGTCGCCCCGAGGATCCAGGAGATGCTGGAGATGGTCGGGCTCTGGGACCGGCGCAAGAGCAGGGTCAACACCTTCTCCGGAGGGATGAAGCGGAGGCTGGAGATCGCCAGGGGGCTGATGCACAGCCCTCTCGTGCTCTTCCTCGACGAGCCCACCGTGGGCCTCGATCCCCAGACGCGCAGCTCGATCTGGGCTTATATCAAGGAGCTGCAGCAGCGGGAGGGAACGACCATCTTCATGACCACCCACTACATGGACGAGGCAGAGTTCTGCGATCGGATCGCGATCATGGATCACGGAACTATCGTCGCCCTGGGGACGCCGGATAACCTCAAGTCGGAGGTCGGCAAGGATAGGGTGCAGATCGCTACCGGCGACGACGCCAGGGCGGTGGAGCAGCTCCGGGCGGTCTTCGGGATAGAGGGCAGGGTAGTCGAGGAGAGGGTGACCTTCTCGGTGGCAGGAGGGGAGAGCTTTGTACCGCGGCTCTTTGCCGAGCTCGGGCTGCCGATCATGTCGGTTAGCGTGGCCAAACCCACCCTCGACGATGTCTTTATGATGCACACCGGCACCACCATCAGGGATGCGGAGGCCTCGGCGACCGAGCGGCTCCGCGCCAACCCGATGTGGCAGGGGAGGTCAAGATGACGCAGGCTGCCTTCGAAGCGCCCTCCCACGTGGAGGCTACCCGGCGGGTGGAGAAGCGCCTCACCTCGGATCTTCGCGCGATCAGGATCGTCTGGTACCGGGAGCTGGCGCGGTTCGCCCAGGATCGGACCCGGATCTTGGCGCAGGTCGTGCAGCCGGTTCTCTTTCTCTTCGTGCTCGGCGCCGGCCTCAACACCCTCGCCTCGCAGGGCGCGCACGGCGTGAGCCTGAAGACCTTCTTCTACCCGGGGATCTTGGGGATGTCGGTTATGTTCACCGCCATCTTCTCCGCCGCCTCCATCGTCTGGGACCGCGAGTTCGGTTTCCTGCGCGAGATGATGGTAGCCCCGGTGCGGCGCGGCTCGATCGTCATCGGAAAGTGCCTGGGAGGGGCGACGGTGGCGGCCATGCAGGGGCTGGTGATCGTCGCTATGGCCGGGTTTGTCAACGTCCCCTACAACCCGACCTTGATGGTCGAGATCGTAGCCCTCCAGCTGGTTCTGGCCTTCACGCTCACCGCCTTCGGGGTGATGGTCGCGGCCAGGTTGAAGCAGATGACCGCCTTTATGACGCTTACTCAGATGCTGGTTATGCCGCTCTTTTTCATCTCCGGCGCCCTCTTCCCGGCCAGCGGGCTGCCGGGGTGGCTTGAGGTGCTCAACCGGATCGATCCGCTGACCTACGGTATCGACCCGATCAGAAGGGTCGTCTTCTCCTACCTCAACCTGAGCCCAGCCGCGCGTGCCTCGCTCGACCCCGGGCTGACATGGGGATCGTGGCACCTCTCGATCCTGATGGAGGTACTGGTTGTTCTGTTCCTCGGCATCGCGATGCTCGGGGTAGCGTTCGTGGAGTTCAGCCGCAGCGAGAGCTGAGCCCTGCCGGCAAAACCCCAGGCGTCCGTGGTTAGGATTGAACCGATCAGCACGAGATGAGGAGGCACGATGGGAGATCCGCTGGTAGTTTCCGACGAGATCCTCTTCCCCGGCGCCGGGGGGGACTGGATCCAGGGGTTCTATGCGAGGCCGGCCGGTCCGGCACCCTACGGCTCGGTGGTGGTGATCCATCACATGCCCGGCTACGACGAGGCTACCAAGGAGATCGCCTTCCGCTTCGCCAGGCATGGCTACGCGGCGCTGATGCCCAACCTCTACTACCGGGAGGCGCCGAATGCCTCCCCGGACGACGCCTCGGCCATCGCCAGGAGCCGCGGGGGGGTACCTGACGACCGCCTGGTTGGCGACGTGGGCGGGGCCCGAACCTTTCTGATCAGCCAGCCGGGGTCGAACGGCAAGAGCGGGGTCATCGGCTACTGCTCTGGCGGTCGGCAGGCGTTCCTTTCAGCCTGCTCTCTCCCCTTCGACGCAGTTGTCGACTGCTACGGGGCCTTCGTGGTCCGCCAACCGCCGGCCGAACACCCGCTGAATCTCACTCCGGTGATATCGCAGGCTCCGAACCTCGCCTGCCCGGTCCTCGGGCTCTTCGGGGCGGAGGACCGATTCCCCGCCCCTGACGAGGTGAGCGAGCTTGACGCCGAGCTCACCCGCCTGGGGAAGGAGCACGACTTTCACAGCTACGAGGGGGCCGGTCACGCCTTCTTCAACACCGGGGCGCCATCCTATCGCCCGGAGGCGGCCAAGGACGGCTGGTCGAAGATCTTTGCCTTCTTCGAGAGGCGGCTCTCCTGATGTGCACCTACGCAACCGCGACGCTCGCGGTAAGGGGAAACGCCAAAGGTGGAGAGGAGTGGGACCGAGTCCAGGATGTCAGCGTCTACCTCGACCACCCGGTATCCTTCCCGGCGACCCACTCCCTGAACATCGATCTCTTCTCGGCCACCAGCGCCGCTCCGGAACGCCGGGTGGCTCTCGAGCTTGATCCGCGTTCGGCCAAGGCGCTCGCGACGGCGATTCTCGGCATGATCGAGTCGGCGCCGCCCGGGATCCTCGAGGAGTTCGGGGGCGAGCTTCACGGCTAGCGCCGCTGGTAACGCCCCTCGATGGAGGTGATGGTGCCACGCAGATGCTCGGGTACCGGCTCGCGCTGCCTCTGCGAGGCCTCCGAGATGGCGGCGTCGATCAGCTCGATCACTGTGCGCGACTTGGGCGCCTGGGCCAGGTAGAGGGCAGCCTCTGCGAGGACGATCCTCCCCTCGGGCATCCCGATCTGGGAGACGACACCGAGCGCGTGCCCGGCGATCGGGAGGGCTTGGGGGTCGGCCAGCCCGACGTCCTCGGCGGCAAAGATCGCCAGCCGCCGGGCGATGAAGCGGGGATCCTCTCCGGCGACCACGAGCCGGGCCAGGTAGTGCAGGGCGCCGGCGGCATCGGAGGCGCGGAGCGATTTGATCAGCGCCGAGGTCAGCTCGTAGTGGAGCGACTCGTCGATCCCGGCGGAGGGGATCTCGAGCAGTTGCTCCAGGTCTTCCGGCAGCACCGGCGCCGGGCTCGCCAGCCGCCGCTTGGTATCGTTGCGGGCTTGGACACCGAGCGCCTCCAGGATCTGGAGCGCCTTCCGGGCGTCCCCGCTGGAGCGGGTGACGATCTTGCGGACCACCTCCTCCGGGATCGCCAGGTCCTCCTCGGCGGCTCCGGCGGCGACGATCCCGGCGATGCCTTCGGGCGAGAGCGCTCGCATCCTGATCACCGTGATCCGCGAGAGGAGGGCGGGGGACAGGGTGGCGTACGGGTTCTCGGTAGTGGCGCCGAGGAGGGAGAAGGAGCCCTCCTCCGTCGGACCCAGCAGCGCGTCCTGCTGGGTCCGGGAGAAGCGGTGGATCTCGTCGACGAAGACCACGAGCTCACCCTCTCCGCTCCGCAACCGGGCCGATCCCCGGGCCGCCATCTCCTTGATGTCGCGGACCCCGGCGGTGGTCGCCGGCAGCGCCACGAACTCGGCCTCGCGCCTGGCGGCGATGATGCGGGCGAGCGTGGTCTTTCCGATCCCGGGGGGTCCGGCCAGAACGGCCGCTACCGTCCGCTTCGAACTGATGAGCCGGTCTACCGGCCCACCCGCGCCGAGGAGCTCCTCGTGTCCCCGGAACCCGGGGAGCGTTTCGGGCCTGATCCGGGCCGCCAGCGGCCTCCGGTCTAGGGAGAACAGCCCGTCCACGGCACCGCTATCCCTGCCTGGCGGGCTGCACGGTGATGCCGAGCGGGGCGAGCGTAGCCGCGTCCAGCCGCTTCGGGGCCCGGGTCATCAGATCGACCCCGCTCTGGGTCTTCGGGTAGGCGATGATCTCCCGGATGTTGGTCTCGCCTGCCAGCAACGCCGCCAGCCGGTCGATCCCGAAGGCAAACCCCCCGTGCGGTGGGGCGCCGTAGCGGAAGGCGTCGAGCAGGAAGCCGAAGCGGGAGTCGGCGGTCTCCTCGTCGATCCCGAGGGCGGAGAAGACCCGTCTCTGGATATCCGCCCGGTGGATCCGGATCGACCCCGATCCCAGCTCCCAGCCGTTGAGGACCAGATCGTACGACTGGGAGCGCACGCTGAGCGGATCGGTTTCCAAGAGGTCGAGGTCCTCCTCGTTGGGCATGGTAAAGGGGTGGTGTGCCGAGATCGGCTTTCCCTGCTCGTCGAGGCCCTCGAAGAGGGGGAAGTCGACTACCCAGAGGAGATCGAGCTCCTCCCGATCGGCAAGGTGCCGGCCCCGCTCCAGGCGGATCTGCCCCAGGGTGGTTACCGCCCGCTCCCACTCGTCGGCGACCAGGAGGATGACGTCGCCGTCGCCCGCTCCCGTCTGCTTCAGCAGCTGCTCCACTTCCGCCGGCTCCAGCAGCTTGGCGACCGGCGAGGAGATCGAGTATCCATCCCCCTCACCGGTGACCTTGATCCACAGGAGCCCCTTTGCCCCCAGGGCCCGGGCCCGCTCTACCAGCTGGTCGAGGCGGGCACGGCTCAGCGACGAGGGATCGGGGTCGACCAGGGCGGCGACGTGGGGTGCGGAGAGGGCGCGGACGGCGGTCTTGGCGAGCACCCCGGTGACGTCGATCAGCGGGTGGCCGAAGCGCCGGTCTGGCTTGTCGGAGCCGTAGCTGCCCATCGCCTCGCGCCAGGTGATCTTGCCGATCTCCACCTTCCGCCCGCCAAAGACGGCGGCCACCACCTTTTCCATGGCGTTGGAGATGAACCGGTGGACATCCTCCTGTCCGATGAAGGAGGCCTCCATGTCGAGCTGGGTGAACTCGAACTGCCGATCCGAGCGTAGATCCTCGTCGCGAAGGCAGCGGGCGATCTGGTAGTAACGGTCGAAACCCGCCACCATCAGCAGCTGCTTGGCGATCTGCGGGGACTGGGGTAGGGAGTAAAAGCTCCCCGGCTGGGTTCGCGACGGGACGTAGAACTCTCTCGCACCCTCCGGAGTCGGGGTCCACAGCAGCGGCGTCTCGACCTCGACGAACCCCTGCTCCTCCATTGCGGCGCGGATGGCGGAGTTGATCTTGGCGCGGAGCCGCAGGTTTCGCTGCATCCGCTCGCGGCGGAGATCGAGGTAACGGTGGCGTAGGCGGGTGGCCTCCTCGACCTCGATCCGGTCGTCGAGGGAGAAGGGTATCGGCTCCGCCTCCGAGAGTATGGTCACGGCGGCGTCGCGGACTTCGACCGAGCCGGTCGGAATCTGCGGGTTCTCGGTCCCCTCCGGTCTTGGGAAAACCTCGCCGGAGATCTGGACCACGTACTCGGGCCGGAGGTCGTCCCGCTTGCCCAGCACGCACTGGACGATGCCGGTGTGGTCCCGCACGTCCACGAAGACCAGGTGCTCACCGTGCTGGCGGACCCGGTTTACCCATCCGCAGATGGTCACCGGCGTGCCGGCGGGAAGCGTTGCCAGGTCGGCAGCGTACGCAGTGCGCATCCCGGCAGCCGCCGGCGAAGTAGAAAACGTCATCGCTCCTCCGGCCGCGGGCTATTCGGTGTGCCGCGCGGTTACCCCCAGTGTAAGGCGCTGAATTGATGCCTTGTCGATGCCACGGCGCGCTCGGGGCGCGGCGTCGAGCGGCGGCGCGGGAGCCGCGTGCGGCCAACCCCGCCTCAGCTGTACCCCGAAGCGGATTAGGGCAGCAATGCTACGGTACTCCTTGATCTCCGCACGCTGGAGAAGAACCTTCAGCCTCGTGGCCAGCAAGTCAACTCTTGCACGTCTTCATAGGTACCTATATCCATCACCTGAGCGATGAGCCGATCAGGATAGAGCAGGGCTTCAGCTGGTGTCTTCCACCAGATGTATCGCGCCGCCGCCGTCACCTTCAATGGTGGATCGTTCTAGCGCCAGGAGGCGCTGCGGGCGCTGACGTACTTCGAGGGCGGCGATCTAAACCAGCTGAGTCCGGCGGAAGGCAGGCTCCACTGTCGCCTTTCGCCCGGCGTAGTCTCCGCGGCCGGGCTTTGTCCGCAGGCGCCTCGCCACCTTCTGATGCATGCTCCGGTTGCGCTTCACGGGTAGGCGGGTTGCGGCAGGACCTCCGCTAACTCGCAAGCGCGCCGGTGATCACCTTGCCGACCTGATCGACGGCGACCAGGAAGCCGTCGTGACCGATGGGGGAGTCGATGACGGCGACCTCGGGACGGCCGGGGAGGAGGTTCGCGATCTCGTACTGCTGGTGGAGCGGGTAGAGCCGGTCGGTGGAGATCCCCGCCACCGTTACCTCCGCCCTCACCGATCCCAGCGCCGCCTCCAGCCCGCCGCGATCCCTGCCGACGTCGTGGTGGTTCATCGCCTGGGACAGCCGGATGTAGGAGTTGGCGTCGAACCGGCTCACGAGCTTGGTGCCGTGGTGATGCAGGTAGGACTCGACGGCATAGAGGCTGCCTTCCCGCACCGGATCACCGTCTACCCGCCGGCCGAAGCGCTGCTCGAACTCCTGGGGGCTGCGGTAGGAGATCTGGGCCAGCTGGCGCGCCAGGGCCAGGCCGTGGCGCGGAGAACGGCGGTGGCGCAGGTAGTCCCCGCCGCAGAAGTCCGGATCCCCTTCGATCATCCGGATCTGCAGGGATGAGAGCGCCACCTGCTCGGCCGTCGCGGCGGCAGCGGTGGCGAGGAGGATCCCCTTTCCAGCCGCCTCCGGGTACCTGACCAGCCACTCCAGCGCCCGCATTCCCCCCATCGACCCGCCGATGATCGCCTCCCATCGGGTGATTCCCAGGTGTTCGGCGAAGCGGCGCTCCACGCGTACCTGGTCGCGGATGGTTATGAAGGGGAAGCGGGAGCCGTACGGCAGGCCATCGGGGGCGGTCGACGCCGGTCCGGTAGTGCCGCGGCATCCGCCGAGGACGTTCGGGCAGACCACGAAGTAGCGGTCGGTGTCGATGGCGCGCCCGGGGCCGATAAGCCCATCCCACCATCCCGGTGTGGGGTGGGCATGGTTCGCCGGACCGGCTGCGTGGGAGTCGCCGGTTAACGCGTGCAGCACCAGCACCGCGTTGGAGCCGTCGCCGTTCAGCTCTCCCCAGGTCTCGTAGGCGACCTCCACCGAGCCGAGCAGAGCCCCGTGCTCGGTGGCGAAACCCTCGCCGCGAAAGAGGGTCAGGTGCTGCCGGAAGTCTGGCCCCACGGCTGTTGCCCGCTCAGCGGCTTTTTGCAGCACGGAACCCGGCCTCCAGGTCGGTGATGATGTCATCGATGGTCTCGATCCCGATGCAGAGCCTGATCAGGTCGGAGGTGACCCCGGTCGCCAGCCGTTCCTCCTCGGTCAGCTGCGAGTGGGTGGTGGAGGCGGGGTGGATCGCCAGGCTCCTGGTGTCGCCAACGTTGGCTAGGTGGCTGAAGAGCTCCAGACCCTCGATGAACCGCCTCCCGGCTTCGATGCCTCCCTGGATGCCGAAGCCGATGATGGCTCCAGCCCCCCGGGGAAGGTACTCGAGCTGGCGCTGGTGCCACGGGCTCGACTCCAGGCCGGCGTAGGAGACCCAGGAGACCTCGCCTCTCGACTCCAGCCACCTCGCTACCGCAAGAGCGTTGGCAGCGTGGCGCTCCATCCTCAGGCTAAGGGTCTCCAGCCCCTGCAGAAAGAGGAAGGCGTTGAATGGCGAGATCGCCGCGCCGACGTCCCGCATGTACTGGAGCCGGGCTTTCAGGGCGAAGCGCGCCGGGAAGAGGGGCGCGGGCAGGCTGGAAAAGACCAGGCCATGGTAGCTGGGGTCCGGCTCGGTGAAGTTGGGAAACCTTCCGGAACCTTCGTAATCGAAGGTTCCGCCGTCCACTATGACGCCTCCGATGGAGGTGCCGTGGCCCCCGAGGAACTTGGTAGCCGAGTGGATTACGATGTCGGCTCCGTACTGGAGCGGCTGGGCGAGGAAGGGGGTGGCAAGGGTGTTGTCGACGACGAGCGGGATCCCCTGGCTATGGGCGACCTCCGAGATGCCGGCAAAGTCGATGATGTCGCCGCGAGGGTTGCCGATGGTCTCGGCGAAAAACGCCTTGGTCTCAGGCCGGGTAGCCGCCCTCCACTCGTCGAGGTTGTCGGGGTTCTTGACGAAGGTAGTGGAGATGCCCAGTTTCGTCAGCGTGTAGTGGAGAAGGTTGTAGGTCCCTCCGTAGAGCGAGGAGGAGGCGACGATATGCCCCCCCGATTCAGCCAGGTTCACCAGGGCGACGGTCTCTGCCGCCTGCCCGCTCGACGTGGCCAGCGCGGCGACGCCACCTTCGAGCGCGGCGACCCGGTCCTCGAACACGGCTTGGGTAGGGTTGCCGAGCCGGGTGTAGATGTTGCCCAGCTCCTCGAGGGCGAACAGCGCTTCGGCGTGAGCGGTGTCGCGGAATACGTAGCTAGAGGTCTGGTAGATGGGAACTGCACGCGCACCGGTGGCCGGGTCGGGCACTGCCCCCGCGTGTACCTGTCGTGTCTCGAAACCCCACTGGGTCATGGCGCTTTATCTCCTTCAGAGTCGTTTTGCTGTAATGCGATCGATTGCCCGCTTGACGAAAAGTTGGTGGCGTAGAGCGCCCGGGTACTCTTCCCGGTCGGCTCCGCTAGATCAGGCTGAGCTCCGCATGTCGGAGGGGTCCCTCTTCCCGGCTGCTGGTGCGAGGCGGCAACAGCTGCGTGCACGGGGCAGCGGTACCGCTCGAACGGTGGGGATGGCAGCCCCGGCCGTTGCTACGGTACTGGCCCGTGAGGACGCCAACGGCAACTTGGCGGTGGCGATCTGTAGAGATATGCGAGCGTACACGGCAAGCCTCCCAAGTTCCAGGGAAACCAACCTGTCCGGTACAGTTCCCCGCCTTGCTGGTAGCACTACCAGCCAGCTCTTCCTCCGGTAGCACCGTCTTGCGGGAGCGGTTGCCATCCTGCCATGCCGGAGGGCTTGAGGCAGGATTCTTGAGCCATCTTCGAGTATATCGGACTGGTGCTGCTCCGCCTTCACCAGAAATTCGCAACTTGAGGGAATGTACCGATGCGGTGCTCTTGCCGGCGCACCGGGGGTTTCGGCGGGTGCGGCGTTGCCGAAGCCTAGCGGAGGAGGGTTAGGGCTCCCTGGGCGATGAGTGCGCTCGCTACCTGCGCGCCGGTTGTGGCTGGATCGCTGCCGGTTGCGCGCGCCTTCATCAGGGTGCGCCCGTCTTCGGATGCGACTACCCCCTGGAGTTCGATAGTGCCGCCGGCCCAACTGGCGTACCCCCCGATGGGGAGGGTGCAGCCGGTCCCAAAGGCAGCTAGGAACGACCGTTCAGCGAGGACCGCTGCCTCGGTTGGGCCGTGGTTCACCCCGGACAAGATCTCGAGCGCCTCGCTATCGCCGGCGCGGCACTCGACCGCGATCGCACCCTGGCCTACTTGAGGGCAGAGGAGCTCCGGGTCGAGCCGTTCGAAGGGGATGCCGGAGATGCGGAGCCGGTCTACCGCCGCTGCGGCGACGAAGATGGCATCCAGGTCTTCGAGACGCCCGAGGCGGGTGCGGATGTTCCCCCGGATGGGAACGATCTCCACGTCCGGTCTCAGCACTCTCAGTTGGGCTCCCCGCCGGACCGACGAGGTGCCGACGCGAGCACCCTGAGGCAGCTCGGCGAGCGGGTACCTGGCCAGGATGTCGCGCGGGTCTGCCCGCTCGAGGAACGCCCGCACCTGGAGACCGGGGATCGGGGCAACCGGAAGGTCCTTGGCGGAGTGGACGGCGACGTCGGCGCGCCCGTCGAGGAGGGCAGCCTGGATCTCCTTGGCAAAGACGCCCTGCCCCCCCATCTCGTGGAGGGAGTCCGCGACGCGACGATCGCCCTCGGTCTCCACCACGACCAGCTCGCTTGCGACCCCGGCCAGCGTGGCAAAGCTCTCTGCCTGGGCGAGCGCCAGCTCCGAGCTCCGGGTTGCGATCCTCAGCAATCCCTGCCCCCAGCGCTCGCCCCGCAGGTCTGGGCCGCGCCGCTCATAGCCCGAATATGGTCTTGAAGTCGTCGATGAAGCTCGGGTACTCGTCCTCGGCGCCGCGCTCGCGGAGTGCGCTCGCCGGCGAATGGAGGAGCTTGGCCACGATCCGGTGGGTGAGTATCTCCATCTCCAGCTGCACGGCGGGGTCGAGGTTGTGCAGGCGCCGCAGCGTCCGCGCCAGCTCCACCGAGCGGGTCGTCTCCGCACGCTCGTACAACTCCTTCAGCAGTGGATTGAGATCCTGTACCCGCTCCAGCTCCTCGAAGAGGTCGAGTTCGGACTCGATGATGGCTTCGGCGTCGCCGATGGCGAACTCCCGTTGGGCCAGCTGGCCAGAGACCATCTTGTTCACCTCGTCGAGGTCGAAGAGGGCTACGCCCGCGACCCCCGCCACTAGCGGGTCGACCGAGCGGGGGCGGCAGAGGTCGACGATCTTGAGATCGGCCTCGCCGTCGAGATGGGAGCGGTCGAGGAGGTAGTGGCTGTTGGAGGTGGCAAAGATGATCGAGTCGAAGGAGGCGAGCGACTCCGGTAGCCGCGATGCCGGCAGCGTGTCGATGGCGACCAGCTCGGAGCGGATCCTGGAGAGCCGATCCTCCATGGCTGAGAGCACTGTGACCTTGGCGCCGCGATCTCTCAGGATCTTGGCTACCTCGGACCCGATGGTCCCGGTCCCCACTACGCCGACCCGCGGCACTCCTCCCTCGGAGAGGGCGATGCTCGCCGCGACAGAGGTGACGGAGGCGTTGCCGGAGCCGATGGCGGTCTCGCTCCGTACCCGTTTTGCGACCTCGAGGGCGTGCTCAAAGATCCGGGTGAGCTTGGATCTCGCCAGCCCGCACTCCCGGGCGAGGCTTATCGCCGACTTGGTCTGGGCCTGGATCTCGCTCTCCCCAATGATGGCGGACTCGATGCCGCACACCACCCTCAGCAGGTGGCGGACTGCCGACGGCCCGTAGAGCACCCGGGCCATCCCTTGGAGCAGGGCGTCTTCCAGACCGAGTTCGGCGGCAAGAACCCTGGCGACCTCGTCGACGGTGGCATGGAACTGCGAGGCGAGGAAGTAGACCTCTACCCGGGCGCAGGTAGAGAGGACCACCGCCTCGTCGAGCGGGCTCGCGGCCATCGTTGCGAGCAGCTTTTTCCGAAGGTTCGCCTCCCCCTCGCGCCCGAGTGCGCAGGCCTCGAAGCCCTCGCCAATCTCAGCCTCGGATATGCTCACAGCGACCAATGACACACCGAACCACCGTCTTCAAAAGAAACGCAAACTTGTAGTAAGTTTAACCTGCCAGCGGTCCGCACCGGGAATCGCCCCTTTTGGGAAGATGGGCATGACTCACGCCTTTTTCGATAGGCTCTGCGCGGCCTCGATCGCTGCCCGGATCGCCTGGTGAAAGGCGAACCGGAGGCCGGATCGCTCGAGCTCCGCAAGCGCTGCCGCCGTCATCCCTCCCGGCGAGGTGACCGCGAGCCGCAGGGCCCGCGGGTCGCTGCCGGTCTCCCTGGCGAGCACCCCCGCCCCCAGCACGGTCTCGCGTGCGAGCTCCAGTGCCAGGGCCGCGGGGATCCCGCTTGCGACCCCGGCCTCCTGCATCGCCTCCATCACCAAGAAGAGGTAGGCCGGCCCGCTCCCGGAGATGGCGGAGACCGCGTTCAGCATCCCCTCCTCGACCTCGAAGGCGCGGCCAACCCAGGAGAACATGGTCTTAGCCTCGGCCAGCAGCTCGGTCGAGTCGCCACCGGCGGCCAGAGCGGTGACCCCGGCCTTTACCGACACCGGTGTGTTGGGCATCGCCCGCACGATCTGGCGTTCGCCCCCGGCCCAAGAGGAGAGCTGGGCTAGGGTGACGCCCGCCGCTATCGAGATCAACCCGCCGGGCGGAAGCGACCCGACCACCGCCGAAACCTGGTGGGGTTTTACTGCCACCAGGTAGTTGCGGGCAGGCTCGATCCGGTCGCAGGCGACCAGCCGGGGGTTGCCGGTGGCCAGGCGGTCCACCGAAGCCCGCTGCCGGCTGAAGACGCCGAGCCCAAAGCTATCGGGAGCCGCGTCGGCGAACCCCGCCGCCAGCGCACCACCCATCTTTCCCGCTCCAATGACCAGCAGATCAAGCATGGAACCAACAGTAGTGGCGCCAGGGGACAGGGAGCCTACCTCAGGCGCAGTGGACACACTGGAGCCTCGCCGTCGACTCCATGCTCCCGGCAAGACCGAGCAGCTTGGATGCGCTCTGGTTCCAGGTGAAGAGGTCGGCGGCGGCCGCCGCTTGCTGCGCCATCCGCCTCAGGCGTACCGGGCTCCGGAGCAGCCCGCCGATTGCGGCGGCAAACCCGTCCGCAGTCCGCTCGCTGACCAGCAGGCCGGTGATGCCGCTGCGAACGACCGAGCGCAACCCTCCGACGTCGCTCGCCACAACCGGGGTGCCGCAGGCGCTGGCCTCCAGCGCAACTAGCCCGAAGGACTCGCTCTCGGAGGGGACTATCGCGATGTCCGCGGCGCGGTAGTAGGTGGAGAGCAGCTCGTGGGGTTGCGGTGGGACCAGGTGCACCCGATCCTCGAGGCCGTGCCGCGCGATCAGCGTGTTGATCCGGGCCAACTCGGCTTGGCCATCCTCCCCCGACGGGCCACCAACGACGACGATGTGTGCCCGGAGGTCGGGGTCGAGCTTGGCTATCGCCTCGACTGCCAGCGAGGTTCCCTTGAGGGACTGGATCCTGCCGGCGTAGATGATCAGGGGGAAGGCGCCAAACAGGCCGATAGCCGCGCGCGCGATCCGTTTGTCGCCCGGGGCGAAGAAGGCGCGGTCGATTCCCGGCGGCACCTCGACAAGCTGGGTCGTGTCCGCCCCGTAGTACCGGGTCAGCCAGTCGGCCTCGTCGGGCCCGGAGACCAGCACGGCGTCGGAGCAGCCCAGAATGCGCTGCTCTTGGTGGATCCGGAGCGCCGAGAGCTCGCCCTGCGATCTTCCAAAGGCCTGCTTAGCCCGTTCGAGAGTATGGAAGGTGGTAACCATCGGGATGCCGAAGTCGTGCTTCAAGGTGTGGGCGGCAATCCCCGAGAGCCAGTAGTTGGCGTGGACGGCGTCGTAGGTGTAGGGTGCCTCGCCCACCTTCTCCACCAGCTGGTCGGCAAAATCCTTGATGCCGGCGTAGCTATCGCCCGCGGAGACCCTTCCGTACCCCGCCGCCGGGATCGAGTGGACGCGAAGGCCCGGCTCGACCAGCCGCGTTTCCGGCTCGCCTGGATCGATACGCCGGGTAAATATGTCGCACTCGGCGCCCTGCCGTGCCGCGTGGGAAGCCATGCTGCGCACGTAGACGTTCATCCCACCGTCGGACCCGGATCCGGGAACAGACAGAGGAGAGGCGTGGTACGATACTATTGCCAACCTCAACCTGCGGGGCCTCCAAAACGTTGTACTTGCAACAAGCCTAACGCGGGGTCCCCGGAATTTCTTCCGTGGAGCAGGTGCGTGGCTCTAGCTGTCGATCTCCCCGTCCTTGTAGCGGCGTACAAGCTCCGTTCCGAGCCCGTCCAGACGCTCGTGGATCTGGCGCCGCAGCCGGGAGATTCCCCGCTCGCCCTCTTCGAGCGAGAGGCGATAGCTCGACAGCTGGGCGGAGTTGAGCAGGTCGAGGGAGTGGCTGCGGTCCTGCCCGATCAGGGTGCGGAGGTACTCGCCAGCGGCCTCGGCGTCGTCGTCGCTGAGATCCACGTCGATGAAACGCGCCGCGACATCGGGGTGGCCCTGGCTCGGGGTCACGATGGCGGTGATGGCCTCTGGCGAAGCCGGCGCACGGTTGTCGACGATGTCCAGGCGCGTCTGGACCAACCTGCGGGAGTAGGAGATCAGGTTTTCGAGCCGGCGTCCCTGGTTGCGGTAGTCGCGAAGCCGGTCGACCTCCAGTGTCGCCAGATCGGTGCCGTCGACTGCGTCGAGCCACTCACTGATCTCCATCTGCAGATCGCGCATCAGCCACCCCTAGGTTCCAGAACGCCACCTTTACTATATCGGTTCGGAATGCGGCCGGCGCGGGCCGGGGGCGAGTACCGGTAGCAGACCCGGCCGAGGACGGAAAGACGATCCACCCAGCCAAACTCCCGGCTGTCTGTCGAACTGCCGGAGTTGTCTCCCAGCAAGTAGACCCGGTGCTTTTCGACGGCCGCCGCCCGCTTGACGATCGTTCGCGACGGCTCCCGCGGGTCCTTCGCCACGACCGCATCTCCGGGCCGGATCCGGGAGGTGCGGACGACGAGCAGCCGGTCTCCGGCGGCTATGGACGGCTCCATCGAGGGTCCCTGGACTTCGAAGCGGGATAGCCGGCTCACGGCCTCGAGCGCCGCCGAGGTGATCGAGGCGAGGAGCCAAATTTTCAACCACCCTCGCATAGACTCCAAGGCTAGACGGAAAGCAGCAATAACACCGTGAGCATTACGGCTGCGACCTGGTGCTTCGGTGCCGAGAGGAAGGAAAAGACGACAGTGATAGTAGAGATCATTCGCCTATTTGATCGAGTATCCAAGCCGGGAGTCGCATCAGCGCATTGCGATCTTCCCTGCGGTGTCTACGATCCGGCCCAGGCCCGTGTCGAGGCCGAGTCGGTGAAGGCGATCATGGAGAAGTACAACGCCTCGGACGACCAGTACTTCCGTGACCGCGCGGTAATCATCAAGGAGCAGCGGGCGGCCGAGGTCAACCACCACCTGGACATCCTCTGGTACCAGTACTTCCAGCCAGCCCATCTAGAGAAGTACCCGCAGCTGCACGAGCTGTTCTGGTCCTCGAAGAAGCTGACCTCGCAGGCCAAGAGGAGCAACGACGTGGCCGTCGCCGATCAGCTGCTTTCGTCGATCAACCAGATCGCGGAGATCTTCTGGGAGACCAAGAAGTAACCGTGCAACGTTGCGGCTGGTATGGGAACATGCCGGCCGTCGGGCCGCTAGCTCATCCGGTAGAGCAGGGGACTTTTAATCCCAAGGTGCAGGGTTCGAGACCCTGGCGGCCCACCAGGTCAGGGCATATATGCCTTACTTGTGACAAGATAAACCCAACAGAAAACCCAACAAGGGGTTTGAAGTTGGAGGAATCGATGGCAGGAAGCATGCGACTCGTGGCCCAACCGGACACCTGGGGACTATGTGTGTTTGTGGGTCGAGATAGCCTGGGGAAAGTCAAGCATCGTTACGTTCGCTTCCGCGGTACGAAGCGCCAGGCCGAACGGAAGCTTGCCCGGCTGGTGTCTGAGCAGGAGGCAAAGCCAGCACCAATCGTTGAGACCGAGTTGCGGTGGAACTCGGCGACCACCATCAACGACGCCATCGTTGCTTGGCGCGACAATGGCTGGGCAGATCTCTCTCCATCCACGACGCGCAGGTATGAGGGTTTGTGGAAGGTCCAGATCAAGGACTCGATTGGTCGAAGGCGCATCGCCTCGTTGTCATCCTATGACGTTGAGAAGTACCTACGTGGGTTAAAGGACAAAGGGCTGGCTGAAGCCACGGTTCGCCAGGTTCGATCCGTCTTGGGTCGGGCGTGCC
This sequence comes from Actinomycetes bacterium, assembly GCA_021784675.1. Classification (GTDB taxonomy): domain Bacteria; phylum Actinomycetota; class Acidimicrobiia; order Acidimicrobiales; family Acidimicrobiaceae; genus JAKARV01. The sequence continues at coordinate 24,449 of JAJYHR010000058.1, forward strand.
GATTGGCTCGAAAGTGGAGCGGTGGAGCTTTGCCCAACCCGGTTGCAGACTCAGAGCTGCCAAGTTGGTCGATTGAGTCACAGGTGCCGGTGAGGGTCCCTTCACTCGATGAGGTGCAGAGGTTACTTGTTGGAGCCCAAAGCCTGGATCCGCGCATCAGTTGCATCCTTCGTCTCATGGTTGCCACTGGCATTCGCTGGGGAGAGGCCTGTGCGATTCGCTGGAGCGATTGTGATCTCATGCTCGGCACCATTCGCATCGATAAGTCGATCGTCCCAAATAAGGGGAGCGCGACCGTGAAGTCGCCAAAGACAAGAACGAGCATACGAAGCGTAGCAATCGATGAGGGAACCTTAGATGAACTTGTCAGACTCCGCAAGATTCAAGAGAACTTAGCTCAGGCTGCGGATATAACGCTCGATGCCGATGCCTCTGTTTTCTCTTTTGGGCCAGGTGGTTTGGCGCCGCCACATCCTGACTCTATTTCACATGCTCTCACGAGGACAAGAACGCAGGCGGGTGTTGGGGACGACATCCACCTGCATTCTCTGCGGCACTTTCAAGCAACTGTGCTCGACGCCGTGATCTCAGAGAAGCGGAAACAGTCGCGACTCGGGTGGACGAACGCGATCATGGCTCGTCATTACACCGACTCGGTGCTAGATGAGGATAGGCGAGCAGCTGAGCATATTGGTCGACAGCTCGGTAAGGGAACTGGGATCGATGTCGATCTCAAAGAACCACACACCGGACAGATTATGGATCCCGACTGAGCTGACTCTCGTGTCGAGGAACCGGTTCCGATTTCGATGCTGGCGGCACTCTGTGTATTCGAGGTAGCGACATAATGCCCGCTAGCCACTGACCCTTCTCTGTCCAAGAGCCGACGAAGCGCCTCTCGCGAGACACGCTACCGACCACCGACTCTGAAGATGGGAACTGGAGGGGTACCTTCTGCGATTGCCTTATAAGCGGTCGAACGCATTACCCCCAACATGATCGCCGTCCATCCTCGCTGGAGGGTACTTGATTCCCTCGCTTCACCACTCGAGCTCCATCGGTTGCCATTAAGTCGCAGCGGACAAGTCAGTTGCCGATAAATCCACACTCCAGCGGAAAACCTGATCGAACGCAACGAGAACAGTCCCTTCGTCCTGCAATCGACCGGTAGGCGGTGTGATCCTACCCGATGTCCTCTGAGCTGTTATCCATCGCAATCATCGGGCGATGCCTCAACGAGCTCCACTGCACAGCCCATGTCGAGGGGCCCAACGGTCTGACCAACACAGCGTCCGCGTTGTCAACGAGGGTTGCGGCGAGTCCCTTGGCCATCGCCGCAACCCGGATGACCTGCAAGCAACGCATGATCCGTACCGCCAGCGATTTCCGTGACGGACATCGTTGTCTCTCTCGGCCTATCTGTGTTTTCATGCTCAACCGTTGGTGTGGTGTTTGTACAGCACCATGCCCGTCTGCCAAACGTCCTGCTCACATGGAGTGTTACAACTTTCTCTACTACTTCAAGAGTGTAGGGTCGACCACGTTGCCAACCCATATCTGTCCTAGTCGTCGTGCGATGGATCGATGCCCCGGAATCCAGATAGCCTGTCACAGCTGATTCGGCACTCCTCGACTTTCGATCGATACCATCTACCGACCGAATGCGTGCTGTCGTACCTTGCCCAGGCGCGGCAGCCACCGAATCGGCCCTCCA
>JAJYHR010000045.1 GCA_021784675.1 Actinomycetes bacterium
TGGCGACCGACGCCCCGACCTCGGAGCTGGGGGCACCGAGGTCGGCGGCGTTAAAGCTGGGGGCGGCCAAGGACTCTGGGGTGATACCCAGCTCGGCGGCGCGGATTCGCCACTTCGCCGCAACCTCTCGCTTGTGGTCGACCACCTTGGCAAGGTAGGTGCGTACCTCTTCGGGAACGTAAAAAGGCGGCTCCACCGGCCATCCGTAGGCCTCCTTGGTGGCGGCCATCTCCTTGGCTCCCAGCGGAGAGCCGTGGACCTTGGAGGTGCCCTGCCTGTCGGGTGCCCCCCTCCCGATGGTGGTGGGGAGAATGATCAGGCTCGGCCGGGCCTTGTCGGCCATGGCGACCCGGTAAGTCGCCTCGACCTCGTCGAGATCCTCGACGTCTTCGACCGACAGCACCTGCCACCCGTAGGCGCGAAAGCGGCCGGCGACGTCGTCGGTGCAGGACTGGCGGGCGGGCCCGTCGATGGTGATGCCGTTGGAGTCAAACCCGACGATCAGGCGGCCCAGCCCGAGCTTGCCGGCGAGCGATCCAGCCTCGTGGCTGATGCCCTCCATGAGGTCGCCGTCGGAGACGAGGACGAAGGTGTGGTGGTCGATCAACTCTTGGCCGGTGCGCTCCAGGGTCTCGGCACGCCTGCGCTCCTCGCCGATGGCGAGGCCCACCGAGGTGGCGATGCCCTGGCCGAGGGGTCCGGTGGTCACCTCGACACCGGTGGTGTGGCCGTACTCGGGGTGGCCAGGGGTGAGCGACCCAATCTGGCGAAAGCGCTTCAGCTCGTCGAGGGGAAGGTCGTACCCGAAGAGGTGGAGGAGGGAGTAGAGCAGCGCCGACCCGTGCCCCGCGGAGAGCACGAACCGGTCGCGGTTGGCCCACTTCGGGTCGACGGGGTCGAAGTTCATGATCCTGGAGAAGAGGGTGAAGGCCGCCGGGGCCAGGCCGAGGGGAAGTCCGGGGTGTCCCGAGTTCGCCGCCTCCACCTGGTCAATGGAGAGCATACGCACCGCAGTCAATGCCATCTTCTCAGTACTCGTCACGCTAAGGCCTCCTTTGCAAGCCGGTGGAAGGTATCGACCGCTTCGCGCCTCCCGCCTGGATACGAGAACAGCGCAGAACCAGATACGACTATCTGTGCGCCATTTCGCACGCAGCCGGCGAGGGTATCCGTGGATACGCCGCCGTCGACCTCGATTCTAGCTGCCGGGTTGGTGGCGTCCCTGAGGGCGGCGGCCGCCTGGATCTTCGGCTCGACCGAGGTCAGGTAGCGCTGGCCGCCAAAGCCCGGGTTCACGGTCATGATCAGGACGACGTCGACGAGGTCCATGACGTACTCGATGGCGCTGAGCGGCGTGGCCGGGTTGAGGGCTACGCCGGCGCGGGCACCCTCCTCGCCGATGAGGGAGAGGGTGCGGTGCAGGTGGGTGGTGGCCTCGGCGTGGACGGTGACCAGCTCGCAGCCGGCTTCGATATAGGCCTTGACGTACCGCTCGGGCTCCACGATCATCAGGTGCGCCTCGAAGGGGAGCTCGGAGTGGCGGCGGCAGTCGGCGATGATCGGGTAGCCGATGGTGAGGTTGGGCACGAATACCCCGTCCATCACGTCCCAGTGGATCCGGTCCACCCCGGCGTCTTCCAGCGACTGGAGCTCCTCGCCCAGCCGCCCGAAGTCGGCAGGCAGGATGGAGGGGGCTATCTCAAGGCGAAGATCAGCTGCCATGTGCCACTCCTGATTAAGGTCGGGTTTGAGTCCAACCTAATGCTCCACCGTGAACGGGGCCATCCCTCTAGCGGGTGATAGCCAGGGTGAGCACGAGCGCGCCCGGCACGGGAAGCGCCGCTATCCTCCGGCAGGGATTGAGCGCGCAGATACGCGAGCTGGCCTCCCGCCTCCCGCCTCCCGCATCGAGAGCTGCCCGCACGCGGCGGCGATCTCGCGGCCCCTGGTGTCGCGGACGGTGGCGTTGGCGCCCAGGCGGCGGAGGTGGCTGGCAAAGCTTGCCACCTCCGGCGGGGCCGTCCCGATCACCGGGTAGCCGGGGGTGGGGTTCAGGGGGATCAGGTTGATGTGGGCCCCGAGCGGGGTGGCGAGCGCAGCCAGCTCCTCCGCATCTCGCGCGCGATCGTTGACCCCGGAGATGAGCGCCCATTCGAAGCTGATCCGCCGCGAGGTTGCCCGGGCGTAATCGGAGCAGGCCTCTACGAGGTCGGCGATCGGGTAACGGCGGTTCATGGGGACCAGCTCGTTCCTGAGCTCGTCGTTCGCCGCATGCAGCGAGACGGCGAGGGTCACCGGCATCTTTTCGGCGGCAAGCCGCCGGATCCCGGGGATGATCCCCACCGTCGAGATGGTCAGGCGCCGCAGCGAGATCCCGAAGTCGGAGCGGAGCCGCCGGGCCGCTGCCACGGTCCGGTCGTAGTTGGCCAGGGGCTCCCCCATCCCCATGAAAACCACGTGGGTGACCGCCCGCGGCTTTGCAGCCCGCTCGGCCCAGAAGATCTGCTCCAGGATCTCCGCCGCGGAGAGGTTCCGGCCGAAGCCCCCCTGGCCGGTGGCGCAGAAGCTGCAGCCCATGGCGCAGCCGGCTTGAGTGGAGACGCAGGCGGTGACGCGATCGGGGTAGCGCATGAGGACGGTCTCGATCCGCTGCCCGTCTTCGAGCGCAAAGAGCCACTTGACGGTGTCGTCGCTTCCAGCAGCGGACTCGGCCACCAGGGTGAGGGCCGGTTGGATCTCGGCTGCAAGCCGCGAGCGCAGCTCGCGGGGGAGGGTGGTCAGCTCGGCCGGAAGCCGGTGGGAGCGGTATACCCCCTCCAGCACCTGAGTCTTGCGGTAACCCGGGTGCCCGCCGAGCAGGCTTTCGAGGCTGCTCGGGTCGGTGTCGCAGAGTTTGATCACGATCCTCCAGCCTAGACGTCGAGCCCAACCAGCGGCTTGGAGGGCAGGGATCCTCCTACCCCTCCTCCTTGCCCTCCTCCTTGAACATCCGGCTGGCGAGGATGTCCTCGGGCTCGATGGTCATCAGGTCGAGCTTGGAGAGCATCGCTCCCCTGCGCTCGAAGAGGCGGTTCGCCTGGCGGAGGCGGGCGCGGTCGAGAGCGTTGCGCACGCTCCGGGCGTTGGCAAAGTGGGGCTGGGCCATCCGCCGTTTGAGGTACTCCAGGAACACCTGCTCCGCCTCGGCCGAGAGTCGGTACTGCTGCCTGGCCAGCATCAGCTTGGCGATGGCGAGCAGCTCATCCACCTCGTAGTCCGGGAAGTCGATGTGGTGTGCTATCCGGGAGGACATTCCCGGGTTGGACTCGAAGAAGCGGTCCATCCGGTCCTTGTAGCCGGCCAGGATCACCACCAGGTCCTCGCGCTGGTTCTCCATCACCTGGAGCAGGATCTCGATGGATTCGGCGCCGTAGTCGCGCTCGTTCTCCGGCTTGTACAGGTAGTAGGCCTCGTCGATGAAGAGGACCCCGCCCATCGCCCGCTTCAGAACCTCCTTGGTCTTGGGCGCGGTGTGCCCGATGTACTGCCCGACCAGGTCGTCCCGGGTAACCGCCACCAGGTGGCCCTGGCGCACGTACCCCAGCCGGTGGAGCAGCTCGGCCATCCGAAGGGCCACGGTGGTCTTGCCGGTCCCCGGGTTCCCGGTGAAGCTCATGTGCAGGCTCGGCGCCTCGGTGGTCAGCTCGAGCTGCGACCGGAGCTTGTCCACGAGGAGGAGGGCTGCGATCTCCCGGATCCGGGTCTTGACCGGCCGGAGACCCACCAGCTCCTCGTCCAACTCGTCCAGGGTGTCCTGGATCTTCGAGCTCTGGTACACAGCGTCGAGATCGATCGTCTCTTCGTCCGCCATCTATTACCTCCGATAGAGCTGCCCGCCACGGGAGTGGCGGGCAGCGCGTTGTCTTTCCGTTGGCTGATCAGTAGCGATCGCCGGCTGGCTTGTCCGCGGCGTAGCTACGGGTGGTGTAGCGGATGCTGCGCCCGTTCACCTCCTGGCGCTCCAGCGCGAAGCCGGGCTCCTCCTCCGGGCGGTTGACGATGAACGACATCCTCGGGGTCTCCCAGCCCTGGGTCGAGTCGAACGCGGTCACCCGGACGTAGTGCTTGGGGTAGGCCCGCCGGCACTCGTTGATCTCGTACATGATCGCCGCCGGATCCTTCAGGTCGAACATGGGAAGGCCCCACATCTCCCAGTAGGTGTTGCGCGGGTGCGGGTCGTCGGTGAACTCGACGTTGATCGCCCAACCCCGGCTCAGGCCGTAGTTGATCTGGGCCAGGATCTGGTCGTTGGTCAGGTCGGGAAGGAACGAGAACTGTCCTTGGGTTAGCCTCATCGGTGTCTTCTCCTTGCTTGAATTGTCCAGGCTCGCGGTTAGACCGAGGCCGAGGGGGTCGGAACGAAGTCGGGAGTGTCGGTCGACTCGTAGTTGAAGGTGATGTCCTTCCAGGTGTCGAGGGCGGCGCGCAGCGGGGTGCAGTGCTTGGCCGCCTGCTCGAGGATCTGCGGTCCCTGGTTCCAGATGTCCTTGCCCTCGTTGCGGGCGAGCACCATGGCCTCGAGGGCCACCCGGTTAGCCTCGGCCCCGGCCTGGATTCCCATCGGGTGGCCGATGGTTCCACCGCCGAACTGGAGGACGACGTCCTCGCCGAGGTAGGTGAGGAGCTGGTGCATCTGGCCGGCGTGGATCCCACCGGAGGCCACCGGCATGATCTTGCGCATGCTGGCCCAGTCCTGATCGAAGAAGATGCCCCTCGCCAGGTCGATCTCGTTCCGCGGCTCGCGCAGGACGTTGTAGATGCCCTGGACGGTGTTGGGATCGCCCTCGAGCTTTCCGACGACGGTACCGGCGTGGATGTGGTCGACGCCGGCAAGCCGCATCCACTTGGAGATCACCCGGAAGGAGACGCCGTGGCTCTTCTGCCGCGTGTAGGTGCCGTGGCCGGCGCGGTGCAGGTGGAGGATCATGTCGTTCTTCCGAGCCCACTTGGACATGGACTGGATGGCGGTGTAGCCGATCACCAGGTCGATCATCACGATGACCGAGCCAAGCTCCTTGGCGAACTCCGCGCGCTCGTACATGTCCTCCATGGTCGCCGCGGTGACGTTGAGGTAGTGTCCCTTGATCTCGCCGGTAGCGGCCTGTGCCCGGTTCACCGCCTCCATGGTGTAAAGGAAGCGATCCCGCCAGTGCATGAAGGCCTGCGAGTTGATGTTCTCGTCGTCCTTGGTGAAGTCCAGCCCGCCCTTGAGAGCCTCGTAGACCACGCGGCCGTAGTTGCGGCCGGAGAGGCCAAGCTTGGGCTTGACCGTGGCGCCGAGGAGCGGCCGGCCAAACTTGTCAAGCCGCTCGCGCTCGACGACGATTCCCGTCGGGGGACCGTCGAAGGTCTTCACGTAGGCGACAGGGATCCGCATGTCCTCGAGGCGGAGGGCCTTGACCGCCTTGAAGCCGAAGACGTTCCCGATGATCGAGGCGGTGAGGTTGGCGATCGAGCCGGGCTCGAAGAGGTCGAGCTCGTAGGCGATGTAGGCGAAGAACTGATCGGGCTGGTTGGGCACCGGGTCGACCCGGTAGGCCTTGGCCCGGTAGACGTCTGCGGCGGTAAGCCGGTCGGTCCAGACCACGGTCCAGGTGGCGGTGGAGGACTCGCCGGCGACGGCGGCAGCGGCCTCCTCGGGATCCACACCCTCCTGGGGAGTAATCCGGAAGAGCGCGATGACGTCGGTCTCCTTGGGGGCGTAGTCGGCGTCCCAGTAAC
>JAJYHR010000082.1 GCA_021784675.1 Actinomycetes bacterium
GCGCACATGGGTCATGTAGAAGCTCATCCCGTAGGCGTCGACGTGCCCGGTTGGCCACACGACCTCGACGATGACCATGGTCCCGAAGATGAACAGATCCGCTGCCATCAGCTTCTCTAGAGTTCGCGTCCCGATCATGCCGGCTCCTTGCACTGCCCGTCTCGCCCAGGTATCTCCTCATATCGATTCTAGTGAAACTGCTTGTACAGTGCAACTGAAATTTTTTCAGCGCTCTCTTCGCCGTGGTACTATTGGCCATCCTTCCGGAACTGGGTGCCGGGAGCCTAGTCCGGAAGGATGGACCGGATGAACCGGATCTGGGGACACTTGCGCGGTCGGGAGGGAATGGCCGCAGCCGGGGCGCTCGTGGTCGCTATCTCCCTCTTCTTGCCCTGGTACGGCTACTCCTTCCTGGGCTACTCGGCCTCGATCGACGGCTTCCACAGCTACGGCCTGCTGTCCGCTCTCGGGGTGGTTGCTATGGCCTTTACCCTGGTGGCCGGGGCGCGCCGCAGCCAGCTCCCCGGGTGGGCAGGCATTGGCCGGAGGAGCTATCTCGCGAGCGGCATTTTGATGCTGGCGGGGTCGGTTCTCTTCCTAGTGGCGTATCACCGGTCGTACAGCTCCGGGTCGGTTCTCTTCACCTATGGACCGCAGCCGGGGGTGTACCTGGCCATCCTGGGAAGCGCCCTCGCGCTGTTCGGGATCGCGCGAGCGGGGAGGCGCGGCACCGCGAGCTAGAGCCGCTTCGGAGCGAAGAGGGCGGTGGTGGCGAGGGTGGAGGCGATGACCAGCCCGATCAGGACGGCGAAGCCCTGCGCTCCCACCAACGGTACCAGCCCGATAGCGAGCGCAATGGTCACCTCGCCCCGGGGAGTCATCCCGGCTCCGACCCCAACCCGGTGCCGATTGGATCCGCCGGCAAGGAGGGCGATTACCGCGCGGGAGATGGCCAGCGCCACCAGCAGGAGCCCGACCGTCGCCAGGGTGCCTGGGCTGCCAAGTGCCGGCAGGTCCAGCAGGTAGCCGGAGCCGGTGAAGAAAAGCGCCGGGAGGGCGTGCACGGCCTCCTTGGCCATGCGGGAGGTGAGAAGCCTTCTGGCGTCGGAGAGCAGGTACCCGGAGAACACTCCGGTCAACCCGGCGGATACGCCGGTTGCCGCTCCGGCCACGGTCGCCAACACGGCAAGGAGCGGAGCATGCTTGGCGTGGCGCTCCTTTGCCAGCAGGGCGAGCGCCGCCAGCACCAGCGCGGTTGCCAGCGCCACCGCCCCTGACACCGGGTTCAAGCCTGCCGACCTGGCGATGAGCGGAAGGGCCGCAAGGATTCCCAGCCCGATCATGTCGTCGGCCACCGCCGCCTTGATCACCTCGGGAAGCAGGCGGCCGGGCTCCCTAGCCATCCTCCGCAGCACCCCCGCTGCGATGCCTGCCGACGTCGGAACCGCCGCCAGCGCGATTAGCGCGGCTTGCAGCTGAGCTTCTCCGGAGAGCGCCAGCAGTGTCCAGCTCAGAAGGCCCATCGTGACCGCGCCTGCGCTGGCGAGGGAGACCCCGTGCAACCCCAACGGGCGGTGACCGAGAGTAGCAAGTTCGTACCCCACCCCGAAGAGGAGGGCGTAAAGGCCCACGTCGGTGGCGGTGGCCAGGATGGCTCCCGACGCACCCGGGCCCGCTATAAGCCGGATGGCCATCCCCAGAAGTATGAAGATGAGGGGGCGCGGCAGGGGTAGGGTCTCGCGAATGAGCAGGCCAGCGAGGAGTCCGAGGATGACTACGCTAGCGACGAGCATCTCTGGCCGGCGGCGAGGACCGATCACCAAGGTTTGACTTAGTCCGATGCGATCTGAGTTGAGCCACGGTCACTTTAGCCTATTTGTGTGCTGAAGATCTCCAAGCCTCTCGCAGTGGCGGCAACCGTGCTAAGCCTGAGCGTGGTGCTCTCCGCGTGTCACTTCTCCGATGGCGAGTATGGGCCGGCCTCTGGTGGCGCCGGCCTCCCACCGGCGAGCACGGTGAATACCAACGGTCCGGTTGGCGCCAACACCACGGCCCCGACCACCAAGCTGCTCGGCGGTAGTGCCGCCCCCAAGACCGCCACCGAGTACGGCGGCGCCGGCTTCCCGATCCCGAACTACCCGCCGGTCAACTACCGGGGGTACAAGAACGGAGTCCCCACGGGTCCCGCCTACGTGGGCTGGAGGAACTCGGCCTACGGAAGGATCCTTGCCACCGGGAGCGGGTACACGCTCTACATGCGCCTTGGCGACGCCTTCCGGCACAGCGGTTGCTTCAAGGAGTGCCTCCGCGCCTTCCCGCCGGAGCTGACAAACGGGGCGCCCCAGGCCAGCAGCGGCCTGCTGGCGGCGGACTTCGGCGTGCTTACCGCCAACAACAGCTGGGAGCAGGTCTCGTACGGGGGGCATCCGCTCTACCGGTACCGCGGGGACACCGCTCCCGGACAGACCAACGCCGAGGGCAAGGGCGGGATCTGGTACGTGGTCGGCATCAACGGCCTGCCGATCACCCACCTTCCGGGGGCAAAGCCTTCGACCCCGGCCGGCTAGCGGCCTACCGCTCCTCCAGCGACTGCGCCAGGAGCTGGGCGATGTCCATCACCTGCGTACCCTCCGGTACCGACCCATCCGACTGGCCGGCCTTGGCGGCGTCGTCCAGCATGATCATGCAGTAGGGGCAGCCGGTGGCGACCACGCTGGCGCCGGCCTCCACCGCCTGCTCGAGGCGCTCGTTGTTGATCCGAGTGCCGATCCGCTCCTCCAGCCACATCCGCGAGCCGCCGGCGCCGCAGCAGAAGCTCTGCTCCCGGGAGCGCTTCATCTCGGTGGCGTAGACGCCCGGGACCGCGTCGATGACCGACCGGGGGTCGTCGTAGATCCGGTTGTGCCGGCCCAGGTAGCAGGGGTCGTGGAAGGTGACGGTGGTATCGATCGGCTGGCTGGGCTGGAGCTTGCCCTCGGCAACCAGCCTGGCCAGCAGCTCCGAGTGGTGGATGGTCTCGAAGTTGCCTCCCAGCGACGGGTACTCGTTGGCAAGGGTGTTGAAGCAGTGGGCGCAGGTGGTGACCACCTTCTTGGCGTTCGCCGCGTTCAGCGTCTCGACGTTCGCCGCCGCCTGCATCTGGAAGAGGTACTCGTTGCCGAGGCGCCGTGCCGGATCGCCGGTGCAGCTCTCCCTCGGCCCCAGGATCGCGTAGGTGACTCCGGCCGCCCGGAAGAGCTGCACCACCGATCGGGTGATCTTCTGGACCCGCTCGTCGAGGGCGCCGGCGCAGCCGACCCAGAAGAGGTACTCGGTCTCCTCGGGAATCTCCCCGTCGACCACCGGAACCTCGAAGCCGAGCCCGCTGGTCCAGTCGAGGCGGTGGCTGGAGCCAAGACCCCAAGGGTCTCCCTGGTTCTCGATGTTGCGCAGCATCGTCCCGGCTTCGGAGGGGAAGCGGGACTCCATGAGCACCTCGTAGCGCCGGATCTCGACGATGGTGTCGACATGCTCTATGTCGACCGGGCAGGCGGCCACGCAAGCTCCGCAGGTGGTGCAGGACCAGAGGACGTCGGGGTCGATGATGCCGGGTACGAAGGTCTCGGCTGCGCCGGCACGGCCGGAGGCGGCCGCCAGCATGTGCTCCCGGAGCGACATGATCAGCAGCTTGGGTGAGAGTGGCTTGCCGGTGCCCCAGGCCGGGCAGAGCTCCTGGCAGCGGCCGCATTCGGTGCAGGTGAGCAGGTCGAGCCGCTGCTTCCAGGTCAGATGCTCGAGGCTTCCGGTCCCGAAGACGTCGTCCTCGGAGAGGTTCTCCGGATCGAGGTCCGGGGTGAAGGCGAGAGCCCCGAGGGCGGACGGCCTGCGAGAGGTGGCGACATTGATCGGGGCGGTGAAGATGTGCAGGTGCTTGGAGTGGACCACGAAGATCATGAAGGAGAAGATGACCGCGATATTGCCCACCAGGAAGATCGACTCCAGCTCGTAGTTGGTGTGCGGACCCATGTGGCGGAAGGGGATGGCGAGGAGATGGGAGAGGAAGGCGAAGTTCGAGTAGGGGAAGTCGCCGTCGTTGACCTGGAAGGCCCGGTAGGCGAGCAGGGTGACCACCACCGCTCCGATCCAGAGCAGGGTGATCCAGGCAACGGTGGTGTGCGAGCCCCAGAAGCGCGAGCTCCTCTCCTTGCGCTCTGGCGCGTTCCGAATCCGGATCACCGCGAACACCACCAGGGCCACCAGGACCGCCAGCGAGAAGAAGTCCTCGATGAACCCGAGCCAGGAGTCGTGACCGATGAGGGGGATGGCGAAGTGCCGATCGAAGAGTGATCCGATGGCCTCGATGATGGTGAGGAGCAGGACGGTGAAGCCCCAGAAGGTGAAGGCGTGGGCGAGGCCCGGGACCCTCTTCTTTAGCAGCCGCCGTTGCCCGATGACCTCGACCGCCTCCGCCTTGATCCGCGTTCCCGCCGGGGTGCGGTGTCCCGGCGCGGGTTTCCCGGCCTTCACGGTCTTGAACAGGAAGATCCCCCTGCGCGCCGTCAGGGCTAGGGAAACGAGGACAATAGCCAGGCCGAGAGCCAGCCGCATCAGCTCCTCCTTTTTCAACGGTAGACCGATAGTAGCAGCTGGCGGAGGGTTGTTCTAGTCGGAGAGGTTCCTCCAGCGGCCGGCGTCGATCGGATTCAGGTGGTAGCGGCTGGGGGTGGGCCCCCGCTGTCCCTGGTACTTGCTCCCTAGCGAGTTCGACCCGTAGGGACGGTCCGCCGGCGTGGTCATCTCCAGGAAGGAGATCTGCCCGATGCGCATCCCCGGGTAGAGCGTGATCGGGAGGTTGGCCACGTTGGAGAGCTCGAGCGTGATGTTCCCGTCGAAGCCCGGGTCGATGAATCCCGCCGTCGAGTGGATGAGGAGGCCGAGGCGGCCCAGCGAGGACTTGCCCTCCAACCGGCCGACCAGCGAGGTGCCGATCCTGACCCGCTCGATGGTGGCCCCGAGCACGAACTCGCCGGGGTGTAGCATGAGCGCTTCGCCGAAGGCCACCTCGACCAGCTCGGTCAGGTCGTCTTGGGGCTCCTTCACGTCGATCACGCCCCGCGAGTAGTTCTTGAAGACCAGGAAGTGCGGCCCGAGATGGAGGTCGACCGAGGAGGGCTGTATCGCGTCTTCGTCAAGAGGATCGATCGCGATGCGCCCGTCATCCAGGGCATCCCTGATGGTTCGATCGGAGAGAATCATAACTCCAACTACACTAACGACCCGTGGCGCGCTTTTGCCCTGGGCAAGGCGATGCGGGCGTAGTTCAGCGGCAGAACATCAGCTTCCCAAGCTGAGAACGCGGGTTCGATTCCCGTCGCCCGCTCTCATTGTTTTAGCTGGTCAGAGGGGGTATAGCCTGGCCAGGAGGGAGCAGTCCGGCTGGGCGTACCACAAGCGTGCCACTCCACCAGACCTTTTCGTTCCACGAAGCAGCTCCCCGACCGGTGCCGGGGACGCAGCGATGGACCAGCTGGTCGGCATCGACGCCGCCCGGGTGCCACGGATTCATCGTTATTAGGTGAAGTCCGCGACGTGGAGCTTGTCCGGTTCGGATGTCCGGAAGTTCCGCTTGACGAGATCGGGGGCACGTGAGGCATCCGGGTCAGAGATCGTCGTCACGACCTTCTTCTGCCTCGTCACCCCCCGCCAGCCATCCCTTCGCATCAGCCGCTCCACGGTGCAGCGGGCGACGGGGATGCCGGAGCGGGATAGGTGCGCCCACATCTTGGTGGCGCCATAGAGGGACTCCGGCTTTCTTCGCCCGTCCTTGTCGGGTACGTAG
>JAJYHR010000083.1 GCA_021784675.1 Actinomycetes bacterium
TGCTGGTCTCGGTAGGGCGGGGGATCGGATCAGCTGACAACCTCGAGCTTGTCCAGGAGCTTGCCGACGCACTCAAGGTCCCGCTCTCCGCCTCCCGTCCGGTGATCGACAGCGGCTGGCTTCCCAAACCGCACCAGGTGGGCAAGTCGGGCAAGAAGGTGAAGCCCGCCGTCTATCTCAGCTTCGGGATCTCCGGGGCTCCGGAGCACCTGGAGGGGATGCGCAACGCCGAGATGATCATCGCCTGCAACACCGATCCAGGGGCGCCCATTTTTGAGGTGGCCCACTACGGGACCACGGTCGACCTGTTCGACCTCGTCCCCGAGTTGACCGAGAGGCTTGGCGGCTAGCGGTGCCGGCGATGCTGGCGGTGCTCGAGACCAGGACCATCTTTGGTGGCGAAACCGCGACTGCGAGATTGGTCTTCTACCTCCTTGCCCTGTTGACGCTGGTGCTCTTCTTCTGGGGGCTTTACCGGCGCGTCCGGGCGTACCGGGGCGGGCGGCAACCGGAAGGGTGGCGATGGCTCCGCCGTAGCGTGGCGCGCGAGATACCCGACGTCACTGCGCGGCCATCGGTTGCCGAGTCTGCCGCCATCATCGCAGCCAATAGGTCGATCACCAAGGTGAAGAGGCCGGTCGGCATCGCGCACCTGCTGGTGTTCTGGGGATTCATCGGGCTGTTCCTGGCGACCTCGATCCTCTCTCTCGACTACGACATCCTGGGCACCGTCGCCCGGTTCCTTACCGGCCGGACCTACGGCTTTTTCCAGGGTCCGTTCTACCTCGGCTACAACGCCGTGTTCGACCTGGCCGGCCTGCTCGCGATCGTGGGCACGCTCGCGCTTGCGCTGCGCAGGTGGTTTTCGCCGGAGCCTCAGCTCGATTACCGGCGGGCGGAGGTTCCCGAGGAGGGGTACTCGCGGTCGAAGATCGTACTTGGGGATCAGGTGTTCATGGCCGGCCTGCTGCTCATCCTGGTCACAGGGCTGCTCATCCAGGGCTTGCGGATCGACGGCGAGGGATTTCCCGCCTTCGAGCGCTGGACTTGGTTTGGATGGGTGATCGGGAAGCTCTTCGTCTCCCTGGGGATAGGGGCGGCAGCGGCTCGAAGCACCCACGCGTGGTTGTGGTGGGTACACGTGGGGACGGCCCTAGCCTTTATCGCCTACCTTCCCTTCTCCAAGGCGCTGCACATCCTTTCGGCTCCCACTAACCTGGTGGTGAACGACCCGGCGAATATCCGCAGGCTGCCGGCCCCTCCGTCGGGACCGGCCGGCTACGCCACCCTGGCCGACTTCACCCCCAAGGAGTTGCTCGGCTTCGACTCCTGCACCAAGTGCGGGCGTTGCCACTACGTCTGCCCGGCGCGTACCGCGGGAGCTCCGCTGTCCCCGCGGGACTTCATCCTCGATCTCCGGCAGTGGAGCGACCGCGAAAACGGGATACCTCTGCTTCTCGATACCGAGAAGCGGCCGGTCGCGTCGGGGCCTCTCTCGAAAGAGGGGCCTCTAGCGGGGACGGTGATCAAGGAAAGGACGCTCTGGTCCTGCACCACCTGCATGGCCTGCGTCGAGATCTGCCCTGTCGGAGTGGAGCACGTGCCCACCATCGTGCAACTCCGGCGCTCCCTGGTTGACCAGGGCGTAATGGACGCTACCCTCCAGGGAGCGCTCCAGAACATCTCGACCCAGGGCAACTCCTTTGGAAAGTCCGCTCGCATGCGCGCCCGCTGGACGAAGGGGCTCGAGGTTCAGATCCCCGACGCGCGCAAGGAGCCGGTCGAGTACCTCTGGTTTCTCGGCGACTTTGCCTCCTTCGACGAGCGGCTGGTACAGGTGTCCCAGACGTTGGCCTCCGTACTCAGCCATGCCGGCATCTCGTTTGGCATTCTCTACGAGGACGAGCGGAACGCCGGCAACGACGTCCGCCGGGTAGGGGAGGAGGGCCTCTTCGAGATGCTCGTGGAGTCGAACATGCGCGCGTTCGAGAAGGCCAGCTTCGATCGGATCGTTACCACCGATCCGCATAGCTTCAACACCCTCCGGAACGAGTATCCGGCGTTCGGCCTGGAAAAGGAGGTGATCCACTACTCCGAGCTGCTGGCAAGCTTGGTCTACAAGGGCCAAGTGGAGCTGAAGCCGCTCCAGCGCCGGGTCACCTATCACGATCCGTGCTACCTCGGCCGTTACAACCGGGTTTTCGACGCGCCGCGTGCGGTCATTGGCGCCACGGGGTGCGAGCTGGTAGAGATGCCGCGCAACCGGACGAACTCGTTCTGTTGTGGCGCCGGTGGCGGTCGGATTTGGATGGACGACTCCTTTCTCGAGGAGAGACCATCGGTAAACCGGATCCGGGAGGCGGCATCGCTGGGTGTCGACTACTTCGTCGTTGCCTGCCCCAAGGACTACGCGATGTTTTCCGACGCCGTGAAGACCGTCGGGCTTGAGGGTTCGATGAAGGTGGTCGACATCGTCGAGCTCTTCTCCGAGGCGCTCCTTGGGGCCAACCTGATTGAGGCGTGAAGTGGGCGAGGTCTACCTGCTACATTGCCCGTTCTGTGGAGAAGAGGGTGATTATCGAGGCCTTCACCTCCACTTGAAGAGCCTTCATCCCGAGACGGTAGCCGTGGGCAAGGATGGGCCGAAGCGGTACTTCGAGGTACGCTGTCCACTGTGCTCAGAGAGGTACCGGCAGGGGATCAAAACCGGCAAGGCATCGGAGGAGTTCGTGGAGGAGTTTGAGGGGGATATCCGCCTTGTTGGATCGGATATTCTTCTGCAGCACTTAATTGGAGAGCATCCAGACCGAGTTGGTATTTCCGCCGATAATGCGTTTCAGTAGTCTTTAAGGAAAGCTGCTAGGCGGCTACGGGGAGAAAGGTAAATATGCCCGAAGTTCAAGGTTGCAATATTCCGGACGATCTGTACTACATCGTCGATAAGCACGTCTGGGCACGACCGGTGGACGACCTGCTGTTGGTCGGATTGACCGACGTGGCGCAGTCGCTGGCGAAAACGATCATCTCGATCTCTTTGAAACCCGCCGGAAAGGTAGTGAAGCAGGGGAGGTCCCTCGCCACGGTCGAGAGCGGGAAGTGGGTTGGGCCCGTGCCGTGCCCCGTGGAGGGTGAGGTGGTCGAGGTGAATCAGGCGCTTTCAGCGCATCCGGGCACGCTGAACTCCGATCCTTACGGCGAGGGATGGGTGGCAAAGGTCAGGCCCGTGGACTGGAGCCGGGACTCTGCTGAGCTGGTAACTGGCGCGGAAGGGGTGCGGCAATACCAGGTATTCCTTGCCGAGCAGGGGATACACTGCGGGACGGAGTAGGTGGAGGTCTGGGGTGGTTGCGCGCTTCCCGACGACGTCCTCTACGATCTGGAGGCGGACGTCTGGGTGCGCTTGGAGGGTAGCGCCGCAACCATAGGCATGACCGACGTCGCCCAGACTCGCATGGGACGCCTCGTCCAGCTGAGTTGGAAGGAGCCTGGCAAGCGGGTGGCGAGGGGTCGGCCGCTTTCGGTGCTGGAGAGCGCCAAGTGGGTTGGTCCGATGGTGTCTCCGCTGAGCGGAACGATTATTGCGAACAATCGGTCGGTCTTTGAGGAGGACATTGCGGCTGCCAATCGGGACCCATATGGAACCGGCTGGATTTACCGTATAGAGGTCGAAAATCGCGCTGAGATTGACCTTCTTGCGGTTGGTGCAACCGCTGTAAATCACTATCGAAACATCATTGATTCCGAGAACATCAGGTGCTATCGTTGTGTTGATTAGGCCGAATCGCCCGCTTGCGGGTGAGCGGCCAATAATAAAGGGGGGGTAGTGATGGACGACGCAAAGCGGATGGCCAGTATCTGTTGGAGCTCCGATCTTGATCGGGTGTGGCCAACGTTGATACTTGCAACCACGGGAGCGGCATCCGGTATGGAGGTAGACATCCTGTTCACCTTCTGGGGGCTGCGGGTCCTGCAGAAGAACGACACGTGGATTACCGGAAACAACTGGATGCAGAAGGCGGAGGCGCTGGTAGACCGGGGGGGCACCGATCACCTCAAGCTCGGCAAGATCAACTTTGCCGGCGCTGGAACGAAGATGATCAAGGCGCTTGCCAGCGAGCACAAGGTGGCGTCGCCTACGGAGCTGCTGGAGATGGCGATCGATCTTGGCGTTCGGTTGCACCCCTGCCAGATGACGATGGAGCTCTACGGCCTCACCAAGGACGACTTCATCGAGGGGATCCAGCCACCTAGCGGTGCCGCGAACTTCATCAACCTGGCGATTGACGCGGATATTTCGCTCTTCATCTAGTGGCGCGAATCGCGGTCTACGTCGATCAGACCGCCGATAGGGCGACGCTTCGGAACGCCGAACGGGGCCTTTCGGGGCTAGAGATCGATCGGGTTGCAGACGCTGCGGATGCCGACGTCATTGTGTTCGATGTCGACGGCGATTACCTGCCGATGCTCGAGCGCTTTCGGGAGGGGCGCCCGCTCGGCGTGGCAATCGGGTTCACCCGGTCGCTTGACGCGAGCGCCTGGACGGCTGCTGAGCGTGCGGGCGTGGACCGCGTCGTGCCGGCCGGGCGCTTGGCGATAACCCTTCGCGAGGTGGTCGCCAGTGAGATCGGAGGTGGAATCGATCGGCGAATCCCCCTTTGTAACGTAGCGGATGTTGCCGGAAGGCTCGGGTTTCTGGTCTCCGCTGGCACTCCCTTTGGGGAGGTTGGTCTTTTTCGGATTTCGGGCGGGTTGCGGTGCATCGCTCTGGCATGCCCGCACGCCGGAGCCTCGCTGGCAACCGGGGTGATCGAGTGTTCCACTGTTACTTGCCCCAGCCACGGAAGCCAGTTCTCGCTCGACGACGGGAGCAGGGAGAGGGGCCCAGCTGACTGCGGTGTGATGTCGTTCGCTGTGGTCGAGGAGATGGGCCGCTATTTTGCGGTGATGCCGCTCTAGATTCAGCACCCGAGCGGTAGCGATCCTCGTGCCTTTGAGGGTCTGGGCGACATCCAGGGTAAGCCGGCCTGGAGGTTGACAGCGCTCGGGCTAGACCGGATTGGAGTCGGTAACCGGCTGGACCGATATAGTTCCACAGTGGAGGGCGGTGACGGTTCCCCCGTATGGGTTCAACTGGCCGCCGCGACCGGAAACTACGAGGTAATGGTAGCTGTTCGGTGGCGTGATCTCCAGTGAGACCGAAGTCGGGCATTGAGCATTTGCGTAACCGGTGCTGTTGGAGAACTCCATCATGAACCAGGCGTGCCCACCCGGTTGCAGGGTAACCGTACTCTCGGGTGCGGGTTGCCGTATGACCGTGGTGGAAAGACCCGTTCCGCCGGTCCCGAGCAGGCCAAGTCCGGGATAACCGAACAGGGTACAGGTGGCAGAGCCGGAGTTGGTGAATACGTAGGTAGCGATGGTACTTCCCGCCGCCCCCTCGAACTGCACCAGGGCCACGGAGAGCTTGCTCGAATGGCAGCGGGACGTCGGGGTGGCCTGGGTCGAAGGCTTGTTTCCAGTGTTGCCGCTTTTTGCCGGGGCCTTGGCCTTCGAGCTCGCATGAGCCTTGCTCTTGGTGGAGTGCGGTTTAGTGGTGGTTCCTATCGATCCACAGGCGGCAAGCACGGCGGCGCCGGCAAGCAGGGTAACAACCGGCCCCCAATGGTGGACTCTTGCGTTGCCTCCCGGGTTCGCCTGTTGCAAAAGCAGGTGGTTCACAACACCTCCAATTCTTTCTGCGATTCATGGAAGGATAAACCAACACGCTCATGCTACATCGTGTGCTGGTTCTGCCACCTTTAGCCCGCGATATCGGTTATCCGGCGTTGGTAGCGGCGGGATCCTGGGACTGAGTTCACGCTCCGAGGCTCGGCGCCTTGCCGGAACCAGTACCACGACTTGACATAATACACATTCTCGGTGATTGCATCTCCGCGCCGTCACTGTCCCTGACCAAGCGAGAAAGCCGGGCTGGCCGTCGAAGGTGAACAGCCCTTCAAGCTTTATGAACGGGATACCGCCGGATACCAGCCGATGCAGCAGCTTGATGGCGTGCCCATAGTCGACTGTGCCTCCGCCCCGCACTCGTTGGTAATGGGATTGCCAATGGTCTACGCAGAACGTCTCGGGTTCGGATTGCAAGAGATAACTCTCCAGGCGGCGGTTGGACGCTGGAGCGTGGTGGCGATCCGTGCCCGGCGCTTGAACGGCGAGGATCTACTTTCCTTCGCCATCGGCAAGGTGGTGCCTGAATAGCGGGCGGGGTGCTCGGTTCGACGATGGGGCTGGCCGGGTGCTAACCTTCAACGCGAAGGAGTCTAGGTTGGATACCAATCCCTCTGGCACGCAGCACGTTATCAGTTTCGCCGAGCAATATGCCGTGGTCGTGGAGGTTGGGGGCGGACTCCGGGAGTACCGGGTCGGCGGCGTGGAAGTCCTCGAAGGCTATGCCGAAGATGCAATGTGCGACGGGGCCCGCGGTGCGCTCCTTGCACCGTGGCCGAACCGGATCGCTGGAGGGCGATACCACTTCGACGGGAGGAGCTACCAGCTCCCGATCACCGAACCGGAACGAGGGAATGCGATTCATGGGTTGGTGCGCTGGAGGCCGTGGAATCTGGCCGGAAGGAGCGACTCGTCGGTCAGCCTCGTGACGCGCATCCATCCAGAGCCAGGGTACCCATTCACCGTCGATCTCGGGGTGGAATATCGCTTGGACGACACCGGCCTGCGAGTGCAGACATCGGCCACCAACCTTTCCGGCACGCCGTGCCCGTTTGGAGCTGGCCACCATCCATACCTCTCGGGTGGTCCTGGGAGAATCGGCGGCTGCCGGCTGCAGGTTCCCGCGCGCCGGTATTTCGAGAGTGGTCGCGAGTCGATGCTCCCGGTTGGCACGCTCCGGGAGACAGGCGGAACTCCCGTTGATTTCACCAAGCCCCGCCTGATCGGGAAGCGGGTTCTCGACACGTGCTTCGCCGATCTCGACCGTGACCAGTCTGGAGTGGCCTGGATCCACCTGGTCGACCCGGCGGGTGGCCGTCGCAGCCTATGGATTGATGGGTCATGGCGGTTTCTGCAGGTATTCACCGGGGACACCCTCCCCCCGGCCCGAAGACGCACCGGCGTGGCCATCGAACCGATGAGCTGTGTCCCGGACGCGTTCAACTCGCATCCGGAGGAAGTGCTGCTTGGACCGGGACAGACGATCACGATGAGATGGGGGTTGCGATACCAATGAGAGAGACCGGATCTTCGGCTGCAGATGCGATGGTGATCTTCGGCATCACCGGTGACCTGGCACATAAGATGACCTTCCCTTCCCTCTACCGGCTCGAACGCGCCGGCGATCTGCACTGCCCGATCGTCGGAGTCGCCAAGGACGGCTTGTCCCGCGACCGATTCCTCGAGGTAATGGAGAACTCGATTTCGCAGGCCGGAAGCCCGGTCGACAAAGGTGTCCTCTCCAGGCTGGCGGGTCGGTTTACTTACATTGCAGGCGATTTCCTGTCTCCGGATACCTATTCGAGGATCGCCGCCGCACTAGCCGACGCTCGAAAGCCGCTGTTTTACCTGGAGATCCCGCCGTCACTCTTTGCACCCGTCGCAAAGTTGATCGGCGGAGCCGGGCTTGCTTCAGGCGCCCTGGTCCTGTTCGAGAAGCCATTTGGGCGAGACCTGGCTTCCGCCAGGGAGTTGAACCAGGAGCTTCACGGGGTGCTGTCGGAGGAGCAGATCCTCCGCATCGATCACTTCCTCGGCAAACAACCGGTTCTTGACCTACACTTTCTCCGGTTCGCTAACGAGTGGCTGGAACCGCTGTGGAATCGTGACCACATCTCCCTGGTCCAGGTCACTATGGCCGAGGACTTCGGCGTTGAGGATCGTGGCGCATTTTACGATCCGGTTGGAGCGCTTCGCGATGTTGTCCAGAATCACATCATGCAGGTACTGGCGCTCGCCCTGATGGAGGCGCCGGTGGGGGTAGGTTACGATGCGCTGTGGGATCGCAAGGTCGACGTATACCGGGCGATCGCGGATGCGGACCCAAGGCACGTTGTACGGGGGCAGTACGATGGGTACCAGGGGATACCGGGCGTAAGACCGGAATCGAAGACGGAGACTTACATTGCTCTCAGGCTTGAACTCTCTACCTGGCGGTGGGGAGGGATGCCGATCTTCATCAGAGCAGGCAAGGCGCTGCCGGCTACGGCCACCGAGCTGCGCTTCGTCTTCCGGCATCCTCCGCGAATACCGTACCTGGAAGACAGAGCTCAGGGCCTTCCCAATCAGCTGATACTGCGGCTCGACCCGGAGCCGGGCCTCAGGATGAGTTTCCTCTCAAGGGATGCCCAGGCCCGTGGGATCCGAACCGTGGAGATGGATCTGCCCTTCCAGGAGGAGTTGGGACGCTCTCCGGAGCCTTACGAGCGCTTGTTGCACGACGCGCTCCGCGGGGACCGCTCGCTGTTCGCCCGCCAAGATTCGGTCGAGGAGACTTGGCGAATCCTCGATCCGATCCTGGAGATCCAGGCCTCCCCGATCGGCTACGCCAGGGGTACCTGGGGACCACCAGAAGCCGATGAGCTGCTCCGGGGCCATCTCGGGTGGCAAGCGCCGTGGCTCGGAGGCCATTAGCGAGCGGCGCTCTCAAGAGATCGCGGGCACTGGACGGTACGTGCTTGGCTTGGCCTCTTCGCGGTTCAGGCAGCATCCTGGGGGTTCAGGTGTTCGCCAGCCTTCCGGTAGGTTCCAGTGAGTATCCCCAGAGCCGAAATGCAGCTTCGACTCTGGTAGGCAAGCCGCACGCGAGTCATGCCGTCCAGTCGACGGGTGCTCAAGACAGGTGCAATCGAGATGCCGTGGCGAGAATTTGCACGGAGTACGATTCCAAACGGTCTGCTCGAGACCGCTGGAGCATACGAGTTTGACCATGGCTCCGGATCCGCGGGATCTGCGCGAGACCTTGGACCTGCAGGTTGCATGGAAGAAGGTATCCTCGCCATCGTCGGCGATTGATATCAGCTCGCCCCAAGAACTTTCGGTGGCGTTCCCAAGGGCAAACTCCGCGAACGAGATGGCCTCTATGGGGAGGGTGAGCCCCACAGCCGAGTCCTCCCGGAGGGTCGCGTCGCAGGTCTCGTCCGAGGTTACCAACGCCTGAAGGCGCCCGAGCGGTTCGCGCAGCGACGAGTGGGCTTGATTGGCCGTATGCGATGCTTGGCTGCACCCTACCGGACGCGAGCGCAGCCGTGCCGCGGCATTGGCTGTTCTCTGGGATGGGAAGGGCGTCAATCCCCCATGCGTCGAAGAGACCGAGCACCGCGTCGAGAACACGCCCATCAAACACTCGTGTGAAGCAGTCAACCGGTAGGGGCCGCTGGCGCTCAAGGCTCGCGGGATCGGGCCTTGGCTGCCACGCCTTAGTGCTGATCCCAGCGAGTGTCGCGAATGGCTTAGGAACCGGCGTGAGCTGGGGCGCACGGGCCAGCAAGTGTGGATGCGTCAACACGTAGCCGCGGGCACGCGGCTTCAGCATGCCCGGCCTTGACTCCTTGTGCCTGGCAATCGGATGTGCGATCGAGACTCCGACTGGGCACGTCGCCCTCGGATCGTCCGCAGCTACCGGCGCAGTGGGAGTTCACCCGTGTGGCCAGCCGGTATCGATTCGCTGCATATCGCGGTGAGGCCGGGGGTAGGATCATACAATTCGGCGGTGAAGACTTGCGGGAAGGGGAGCTTGGAGCGTGCGGTTCAAAGACGGCGCCACACTCGTCTTGCTGGCCTCGCTATGGGGCGGTTCGTTCCTCTTCATCCGGATCGCGGTTCCTGTGCTGGGGCCGGTGGTGCTGGTAGAGCTGCGAGTCGGTATCGCGGCGGTCGCTCTCTTTGCATACGTGTCCGCGACCCGCCAGCTGCCCCGGATCCGCCACCGCTGGCGCGATTACCTGTTGCTGGGCGCTGTCAACGCCGCGCTGCCGTTCTGCCTGATCTCAGCTGCCGAGCTCACCCTCAACGCCTCTTGGGCAGCCATACTTAACGCCTCTACCCCGCTCTTTGCCGCCGTGGTCGCGTACCAGTGGAGCGGCGAGCCGCTAGGAGCGAGGAAGTTGGGCGGGCTTGCCTTGGGCATGGCGGCGGTGGCGGTTCTGGTAGGGGGCGGATCGGCCGTGGTCACCTGGAAACTCCTTCTCTCGGTCGTCCTGTCGCTCGCCGGGGCGCTCTCCTACGCCATCGGCGGGGTCCTCACCGGGAGGTGGTTCAAGAGTGAGCCGCCGCTCACCCTGGCGCTCGGGCAGCAGGCAGCGGCGGCAGTGCTGCTTGCGCCACTGGCTGCGGTATCCCTCCCCTCCCGGACACCCACGACCGGGGCGATCTTGGCAGTGGTCATGCTCGCCCTGTTCTGTACCGCGTTTGCGTATTTGCTCTACTTCCAGCTCATCAAGCGGATCGGGGCGGTAAAGACCCTGGGCGTTACCTATCTGATTCCCGCCTTCGGCGTCCTCTGGAGCTGGCTGTTCATGCGCGAGCCGCCGGGCATCGGAACTGTTCTGGGGCTCGCGCTGATCCTGCTGAGCGTAGCGTTGGTTACCGGCGTGCCGCTGCGGCTCCCCCGGCTCGCGAAGGAACGCGGCTAGCCGCTGGAGCGGCTACTCGGAGTTACGGGTGGCGGTTCCTGCCTGGTCTCCGGCCAGCAGTTGGGAAACCCGGCGGGCCAGGTCGTCAAGCGCGGTGCGGGTGATCTTCACCTCGGCGCGCCGCTTGAGGAAGGACGGGAGGGGGACCACCAATTCGGCAGCGAGATCGTAGGTTGCGATAGTGGTGCCCGGAGTCGATTCGATGAAAGCGTAGCGGCCGTCGAGTCTCGAGGTGACGTCGCCGCTCACCTGCCTCCAGCTGAACTCGAGATCACCGTATTCATACTCGAGCGTGTAGCTGGCACTCCGGCCGAAGGCGGCCGCCCGGTAAGCAACCTGCAGCGGCCGTCCGTGGGGGTGGCGGCTGAGCACCTCTACGGAGCGGATGTCAGATGCCCACTCGGGATATCTCTCGAAATCGATGGCCACCTCGTAGCACAGTGCCGCCGCCGCCGGAATGGACCTAGTTTCGGTGGTGACGTCCATGGACCTCTCCCTTCTGCCCGTTTCGCAATCACGACGCTCACGGTTTCGCAAGCATTAAAATAGCCTCTTTGTACTGGAGTGAGAGCCGTCTGTAGTCGAACTTCTCGACTAGTAGGTGCCGTTCGGAGGTAGGAGTCCCCGGGTCCGAGCCGAGCTGGGCGGAAAGACCCCTGGCAATAGCGGCCGCACTCCCCGACTCCAGCACCACCGGGCTCGAGCCGACCACCGCCTCCGCCGTCCCGCCGCTCCTGGTGCAGACCACCCTTGCGCCAGAGGCCTGCGCCTCGACGAGAACAATTCCAAAGCCCTCCTGCTCGAGTCCAAACCAGCGACTCCGGGCCGGGAAGCAGAAGACGTCGGCCGCCTGGTAGATCCGTTCCAGCTCCCCGTCGGGGAGCACGCCGTGGAAGACCGCCTTCACACGCAACCTTCGGGCGATGCGCTCCAGGCGTACCCGGTCACGGCCGGAGCCGACGATGTGGACCTCGACGGGCCGTTCCAGAAGGGCCGCAGCTTGCAGCACCCGGTCCGCCCCCTTTCTCGGTACCAGCCGGGACACAAAGAGGATCATCGGCAGGCGTGGATCGCCCATGAACCGGTCGCGGACGGCACGCCGCTCTTCCGGGCTTCGGGAGGGAGCGAACCGGTCGAGGTCGACCCCGGGAACCACCTCGTAGACCGGCACATCCGGCACCAACCCGCGGATCGCCCGCGCCGGGTAAGAGCCGGCTGCCACCACTCCCCTGGCCCCGGCGATGCTCCGCCGCATGGAGCTGGCCACGAGCGGGAGCTTGGCGGGAAGGACCACTTCGGCACCGTGGGCGATGAGCCCATACGGGAGGCCGAGTCCCTCGCGGAGGGCTCCGATCGGCCAGACCGGGTCGTAGACTACCAGATCGGCGCCGGAGTCTTTCGCCACCGCCCGGAGGTCGGCGCGAGTGCCAGCTACCGGCAGGAGGCGGCTCCTCAGCCTGATCACCTTCCCCGGGAACTCCTTGTCGAATGCCGCCGCTCCTTCCGTCGTGGTGGTAGCCACTACATAGCTCTCGGGGTCGAGGCGGCGGTAGATCTCGAAGAGGTACGACTGGATCCCTCCCACCTTGGGAGGAAAGTCGTTGGTAACGAGAAGATGCTTGATCAACTGGCCGCCTCCGCGTGATGCCTCAGGGCCAGCCAAGCTAGGAGGGCCTCCCGCCGCATGCGGGAGTCTTCATCCAGCAGGAAACGGACCACCGCTTGCCGCGCGTTGCGGTCGTACCGGCCACGGTTGGCGAGAGCCACCAGCGCGTTGCGGTATACGAAGCGCGGGTCGCGCCGTGGAATGTACCAGTGCCCGAAACGGTCGATCACCTCCTCCGGCGAGGCTTCGGTGATCTGGCTGGGCGGAAGGGTCGGTAGCGGACGCCGCCGCCGTGAGCCGACCGGGCAGGCGACGATGCACTCGTCGCATCCGTAGACCCGGGTGCCCAGCGCCCTCCGCTCCCCCGCGCTGAGCGACTCCTTCTGCCCGACCCAAGCGACGCAGAGCTTGGGAACTATCTCCCCGCCTCCGGTGAGCGCGCCAGTGGGGCAGGCCATCTGGCACCGGGCACAGGAGCCACACGGCCACCGCCCCGCCTCCCTTCCGATGGCGATCTCGATCGGCGTGCCGGTGAGGATGGTTCCGATAACCACCGCCGGACCCCACCCCGGGATCATCACCAGGGTGTTCCGTCCCACCCAACCGAGCCGGTTCCGGCGCGCGAAGGCTTTGTCGAAGGCCCCGTTCGAATCGATGGAATAAGCCGCCTTGATCCCCTCCTCGCGAAGGATGGCGACTCCCCCTGACAGCAGATCCCGCAGGCTGGAGTAGGTATCGGTGCGCGCGTAGGCGGCCACCCGGAGACCGTCCCCGCTCCCCTCCCCGACCGGGTACCCGACAGCCACCGCCACCGACCAGCGGGCCCATCCTGGGGGGTTTGCGCTCCGGGAGGGATTCCTAAAGGTAAAACGGTCGGAGGTGACGTCCCCTCGGGCCACCATCAGGCTGGCGCGAACCGCATCGAAGTGCGCAGGTGCCACCGGGCCCGAGCGGGCGGCGACCACCCCACCGGCGATGAGGAGCTCCCGCAGCCGAGCGGAAGCGGTACTGGCCGCGTCCATCTAGCGCAGACCGGCCGCGTGCAGCCTCGCCACGATCTCGCGGGAGTCTACCTGGGGGATGCCACGCGCAAGAACTGCGGGAACCAACTCCTCCGGTACGTCGTAGTGATCGTGGTGGAAGCCACCGCCGAGGCCGAGCTCGCTCGCTGCCCTGTGCAGCTCGCCGAGGGAGACGTCGCTTACCAGGTGGGCGAAGCGGCGCCCGTGCCTCCGAAACAAGGGCCTATCGATTAGTACCATAGAGGCCTAGTCGTACTTCTCCGTCTTGATCGCAGCCGGATCCATCCCGGCCTCGAGAAGCGCCCGCTCCACGTCGTCGACCATCTCGGGCGGACCGCAGACAAACGCGATCCTTGGCCGGACCTCTGCGAAGATCTCGGTGACCATCTCCTTGTCGATGCGCCTCCGAAAACGAGGGATCGGGCTTCCCGGATCGCGGGTGAAGGTGTGCGAGACCCCCAGCCAGCCGGTCGAGCTCACCAGCTCGTCGAGCTCGTCTCGGTAGATCACGAACTCCCCCGCCTTCGAGCTAAAGAGGAGGTGCATCGGGAAGGAGGTGCCCCGCTCGCGCTGGTACCGGATCATTCCCATGAAGGGGACCACTCCGGATCCGGCCGCAACCATCAGCACCGGCCCCCCGTCCTCCTCGGTCCAGGTGAAGGAGCCGTAGGGACCCCGCACCTCGAGGGTGCTGCCGACCGGCGTATTGCGGACCAGCACCGGCGACACCAAGCCACCGACCATCTCCTTTACCCCCACCTCGATCACCTCCACAGAGGGAAGGGGCGACGAGCCTATCGAGTAGGCGCGCTGGATGGGCCGTGGACGGCCCTCTACCGGGATCCGGATGTTGAAGTACTGGCCGGGAAGGAACGCGGCCGGCTCGGGCAACCGGATCCGAAGGCTCTTAGTCTCCGGCGTCTCCTCGATGACTTCGACGACCTCGCCACTCTGCCAGGCAGGGGCCGGTCTCCGGACCCTGGCTTCGGTCACAGAATATCGCTCGGTGCGTTCAACTCGACGAGATGGGTTTGGTCGAGGATCTCCACGAACTTGCCGGTATTGCACCACCGGCAGGAGACGTCCTCTACCACTCGGGACAGCTCGTCGGTGTCCTCTATGGTCAGGATCCCCTCGATATCAAAGTGGTAAAAACAGCGTGATCTGCTCGCTACAGTCACGTCGAACCGAGTTACGTTGCCGCAGTTGCTGCACCTGTACCTTCGCACACCCTCTCCTTGGAGCACTAGCCAGGACGCGACCGTTCTCCCCGTCCCCTTTTTATAAGGTTAGCAAGGCCGAAACGGGAAGCGGTAACCGCAACAGGAGCGGGCGCGGGCATTGGCCCAGAATGCCCGGCAGCAGCTGGCGGCTACAGCGGGAGCGTTCCGCTAACCTCCAACCCAAGGTGGTGGTAGGCGCGCTCTGTCGCCACCCTTCCCCGGGGGGTTCGAACCAGCATCCCCCTCTGGATCAGGAAAGGTTCGTACACTTCTTCGAGCGTGCCTGCATCCTCGTGAACGCTGACCGAAAGCGAACTCAACCCCACCGGCCGCCCCGGATACTGGACGCAGAGAACCCGCAGGATCTCCAGATCGACGACGTCCAGCCCCAGCTCGTCCACCCCGAAAAGCGAGAGCGCCTCCCTGGCAACCTGGATGTTGACGGTGCCCTTCCCGTTCACCTCGGCAAAGTCACGGACCCTCCTCAGCAGCCGGTTCGCCAGTCGCGGCGTGCCCCTCGATCGGGAAGCTACCTCCCGTGCCGCATCGGCGGTGAGATCGATTTTGAGGAGACTCGCCGAGCGCACGAGGATCTGGACGAGATCCTCGTCGCGGTAGTAGTTGAGCCGGTACTGGTAGCCGAAGCGGTCACGCAGGGGTGCGGATACCATGCCCGCCCGCGTCGTCGCACCGACCAGTGTGAAGCGGGGAATCTCCAGCCTCAGCGTGCGCGCCCCCGGGCCTTTCCCGATGACGACATCGAGCCGGAAGTCCTCCATGCCTACGTAGAGGAGCTCCTCGACCGGTTTGGGAAGCCGGTGAATCTCGTCGATGAAGAGGATGTCACCCTCCTTGAGGTCGGCGAGCACCGCAGCCAGGTCCCCCACCCTACCGAGGGCGGGGCCGGAGGTAACCCGGGTCCCGACCCCCATCTCCCGCGCGACGATAAAGGCCAAGGAGGTCTTGCCGAGACCGGGGGGTCCGGCGAACAGCAGGTGGTCCGGCGTCTCCTGCCGGTTGAGAGCGGCGCCGAGCACCACTCGGAGCTGGGACTTCATCTCGTCCTGGCCGATGAACTCGTTCAGGTCTCCCGGGCGAAGGGCGGTATCGAGCTGGGAGTCGTAGGCGTCGATGAAGCCAGGGTCCGCCTTGATCCGGGGTTCGAAGGCAGCCCCGTTGTCGCGTACCACATCCCGCCTTGGACTCATCTGCGCAGCTCCTTTAGCGCCCATCGGACCGCATCGGAGAGGTCGAGCTCCTCCGGCATCCGCGGGACCACGCCCTCGATCTCGGCCGGGCGAAAGCCAAGCGCGGCTAACGCGCTTCTCAGCTCATCCCGCTGCGGGCTGAGCGCGGCGATACCGCCACGGGACCCGGCAAAGCCGCGCGCCGCCACCGCTAGCTCGATGACGATCCTGCGTGCCGTCTTGTCGCCTACTCCCGATATCGACCTTAGGCGAGCCAGGTCCTCATCCGCTACCGCCCGCCAGACTCCGTCGGCGCCCAGCGCCGAGATCGCGTTCAAGGCGAGCGCCGGGCCGACCCCCTGGATCTTGAGGAGCGAGTCGAAGAGCTGCCGTTCCTGGCTGCTGGCGAAGCCGTAGAGGACCAGCGCGTCTGGGCGGACCACGGTACGGACGAAGGCGACCACCTGATCCCCGACGGCAGCCGCGGATACGAACCCGCTCCCCACCTCCAGTTCGTAGCCCACCCCTCCCACGTCGATGACGACGTCCGGCAGCTCGACCAGGACCAGCCGGCCAGAGAGCCTCCCAATCATCGGGGAACCCACCCGCGGGAGATAAAGGAGTAGGCGATGGCTATCGCGTCGGCCACGTCGGCCGGCTTCGGTATCGATGGTAGATCCAGCAGCATGCCAACGATCTTTTGCATCTGGTCCTTGGGGGCATTCCCGTCCCCGGAGAGCGCCAGCTTCACTTGGTTGGCTCCGATCTCCACCGCCTCTAGGCCAAACCTTCTCGCTGCCAGCTTGATCACACCCACCGCCTCGGCGACCCGCAGCGCGGAGGTGACGTTGCGGGAGAACAGGATCCGCTCCATCACCAGCGAGTCGGGAAGATACTCCTCGAGCAGCTGGGTTACTCCGGAGCTGATGTCCTCGAGGCGGGCCCCCGACGGCAGCTCCCCTGAGGTCTCGATCACACCTGCGCACGCCACCGATATCCGCCCGGCGCCAGCCTGCAGAACCGCGTAGCCAACCCGGCGAAGCCCGGGATCGATGCCCAAAACGTTTCTCAAAGCTATCGCGACCTCACCGTCCGTTTCCCCAAGATGCTACCCTCTCGGCTGCCTGCGAGACGAAAAAAGTGATACAAATGATCGAAAAGAGGGCGTCCCCGCACGATCTTGCGCAGCACGCAGCCGGCTAGTCGGCTGCGATCGCCATCTCCACCGCTTGGAGAAGCTCGGCTGAGCTACGGAAGGTCATTCCGGCCCGGGAGACGTGGCGGTAGACGATCACGTGCATCCGGTCGAGCACGAAGACCGACCGCCGGTAGAAGCCCACCGGGCCGATCACCCCGTAGAGCTTGGCCACTTCGGACTCGGTATCAGCGAGCAGAGGAAAGGCGATCCCCAGCCGCTCCTTGAAGGAGCTGTGCGACTCCAAGTCCTGAGGGGAGAGCCCGAGCATTACGGCGCCGTAGCTGCGAAAGTCATCGATGGCACTCGAGTAGGCGCGCAGCTGCATGGTGCAGACCGGCGAGAAGTCGTTCGGGTAGAAGGCTAGGACCACTGGTTGCCCGGCAAACTCGGCCAGCGAGTACGTCTTTCCCTCCGTGCCTGGGAGGGAGAAGTCCGGTCCGATGTCGCCTACGGTTGGTTCGCCCATCTACTCGACCAACCCCTCCAGAATGGCATCGGGTATGTCGAAGTTGGCGATTACCTCCTGAACGTCGTCAAGATCCTCCAGCGACTCCACCAGCCGGAGCACCTTTCGCGCCTCCGTCTCGTCGGGCACCGGTACCGACGACTGAGGCATTAGCAAGACATCGGCGGAGAGCACCTCGTATCCCTCTGACTCGATAGCGCCTCTGACGGCGGAGATCTGAGCGGCAGCGCACGTCACAGACCAGCCGTCATCGCCGTCGGCGAGGTCATCGGCGCCAGCGCCAGCGGCCGCCGCGAGAAGTCCCTCCTCGTCCGCGCCGGCGGAAACCCGGATCACCCCGGTACGAGCGAACTGCCAGGAGACGGCGCCCGGCTCGGCGAGCGAGCCACCGGACCTCGAGAACGCTCCGCGGACGTCGGCGCCGGTCCGGTTACGGTTGTCGGTCAGGCACTCGACGATAACAGCAACGCCGCCCGGCCCGTACCCTTCATAGGCGATGGCTTCGTACCGGGTGCCCTCCAACTCACCGGTGCCGCGCTTTACCGCCCTGTCGATGGTCGTCACCGGAACCGAGTTGTCGCGGGCCTTCTGGACCATGGTCCTCAGGTTTGCATTAGAGCTTACGTCACCTCCGCCCTCGCGGGCTGCGACCTCGATCTGCCGGATAAGCTTGGCAAAAAGCTTGCCGCGCGCCTTGTCCTGGGCGCCCTTCTTGTGTTTGATCGTCGCCCACTTGGAATGACCTGACATAAGTTACCCTCTTCGGAAACTGGAACGAACCATACCCTAGAGCAATCGGCTGAAAGCGGCGCCAAATGCCATCGAATGGAGCCTGCCGTCGCCGACCAGCTCCGGGTGGAAGGCGGCGGCGAGCACGTTCCCCTGCCGGACGACCACTGGAAGCACTCTCCTCGTCCCGTCGACAAACTTGTAGGAGACCTCGGCCAGCACCTCCACCGCTTCCCCGGCGCTGACGATAACCGGAGCCCTGATGAAGACCGCGCGGATGGTTGCCGGCAACCCCTTCACTGGGATATCGGCTTCGAAGGAGCGCACCTGCCTGCCGAAGCCGTTCCGGAGCACCGCGACGTCGAGAAGGTCGAAGCTCCACTGGTCCGGCCGGCCGCCGCTGATGGCACGTGAGAGCATAATGAGGCCGGCGCAGGTGCCAAGGACCGGCATCCCATCCCTGATCAGCCCCTCCAGAGGGGCACGCAGGCCGGCCGAGTCGATCAGCTTGGCCTGGGTTGTCGATTCCCCCCCCGGAAACACCAACCCTTCGACCCCGGAAAGATCCCGTGACCCCTTCACCAGCTGCGGCGTGAAACCGGCCGCTTGCAGCACCTCGGCGTGCTCGGCGAAGTCCCCCTGGACCGCGATTACACCGATCGGCAACTTACCAGCCGCGGTCCGCTAGGTGCTGCTCGACCACGCTCATCTCGATGCCAACCATGGGCTCACCGAGGTTGCGCGAGACCGCGAGCACCCGGTCCGGATCGTTGAAGTGGGCGGTCGCCTCGACGATAGCCCTCGCCCGCTTGGCGGGGTCGCCGGACTTGAAGATTCCGGAGCCGACAAAGTTGGCCTCCGCGCCCAGCTGCATGACCAACGCGGCGTCCGCCGGGGTGGCTATCCCGCCGGCACAGAAGAGCGGGACGGGCAGGTGCCCGCCGTTCCGGTTGATCTCGGCCACCAGTTCGTAGGGAGCGGAGAGCCGTTTTGCCCATCCGTACAGCTCCTCCGGAGCGGCAGCGGCGATCGAGCGCAGATCCGCTGTGATCGACCGGAGATGCCTCACGGCCTCCACCACGTTTCCAGTGCCGGCCTCACCCTTGGAACGGATCAGCGCCGCACCCTCCGAGATCCTCCGCAAGGCCTCTCCGAGGTTGGTCGCTCCGCAGACAAACGGCACCTTGAAACCCCACTTGTCGATGTGGTACTCCTCATCCGCAGGAGTCAGTACCTCGCTCTCGTCGATGTAGTCGACTTCGAGGACCTCGAGAAGCTGCGCCTCTCCGAAGTGCCCGATCCTGACCTTGGCCATCACCGGCACGGTGACCGCTGCCTGGATCTCTTCGATTAGCGCCGGGTCGCTCATCCTGGCGACGCCGCCATCCCGGCGGATATCCGCCGGAACGCGCTCCAGGGCCATTACCGCAACCGCGCCAGCATCCTCGGCTACCTTTGCCTGCTCGGCGTTGACCACATCCATGATCACGCCACCCCGCAGCATCTCGGCGAGTCCCCGCTTGACTCTCGCCGTGCCCTCGTTGAACTCTGCCACCGGCCCTCCTAACTCGCTAGGTGTTACATAGCTTACTTCGTTACAATACAGGGTGTTCAGGTTGCGAGCCCGAACGCTACTCCCCGGAGCCTCGCGCGGTCCAGACCTCGTCGGCAAGATAGCTAGCCCGGAGGCGCATATCCTCTTCGGCGCCCGCGACACCGTATGGATAGAGCCACAGCCAGGGTGCGAAGGGGAGTGGCCGCTCGCCACCAGCCTCGATGGCCGCGAGCAGCAGCCGCGACATCGCCTGGGGGTATCGGGTCGCACCCGTCCCTGCGAGGTCGAGCAGCGCGGCCTCCTGCCTCTGCCAGTCGGCCAGCGTCGACCGCCTCTGGCCCAGAGCCATCTGCAACCCGGCCAGCGCCGCGTTGTACCACACGATTCCGGACCGTACGGCAATCAGCTCTCTCGCCACCATCGCCTCCAGCTCGATTATGCCAAGGCTGTCGAGGCTCCCCTTGGTCACTAGGAGCTCGAAGTGCTGCCGGCCTCTCGGTACCGCGGCGGCATTGATCGATGGATCGTTGAGGATGCGGACCCGGGCGTCCGATATCCCCAGCTGCTGCCCCACTCCTTCGATCAGCGCCTTGATTCGCGCCCGGTCGGTGGGCGACGGCTCAAGATAGGGAAGGCCGGCGCCGATCGACAGGTACGACCTAGCCAGGATCCAGAGCGAAACCGCTACCCCGAGGACCAGTCCGAGGGGAATGAAAAGCTCGAGCAGCCTCCAAGTGGAGGCAGCACCGGCCACCACCCCAACCAGCGAGACCAGCACCCAGATCCCGGCAGCCAGGAGACCATAGTGCACAGCTACCGTAGATATTCTCCGCCTCAGCTGATGAGGGTGGCCCGTACCCCAGATCTGTTCCGCTACCCGTTTCACCATCGCTCCACCTCAAACCAAAGATGCAAATAGAGCCAGGTACTCCCTGGCTACCTCCTGAAAATCGTACTGCGGTACCCGCTCCATTCCATCCTGGCGGAGCAAAGAGGCAAGATCTGAGCTGGAACAGACCTCATCTATCGCGAGGGCCAGCTGCTCTGCAGAACCCGGCGGCACCAGGCTGGGAAAGCCACGGTCGCCTAGAACCTGCCGGTAGGCGGGAATGTCGCTCGCGATCACGGCACAGCCCGCCGCCATCCCCTCTAGCAGGATGACGCCGAATGACTCACCCGAGATTGAAGGCGCAACCAGCAGGTCGGCCGCGGTCAACTCCTTCACGAGCTCATCGTCGCCCACCCGGCCCAGTACCCTGATCCGGGGGTCGCGCGTAGCGGCCGCGGCCACGGCTGGCCGGAGGGGGCCGTCGCCGATGATGGTGAGAGAGGCGCCGGGCGCCCCGAGCCCTCTAATCGCTTCCAGCAGGACCGTAACGCCCTTCCTCGGCTCCAACCTCCCCACGAAGAGTATCCGGTTCCCGGGGACGTCTTTTCCCGGTGCGGAGAAACGTTTCAGGTCGATGCCGTTTCGGATTACCCGGTCAACCCGCACCCCCGCGCCGATGGTCGCGGTCTCTGCAGCCATCGACGAAACCGCGACCGCCACCGACAGGCGCGCGGTCAGCGGGTGCACCGCCCTACCCCAGACCCGGTACCACAGGGATACCCCGGAGCGGTGGAAGGTGCCAACGATCGGGCGGTCACCGAGCAGGCTCAGGGCGGCCTGCGCTACCAGCGGCGCGATCGGCTCGTGAAGGTGGACCACGTCCACCCCCCTGCACCCCCGAAGCCGGGCGAGCGGGAGCGGGTCGAGCGCGACCCGTGCCACCGAGCCGTTGCCAGGGACGCGCACTCCCTGTCCGAGGTCGAGACCGCCGCAAGCTGCGGCATTCGGGCCGGCTACCGTCACCTCCGCCCCAAGGCTCCCAAGAGCGGCTGCCAGTCCCAGAACCTGACCCTGCACTCCGCCGGGAGCAGCGAGGTCGTAAGGGCTTATCTCGAGCACCCGCACCTAGGAGGGAACCTCCCGGGAGAAGTAAGGCTGGAAGTTGTGCCACTGGCTGGGAGCCGCGGCAACAATCTCCTCCAACCTGCCGGCCAGCTCCCGGGTGAGCTCTGCGGCCTGCTCGCGCCGCGGCCCCTCCCCCCGCGGCCGGACGCTGGGAAAGAAGCGAATCACCTGCTTGCGACCCCGCCCGTGGTAAGTCGCTACCGGAAGTACAGCCGCCCCGCTGATGGCCGCGAGCACGCCCGGGCCGGCGGGTAGCAACACCTTCCTCCCGAACATCGATACCTCCACGCCGGTCCCGGAGATGTCCCGGTCCATCACCAGGGCGACCAGGCCACCGCCCGCGAGCACCCGGAGCAGGCTGGAGGTCGTATTGCCCCCAAGGAGCTCGACCTCGATTCCCTGGGAACGCCGGCGATCGAGAAACCACTGGGTCACGCCCGGGTCGTCCAGATCCTCGGCGACGGCGGTAAGGGTGCGGATGTTGCCGGCGACCCAGGACCCTCCCCAGTCCCAGTTGCCGGTGTGGGCAAGCACCGCGATGACCGGCTTATGCTCCCGGGCCAGCTCGAGGAACTCGCAGGTATCGTAGGCCACCACGCTTTCCGCGATCGTCTCAGCCGTTAGTGACGGCAGCACGAGCATCTCGACGAAGTAGCGGATGTAGTAGACGAAGGCCATCGCCGTGCACAGCTCGGCAGTGATCCTGGCCGAGATCCCCGTTCCCGAACGGAAGGCCCCGACGGTCGTCTGGTTCTCCCTGGCGTGCCTTCGCGCTTTACCGGCACCCAGGTAGGCGACCAGACCTCCCAGCCACCAGATCGCCGGATCGATCTGGCGGGGCAGCACCGCCAGCAGCCGGGCTGCCAGCGAGTAGAGCTGAGCCCGGGTTAACCGCCGATTCACCGCCTGCGAAAGCCGCCCTTGCGACCGTTGAAGTTACGCATATCGTAGGCGTTCAGGAAACCGCGCAAGCTGCTCCGGGCCCGAGAGCGCCTCCTCCGGTTAGCCCTGCGAAGGTTCTGCATCCGGCTCGCGGCCTGCAGGCGATCGGGATGGTGGGACGCTTGCCTCCAGATCTTCACGAACCTCTGGACCACCGTGAGGATCGACCCGGCGACCACCACCACCAGCACCACCTGGAGCAGGACCGGGACGATGACGCCGAACAGCAGCAGCAGCACCCTCTCGGCTCGCTCCATCAGTCCGCCCTTGGCGTTGAACCCAAGGGACTCTGCCTTGGCGCGCTGGTAGGAGATCAAGGAGGCGAGGCCATAACCCAGGAAGGAGAGGACACCGAAGGTTGGGTCGCCTTTAAGAAGCAGGTAGATACCGATACCGCTGAAGACCGCGAGATCGGAGACCCGGTCGGCAAAGGAGTCGAAGAAGGCGCCGCGCTTGGAGGAGGCCTGCGCCGCCTTTGCCAGTGGTCCGTCGAGCAGGTCGGGAACGATTCCCAAGACCAATAGGACCGCACCCAGGACAAGTTCGCCATAGCCGATGGCTACCGCGGCCGCGATCGAGCCGACCAATCCGATGCCGGTTAGCAGGTCGGGACTGACGCCGAAGCGCGCGAGCAGCCTTCCAAGAGGGGCGGTTCTTTTATCAACCGCCATCCTGAAATTCCCGTCAAACACGCGATATCTCCCGCCGCAAGCTCGTAGCCATCCTGTGCTGCTCTTCTGCAAGGAAGCTTAGCCCAAAATCAAGCGGCGCAAGTAGGTTCGAGGAGGCTCGGGCCAGCCGCTCAGCGTTTGCATCCGTGCGACCGCGATTGACTGGAGCGGTCTGGCCAGGACTCGCGATAGCCTGCCGAACCTGCGGGCTGGGGCGCCGGGTGCCACTCGACACAGCGCGCTGGGACGCAAAGGTCACACGGCAAGCGACGGCAACCCGAAATTTGCTACGCTTGGACCACCGCATGCTGGCGGTGCTGACAGGAGGTGCCCGGTGGCCGAGAAGCAATGGGATAGCGTACGCAACGTGGCAGTACTCGGCCCTCCCGGGTCCGGCAAGACCTCCCTGATCGAATCGATGGCCTACGTCTCCGGACACCTTCCCAAGAAAGGGAGCGTGGAGGCGGGTACCACCTTGAGCGACCGGACGCCGGAGGAGCGCGCCCACCACCACTCCGTCGATGCTGCTGTCATCTCGATGGTCGTAGAGGGCGTAAAGCTCAACTTCATCGATACACCCGGAATATCCGAGTTTCAAGCCCAGGTTGACCTCGCGCTTGCCGTAGCGGACGCGGCTCTCCTGGTGATTCCGGCAGCCAGCGCCCTTGGACCCGAGGTGATCCGGCTCTGGGCCAGCCTCGAGGCGCTGGCCGTCCCTCGGATCGTCTTCATCAACAAGTGCGATCGGGAGAATGCCGACTTTGACGTTACCGTGGAGCATCTCCGCAACACACTCAGCCCGCATATCGACCCGATCGAGCTTCCAATGCCTGGGTTTCGCGGCGTCATCGACCTGGTGCGCAACCGGGCATTCGCCTCCGAGGGCCGGCTGGAACGGGAGGAGGGGATCCCGGAGGAGCTGACGGGTGTCGAGTCCGCGGCGAGGGAGGCGCTCCTCGATGACATCGTTCCCGAGGATGACGAGATCCTGGAGCACTATCTCTCCAACGGAGAGATCGATGAGTCGGAGATCGTCTCCGTGCTGAGGACCGGGATCGAAAGATGCGACGTCGCGCCGGTCGCCTGCGGCTCGGCGATCACCGACACCGGCGTTGCTCATCTGGTCGGAGCTCTTGCCGCCCTGGTTCCGGAGTCGCACTCGTCTCCCGGCGATCCGCCGGTCGCTTTGGTGCTCGCAGCCACCACCGACCAGTACCAGGGCCGGAGCGCCAGCGTGGCCTTGCTCCAGGGATCTCTGCGCCCGGACACCGTCCTCACCGCGGCCGGAACCGGGCGCGAGGAGCGCATCCACCAGTTCACCATCCCGTTCCCTGCCGGCGCCGAGACCGCTCTCCGGCTTCAGGCGCGCGATATCGCCACCATCGTCAAGGTAACCACACCGGTAGGGACATGGCTCACAGCCCCCCACACCACCGCCCCCCCTTCCGCGATAAAGGCGTCGCCCGGCTACACGGTTGCGGTCGAGGCGGAGAACGCCAAGGAGGAGGAGAAGGTGGCTCAGGTGGTCTCCCGGTTAGCGGACGACGACCCCGGGTTGGTCACCTCCCGCGAGGAACGGACCAACCGGCTGTTGCTTACCGGAATGGGGGCTACCCATGTCGGGATCGCGCTGGAGCGGATCGAACACCGATCCGGGGTACGGGTTGCCACCTCCGAGCAGGAGATCCCCTACCGGGAGACGATCACCCAGCCGGCCACCGCGGAGGGCAAGTACAAGAAGCAGACCGGAGGGCACGGCCAGTTCGGCGTGGCGATGATCGAGATAGAACCGATGGGTCGCGGTGGAGGGTTCGAATTCGTCGACGAGATAGTCGGTGGTGCCATACCCCGGAACTTCATCCCTGCCGTCGAGAAGGGAGTCGTTGAAGCCCTGGCTCAGGGAGGTCCGCAAGGCTATCCGGTGGTCGATGTTCGGGTTCGGCTGGTCGACGGAAAGTACCACGCGGTTGACTCCTCCGAGATGAGCTTCAAGGTAGCTGGCTCTCTAGCGATCAAGCAGGCGCTCGAGCAGGCCGGGACGGAGGTGCTGGAGCCGATATCCCGGGTCAGCACCGCCATCCCGAGCCAGAGCCAGGGCGACGTTCTCGGATACCTGACCGCAAAGCGCGGCAAGATCGTGCGCACGGCAGCCACGCCAGACCGCGACCTGGTCGAGATCGAGGCAGAGATGCCGACTGCCGAGGTCGGACGCCTGGCTATCGATCTCAGCGCGCTAACCGCCGGTGCCGGTACCTTTACCATCAGCCACGATCGCTACGAGGTCCTCCCCAAGCGCCTAGCAGGCCGAGGTTAGACACCCCTAGCTCCGGAGCGCAGGCGGTGTGCAGTAGGGCTGCCCTGCCGGCAATTCGGGGTATCCGAACGAAGAGCCTGCAAGATCACCGGGCAACCAAGGTCTACCCAGCGCAGCTCCCCAAAGGTACCCGGAGACGCTGACGAGGAACTCACGGGGTTCCCCTTGGGGCTTTTGCGCTCGAACACCCTAGACAGGGCTACAAGAGGGCGTACCGGGCGGCGAGAGAGGAGGGCTACCAGGTGAACCTTAAGCGCATCCATCGACTCTGGAGAAAGGCCGGGCAAGGTTCCCGTGAACCTCCCCGCCCTTACGGACGGGGCTTCTGGCCCCGCCGTTTGATTGGGGTTACTTGGCATCGCCGTCCTCACGCCACCGCGACCAACTGGTCCGGCCCCGAGGGGCTGGTGGATGATTGGGC
>JAJYHR010000005.1 GCA_021784675.1 Actinomycetes bacterium
CACTTGCCCGCGTCGCAGTGCCGGATGTTCCGATCCCGTACTCGCGCCCGCTGGAGCAGGCGGTTCTCCCTACCCACTCGCGCATAGCCGCCGCGATCCGCAAGACGGTGGCGTGAGCGTCGAGGTCCCCTTTCCCAAGCTGTCCCAAGATCCGGAGACCGAAGGAGTCGTCTCCACCTGGTTCGTCGTCTCCGGGGAGGCGGTGGCCGAGGGGCAGCTGATCGCGGAGGTTCAGGTCGACAAGGTGGCGAACGACGTGGCCTCGCCGGCGGCGGGGGTGATAACCCTTCTCGTGCCGGAGGAGGCCGTGGTCCGGCAGTCCGCCGCTATCGCCGTCATCGACTGATCCACCGGCGTCATCTCCCCAGCAGCGCTCTCGGGGTGAGCAGCAGCTCGACCGTGCCACCGGCCCGAGCCAAGTCCTGCCAACGTTCAGCCTCGCTCCCGAGCACCAGCACCGAGCCGGTCGGCAGCCGGATCGCCCCGCAGCCGGTGAGCAGCGTTACCACCTCCGACCACGCCGGTTGATGGCCAACCGCGAGCAGGGTCCGCACCCGATCCGGGGTGGAGCCGATCTCCGCCACCACCTCGCCTGCGGTCCCGTACAGGGCCTCGGCAACCCGAACCTCGCAGCCCCAGGCTCCGCTCTTAGCGGCTAGGTCGAGCGTGCTCCGGGCGCGAAGCGCCGGCGAGGTGAGGGCCAGGTCGGGAACCAGACCAGCCGAGGCCAGGAAGCGGCCCACCGCCTGGGCAGAGCGAAGTCCGCGCGGCGAGAGCGGTCGCTCGAGGTCGCCGGAGGACGCCAAGCTCCAGTCCGACTTGGCGTGGCGGAACAGGATCAGCGAGAGGCCCACGGCTCCATGCTAACTCCGATGGCGCAGACCATGCGGGAGCCAGCGCTTACTCCTCGGCGGCAGCGGCCTCTACTTGGCGGAACGACCGCCATAGGACCAGGTCGTAGGAGATCTTGAGCACCCCTCCGGTTAGAAACGGGGCCACCGCGCCGACCGACGAGAGCAGCGCCCCGCCGATGGCCGGACCGATGGCGCGACCGGCCTGCTTCCCCATGGAGGTACGGCTGGCTGCTTGCGCCCTCATCGAGCTGGGCACGATGGAGGCGATATAGCTCTGCCTGGTGGGAACGTCCATCTCGACCAGGAGCGCCCTCGCCAGCAGCAGCGTGGCAGCTATCGCGGCGCCGGGAGCGAAGGGAACCGCTACCAGCAACAGGCTGGAGGGGATGTGGGTGAAGACCGCGGTATTCAGCAGCCCGACCTTCCTGGAGATCCGTTCGGCGAGTGGAAAGGAGAGCGCGCTCAGGACATCCATCCCGAAGTAGAGCAGCGACAGATCGGGAAGGGAGAGGTGGAAGTGGACGTGGAGCCAGTAGAGGATCAGCGTCGGGGTGACCACCCCGCTCCCGGAGGCGTCGGCGGTGAAGAGAAGCGCGAGCCGGTTGATCAGCTTCTGGCTCCCGTCCACGCCCCCCGAGGCGGCCGGGGTCTCGGCTTTCGGTCGGGCTCCGGAGAGGGGGTTGACCCTGGGGACCAGAGCGCCGGTCACCCCGATCACCACCCCCAGGGGAATGAGCAGGAAGGTGAGGATCGAGACCGCACCGCCATCGCCGATACCGAAAAGCGCGGGGAAGGAGGCAAACAGCGAGCCCGCGGCTCCGGCTACGGTGGCGAGCAGCCCGAATCGTGCAAAGACCTTGGTTCGTGCGGCCGCCGGCGTCTGGGCAAGCGATCCCTCGATCACGGCAGCTACGAACTGCCCGCCGAGCGGCGGGAGGAAGCCGAAGAGTGCGGCAAGCGCTATGCCCGCCTCACCCGGCAAGAGCAGCATCACCGATCCGGTCGCCACCATCAGCGCCCCGACGCCAACGAAGGCCACCCGGGGGCCGTGGCGGGAGACCGCCCCCTCCATGTAGCGGGTGGTCGCGATTCCGATCAACACCGAGATCGTGGTGAGGACACCCACCAGAAGGGCGCTCATCCCGGCGGAACGCGCCGCCACCACGAAGGAGATGGCGAAAAACCCCTGTGCGAAGGTGCGTACCGCCTCGATCAGGTACAGCCGTCCCCGGTACCGGCTAGCAACTCCCATGGGTCTCCAGTCAGTCTCCAGTGTGCCCCGCGCATCCTAGCGCCGCAACCCCGGTGGCTGGTCCCGATCCCTCGCGGCTACGGAGCCTTTGCCAACACCCTGGTAACCACTTGCGAACACCGGATTGAGCACGCATCTCCGCGACCGGAGGTAGTGCCCTGAGGGGAACCGGTTCGTCGCGAGCGCACCTACCGCCCCCGGGCGCGAGGAGTTGCCAGAACTCGTCGAGAAGTTCACGCCCTACTGGGCTTACTGCCCGATGACCGACGGCCGGGGGCCGCAATGGCGACGACAAGTCCCGAGAAGCGAGAAGATCATCGAAAGGCGCCGAAGGGTACCAGCAACGCCGGGCCGGCAATCGATTCCCGAGTTGATAGGTATTGGCAAGTTGATAGGTATTGGCGAGTTGATAATCGAACGTTTCGGCGGCATGTACGGCATTTGAGAGGTGAAATTGCTGGAACCGGAGGCCGCCCGCCGGTTGGATTGCCTCGCCCGCCCAGGTGGCGACGCCGATGCTGAAATCGCTGGCACGATACCGTGCGAGGAGCTCATCGCCGATCATCCCCTCTTCGATAGGAACAAGCGCACTGCACTGGCTGAAGGGTCAGGCCTCTTGCCCTGAAGCAGACCGCTGCCGTTAAACAACCCGAGATCCCGTGCACGGCGACGCCGGCAGTGGCGGCTCATCGCATCAACCGAACCGATTCGCCGCGGTTCTGCGCCAATACGCTCATCCAAGCGCGGGCTCGGGCTGCTCCCTCCAGTGATTTCGCCGGTTTCCAACCACGAGTCAACTGGCGGCGCTCCACTGCAGCCAGCCCTGGGGGGCTCGAGTTTGCGGTAGCGTCTGGAAGATCACAACCAGAGAGAGGCGGGGTGAGCTATGGACAGGGAGCAGGTAACCGAGCGCATCCGTTCGGCCAAGGTCGAGAGCGGGATCACCTGGGCGGAGGTTGCCAGGGAGGTGGGACTCTCCAAGGAGTGGGTCGCCGCCGCCTGCCTGGGGCAGATGGCCCTCGACAAGGAGCAGGCGATGGTGGTCCAGCGCCTCTTCGGGCTAAGCGATAGCGAGGCCGCGTGGCTTACCGTGGTCCCGATGAAGGGAACTCTCAACGGGAACCCGCCCTCGGACCCCCTGATCTACCGCTTCTACGAGCTGGTCTCGGTCTACGGACCGGTCTTCAAGGAGCTGATCTGCGAGGAGTTCGGCGACGGCATCATGAGCGCGATCGACTTTACCATGGATCTCCAGCGGGAGGCCGACCCCAAGGGAGACCGGGTAAAGATCACTATGTCAGGCAAGTTCCTTCCCTATAGAAGCTACTGACTCTAGCAGGCTTCGGTGCGGGCCTTTAATTCATGCGATGGCCCAACATATCGAGGAATATCTTTGACGCGTTAGGGTTATACGCGCTGCACGTAGGGCACCCTGGACCCGGAGTAGGGACGTTCATCCAGAACCCATTTATGGTACTGCTGGACACAGCATAAACCTGGTACATCGTCCACGGTGAAGCCACTCCAGCCGGGGGGTTTGTCGACACCCCGGCGGTAATCTTTGTACCCGGGGCTACCGCGAGTATTCCCCTCGACAGCCGGCTTGCTTCGGCGAGGTACTGGGTAGCGTCAAACTCGTAGCGCTGGATCTGGAGATCGATTACGCCCACGTACGGGGCAACTTGAACCGCGTACTTGATCCCCGGCGACCCGATCAGCTCGATACCGGTCCCCGCCAGGAGTTTCTGGGCGGACGCGTAGGTGCCAGGGATGTTATCCTGCTCCGATAGCGGGGTAAATGACCAGCTCTCCAGGTCGAGGAGGACGGCGCGGTAGCCAGCCAACTCTCCGGAAGCAAGCGCTGCCTGCAGGTCGGTGAGAGATCGGAAGTAGGCAGTTTGAACGATGTTGGCTCCCGGGATCGGGCTCACCGGATACACCTGGTGCGAGTTGGGCGGAGCGTAGACGTAGACGGTCGAACCCTCCAGCGCCAGCCGGGCCCTAGCATCGGCTTCGGCGGCGCTGAGTGTCCGGGTACTCATGATCACGACCTGGGGTGGCGTCGGGTGTTCGATGGCTGTCTTCCAACTTGATTCCTGGAACGAAGTAACAGTAAACCCCGGCATCGCCATAGCGGAGAGCAGCGCTCCAATCGCAACATTTCTAAACACACCCATGCTCACCTATCGGCAGAACCAGGGCGCTGCAAAAGCGCTTTTAGCGCAAGCACCGTTGCCGATCTACGGCCACGAGCGCGCCTCTAGGCGCGGTTTAGAACGCGCTTATCCCGTCGGGGGTGCCGTTGCCGGTTGGTCCGTTGTAGCCGCTCGAGAGCGAGTCCGCCGCGTTGCACAGGTAGTCGGTGCAACCGGAGGAGTTCGACCCGCTGGCCACCTTGTAGAGCGAGGCGGTGGAGCTGTAGAGCTGCTGGGCGCCGGAGGGGCCGAAGTCGTTGCCCGCCAGCGCGAAGACGCTGGCGATTACCGGGGAGGCAACGCTGGTGCCACCGACCACCATCCACCCCGGCTGCCCGTAGCTGTCGTAGATGGCAACGCCGGTATTGGGGTTGGCGTCCGCCGAGGTGTCCGCCACGGTGCGGCTGGAGCAGAGCGACGTAACCGGCTGCCAGCCCGGATTG
Source organism: Actinomycetes bacterium (assembly GCA_021784675.1). GTDB lineage: Bacteria > Actinomycetota > Acidimicrobiia > Acidimicrobiales > Acidimicrobiaceae > JAKARV01. Next base: position 4,745 of record JAJYHR010000005.1, read on the forward strand.
GGCTCGTAGGCGGAGCAGCCGCTCCCGCTTCCCGACCACACCGTCTCGGTCCAGCCTCTGGCGGTGCTGCTGGACTTCGTCAGCGTCGTCCCTCCAGCGCTGACGACGGTCGGGGCCGCGGCCGGAAACTCGACCCCGTAGCCGCTATCGCCGGCGCTGGCGACGAAGGTAGTCCCCGCGGCGGAGTAGTACCCGTTGTAGCTCGTTTCGCCGCTGAACTCCGAGCCACCGTAGCTGTTCGAGACCACCGGAGCGTGCGCCGCGGCGTAAGTGGCCGCGATTCCCAGGTTCTTGAAGGTGGCACTCGACGCCTCTACCAGCAAGATCTTGCAGTTCGGGCAGATGGCCGAGACCATCTGCAGGTCGAGAGACTCCTCGGTCCCCCATCCCTTGTTGCCGCGAGGAAGCTTCGTTCCGCCCGACTGGTTGACGATGGTCAGGCATCCTGAGCTCTGGGTGCAGGGGGGCAGCCCGAAGGTCGATCGGTAGGTGGCGAGGTCGGAGGCGAGATGGGGATTGTTGAAAGCATCGGCGATGGCCACGGTCACGCCCGATCCGTCGCTGCTGCTGGCCGACGCAAGCCCGTAGGCGCTCTGCAGGTCGCTTGGATAGTAGCCGGCGATCGTCGCCGCAGGGGCCGGCTTGGATCTGCCGGCGGCGACGTGACCCCCCCGCCATGCCCCCGGGTTCAGGAGCACCTGGGTGAAGCAGCGCGCGTATCCCTTCCCGACCGGTCCGCAAGCGGCCGCGGTACCGCCGGCCGCGGCTTGCGCCGAGGCTACCCCCGGCAGCAACAGGACCGCGCTCAGCAGGCTAACGAGACCAGCTCCAACCACTCCACGGCGCATTTCCCACCTCCGCGAGTACTTCTCCCCCGAAACCCGGGGCATCCCACCCAATGGTACCACAATGAGCGGTGGCGCCCATGGCCTTACAAGCGCGAAACCGGGCACAGAAAGCCGGAAACCTGGATTTCACGGTGCGGCAATCTCCCGGCATCATTGGTCACGTAAGTTGCTGGGAGTTGCTGCGCAGCGCCGGCAAGGTGGTCGACGGACGGAAGGGGATCATGACCCAGACGGCGAGGAAAGACTGGTGGTACGCGGTCAGCTGGGCGTCGGAGGTCGGCTCCAGCCCGGTCGCGGTAAAGCTTCTGGGCGAGGAGCTGGTGATCTGGCGGTCCGAAGGCTCCGTCTTTGCCGCAACCGACCGTTGCCCGCACCGCGGGACCAAGCTCTCCCTAGGCAAGGTGGAGCCCTCCGGCTGCATCTCCTGCCCCTACCACGGCTGGGAGTTCGATGGCTCCGGGTCCTGCACCCTCGTGCCCCAGCTCGACCGGGCGATGCCGATCCCCCGGGGGGTCCGGCTGGACACGCGCGCCTGCACAGAGGCCAACGGGCTGATCTGGGTGTGCCTGGGCGAGCCGGCGGCCGGGATCCCCAGCTTCCCGGAGTGGACACAGCAGCAGTACCGGCACGTTGAGTGCGAGCCTTACACCTGGCGGTGCAGCCCGGAACGGATGGTCGAGAACTTCATGGACTTTGGCCACCTCGGCTACCTGCACGATGGGCTCCTCGGCAGCCGGGACGACCTGGAGGTGCCCAAGCACCGGGTCGAACGCGACGGAAACGAGCTTCACTTCGAGCTCACTATGGACGTCCCGAGCACCCGCGACTCCTTCCAGGTGACCAACGTTCGCGGAGAGCGCGGGAAGCAGACCAACACCTACGTAATCTCGGCCCCCTACACCATCCACCTGCGCAGCTACTACCACGACTCCGGGGCGAGCCGTGTCCTCTACTTCACCGTTCAGCCGGAGGAGGACGGCGTCTCGACCGGCTACTGCTTCCAGTCTCGCGACTTCGACCCTGCCGGGGACGACAGGCGGTACGCCGCCTTCCAGGCCATGCTGGCCGAGCAGGACCGGCCGGTCGTCGAGAGCCAGATCCCAGTCGAAATCCCCGACGACCTCAGAGCGGAGATCCACCTCCCCTTCGACCGGGTCGCCGTCGCCTACCGCCGCCTGCTCGGCGCTGTCGTTGGAAGGGCCGTATGAAAATCACCGAGTTAGCCGCGCTCCGCGATCAGTGGGTACCCATAGAGCTGGAGACCGCCCCCACCCCGAAGATGGTCCGCCTCTTTGGTGAGACCTTCGTGCTCTGGAAGGCGTCAAGCGGCTTCCATCTCTCCGAAGCCTACTGCCCCCACCGCGGTGCCCGCCTCGACTGCGGCACAGAGACCGGAGAGGGGTTGATGTGCCCGTACCACGGCTGGCGCTTCGGAGAAGACGGGAGGGCGACCCACATTCCCCAGCTCGACCCGGGGGTGCCGATACCTCCGCGGGCCGTGCTGAAGACCTATCCCGTGGTACTGAAGTACGGAGTCCTCTGGAGCTGTGTAGGAAGCCCCGCCACCGGTGGGCCCCCAGGGTGGCACGAAGCCGATGAGCTCGGGTGGAGGGTGCAGGTCGACTTCTTCGAGAGCTGGAGATCGAGCGCCTTCCGGATCATCGACAACAACCTGGACCAGTCGCACCCGGCCTTCGTCCACCAGGGGACCTTTGGCAACCCGTCGCGCCCGCTGGTTCCGCGGTACGAGATCGAGCGCACCCCGACCGGCTTTCGCACCCGCATACCCCAGTACGTTGGCGGGGCCGGGCCGCAGATGGGCGTGGACGACGAGTCGCTCACCTTCGACCGGATCCAGGAGGCGGAGCTCCTCGCCCCGCTGGTGACCCGGATCAGGCTGATGTACGGCAACACCGCCCCCGACTACTCGTTCTACGGGAGCGCCACCCCGATTGACGACGAGCACTCGAACTACCTGCGCATCTCTGCGCTGGAGCGTGATGAGCGGGAGCAGCCATACTCGCTCTTCCGCGCCTACAGCCGCCGCGTGGTCGATGAGGATCGGTTGGTGCTCGAAACCACCAACCCAGACTTCCCCATCGAGCCGACCGCCGAGGTCCACCTGCGCTGCGATCGCAACACCTTGGAGTACCGAAGGCTGCTTTCCCGGCTGGCGGGTCGCACCGGGTCGGCACGGGCGGTCACCGCCTAGCTTCCCAGCTTCCCCCTGATGACGTCGAGGTCTTCGTCGTCGTAGCCGGCCGGCGTTCCCGCCTCCACCAGTCCGGCAAATCCGTGGTCGGGATGCATCGTGGTGATCGCGTACAGCTTGGCTGCGGAGTTGTTGACGATCCGGTGCTGGCTCCCGGCCGGCAGCAGCAGGAAGCAGCCGGCGGAGACCGGGAAGACCTTCCCATCGCTGGTAGCCTGGCCGCTGCCCCGCAGGAACCAGAAGGTCTCGATCGAGTCGCTGTGGCTGTTTAGCGGCTGTGCCCCGCCGATCTCCCAGATCTCCAGAAAGACCGAGGCCGGGTAGATCTCATCGGGACGCCTGATCAGCGCCAGCTTGACGGTGTCTCCCGGGCTGATCAGCCTCGGGGTGGCGTCGAGAGCCTGGTGCAGCCAAGCTGCCGGGTTGCCGCTCACGACGCCGCCGCTCCCTTCTCCAGCGCCGCAAGGCCGGTCACGAAGCCGTAGCACTGGGCCACGTTGTAGGTGGTGGCGTCGGCGCAGAAGGATGGGGAGGTGGTGGCGGAGCAGTCATCGACCAGGATCACGTCGTAACCCAGGCAGGCAGCGTCGGCCAGGGTTGCGTAGACGCACTGATCCACGTTCACCCCGGCAAAGAGGAGGGTATCTACCCGCAAGTTGCGGAGGATGCTGTCGAGCGGGGTGTCGAAAAAACCGCTCATCCGGTACTTCGAGACCTCGATGTCCCCTTCGGCCACCGCAAGCTCGTCGACCAGGGCGGCCGACCAACTCCCCTCCTGCAAGACCCGCGAGCCGCTCCCAGCCAGCTCGTCGCCGATACCGCAACTCTCGCCGTCAGGGTTGTAGACGTGAAGTACGCCGGGCGGGAGATTGGCGCGATCGGGGCGGTTTCCCCAGTTCAGCCAGATCACCGGCATCCCCATCCGCCGGGCCCACGCTGCCAGCCTCTTGACGTTGCCGACGATCGCCCACCCAGCGGAGACGTCCACGCCGACTCCGTCGAGCCAACCGCCCTTGCTGCAGAAGTCGTTCTGCATGTCCACCACCACAAGGCAGGATGCCCCCCGATCGAACTCGATCCGCTGCGGCCTCGCCTCTACCGCGAGCGGGTGCACCTCCACCTGCTCCCGGAGCAGGCTCACCCCGTCCCGGGAGACCCCCCAGGAGTTCCGCCCGGTGCCAAGCCTGATCACAGCATCTCCCTCCATCCTCTCTCATCCAGCGCGGCCGCCATCCCCAGCAGCATCTCGTCGTCGCCCGGGCTTCCCAGCAGGCCGATGCCGAAGGGCAGCCCGTCGACCTGGTACGGCACCGCCAGCTCCGGCGCGCCCCACACGCCGGCAAGCGAGGTGAGCCGCAGAATGTCCTGCCGGTTGCCTTCGAAGTCGGATCGGGGCGCGTCCATCAGAGGTGCGACGGTGGGCGTCACCGGCTTGACCACGATCCGGCCGCCGCCAGCGGCCCTTGCCATCCTCGCCGCCAGCAACTCGCGCAGGCGCCGCAGCGAGCCGGGAGCAGGCCGTCTCGCGCGGGAGGCCAGCTCGAATCGGCCGGCTACGCCGGGCCCGAAGGAGGGCCGGTAACGCGAGATCCAGGCTCCATGGGACTCCCAGACCTCGAAGAGCTGCTGGGCCCGGAAGTGCTCCGCCACCTCCTCCACCGTCTCGGCGTCGAGAACCGCGGCGGTGTCGAGGCCGAGACGCAGCCGGTCGGCGATCAGCTTTGCGCCGTCGACGATCCCCTGCCGCTCGCGCTGCCCCACCAGGTCGAGGTACTCCTCGGCAAGCAGCAGCGAGCGTGGCACCGTGGTGCCCCCTCCCTGCGGCTTGAGCAACGCCTGCATCGACAGCTCGAGGGCGGAGGCGTCATAGGCCATGGCCCCGACGGTGTCGAAGGAGGGGGCGAGCGGGATCACCCCCCGAACAGAGACCCGGCCCCACGTGGGGCGGAGGCCGAACAAGCCACAGTACGAGGAGGGCACCCGGATCGAACCGGCGGTATCGGTGCCGAGGCCGACCTCGACGATCCGGCGAGCCACGGCCACGGCGGAGCCGGAGGAAGAGCCGCCGGGGATCCGCCGGGGATCCGCCGGATTGACCGGCGTGCCGTAGTGGACGTTGGTTCCGGAGAGGCTGAAGGCCAGCTCGTCGGTGATGGTGACGCCAGCAAGCGTGGCCCCGGCGCCAAGAAGGATCTCGACCGCCTCGGCATTCTCGCTGGCCTGGACGTGCGTCGCCAGCCAAGTCGGGTTGCCGGCTCCGGTCCGCTGGCCTCTCACCGCAAAGACATCCTTCGCCGCGAAGTGGATCCCGTCGAGCGGGCCGTGGCCCGCCGACGCTATTCGCTTCGGACCGACGATGAATCCGCACTGCCGCGCGTCGAGGACGGTCAACGCTCCAACCGCCTCGCGATGGTGCCGAGCCGGGTGTGAACCTCCCGGGCCACCCTCCCGTCGTCGTGCTGGAGGCTCGACCCGGACTCGCTCAGCAGCTCGCCGCCGACCCAGACCTGCTTGAGGTTGCGAAGCCCGCACGCGAGAACGTAGGTGGCGTACGGATCCCACACCGGTCCAAGATCGGGTTTGGTCGGATCGACCACCAGGAAATCGCCGTACTTTCCCACTGCAAGGCTCCCCACTTCGTGATCGATCGACAGCGCCTGCGCCGACCCCAGGGTATGCAGCGCAAGCATCTGCCGCGGGCCCAGCAGCGAGGCGTCCCTACGGCTCGCCCTAAGCAGGTAGATCCCCATGCGCATGTTCTGCCACGGGTCGGAGACGTCGGTGCACGACTGGTCGTCGAGACCGACGCCGACCCTCATCCCCGCGGCCAAGCACCCGGGGATGTCCGCTATTCCAGAGCCGAGCCGGGCGTTCGAGGTCGGCTGCCAAGCCATCGCGCAGCCGGCGGCGGCGGCCGCCTTGACGATCTCGCTGGAGGTGTGCAGGAAGTGGCCGAAGACGAGGTCCGGACCCAGGGCGCCGACCTCCTCGTACCACCAGAACCGCTCCTGCTGCGCCTCGATCGAGAACGGGGTCTCGAGGAGGTGGGGCTGGTTGATGAGGCTGAACCTCCGCATCGCCTCGACCTCAAGCCGCGCGGTGCGGATTGACTCCGCCCACTGGACGGCCCCGGAGATCGCCACCCCGAGCGACTTCGCCGATCCGGAAGCACCGCGATCGAGGGCAACGGTGTGGGCAACCCGGGAGAGCACCTCCTCGTCGGTGCCGGCCGCCTCGTCCAGGGTCACCGAGTGGATGAAGCGGATGCCGCTGTCGGCCTTGGCTCGGTACTGGGCATCGGAGAAAGACTGCGGCCGGAGCTCGCCGAGGTAGGTCCCCTCTCCCGCCGAGGCGGCCCGGAAGGAGAGCCGGCTAGAGGAGAAGTCGTAGGCGGTGGTGATCCCGTCGTTGAGAAAGTCCAGGGAGCCGTGGAGCGTGCACCAGTAGATGTCCTCCGCGGAGGCGTGCTCGGTGTAGCGGGTCATCCCCTCGATCCACTCGTAGAGTGGCCTGTCAGCGGCCAGCCCCCGGGAGCCGGAGGTGAAGAGGTGGCTGTGCGCCGACACGAAACCCGGCGCCACGAAGCAGCCGTCAACGTCGACGACCGTGCGCCCGGGCGGCGGAACCCCTTCGCCGAGACCGTCGATGCGCCCATCCTCACCGATGGACATCCACCCCCGGATAGGGTCGGGGGTGGATGGATCCATCGTCAGCAGGATGGCATTGGCGACGACGATCCCGGCTGGCAAGGCCTATCCCGCCGCTGGTGCCGACGCCGGCAGCTTGATGCTCGAGTTGATGAACTGGTCGGTCGCCACCGAGGACGGGGTCACGCCCGGCAGGTAGGTGGTGGAACCCTGCTTCGCGTAGATCGGCACCAGCGAGGCGATGTTCTGGCTCACCCTGCTCAGGTTAATCAGGCCGATCGGGCCCTTGCCCCCCTGGGAGTTGCCAACCAGATCGTACTTGAGCATCCGGGCTACCGCCGCCTTCGAGTACGCCAGCGAAGTCGACCAGTAGGAGGCTCCGTAGCCGCCGCTGTTGAACTTGGCGAGGACCTGGTTGACCACCTGCGGGTGCTGGATGTAGTCCACCGACGCCTGCTGGATCATCGGCACCAGCTTGGCAAGGCAGCTCTTCATCTGGGTAAACTTCGACTTCGCCACCTCGACCACCTCGTCGTAGTCGTTCAACCCGTAGGAGGAGATAAAGGTGAAGTGAACCGGCTTGTCCCAGGCCGGCGTGGTGTGCTCGAGGTTGTACACCTCGGAGGTGGCGTACCCCTGGTTGATGATCTTCCCCTGACCGGTCGCGAACTTGGCGAGGTCGCCGGCGTACCCGCCGATAAACGCCGACTCGGGAACCCCCTTGGAGATCAGGTACTGGACGTAGGCGGTCTGCAGCGAGGCGACGTAAAAGTGCGCCCCCTTCGCCGCCGCGGCGATCAGGTCCCGGATGGTCGAGAGGTTGGGGAAGGTCTTCGGGTCGGAGATGAGCACCAGCGGGTCGTGCTCCTGGAGAGCGACCACCCCGACCACAGGGAACTTCTTGGAGAGCTGAATGGCGGTATCGAGCGAGCCCATCCCCAGATCCGGGGTGACCCTGACCACCGGGTTGCCGGCGTAGAGCGCGGTCGGCTCCGGGAGGTAGTTGTCTCCCGGGCCGCCGGCGATGATCTCCATCTTGATCCCAGTAGATCCAAGTGGTCCGGTGTAGGTGTACTGGGCCATCTTCCCAGCCGAGCCGATCAGCTCCCAGAGCGCACCGTGGTCGGGTTCGGGCAACCAGTTGGTCTGCACCACCAGCGGGTTCGGGCAGATCCCCTTCAGATTGGTGGTGAAGTGCGTCGACTGGAAGGTGGCGACCGGCGCGGCGGTCGGAGACGAGGCAGCCGACGCCGAAGATCCGCACGCGGCGAGGACTGCGCCGGCGGCCAGCACCGCCCCAAACCCGGAAGCCTTAGCCGTGCGGGCACGGGGCAGCTTTGAGCGCACCAATTTCATCGTTTGACGTTCCTTTCATTTTTGGCTATCAGGGTCTTACCGGGCAAGAATGCGGGCCGAACCTACCCGGCGGCAGATTCGTGCCAACTCCGCAGCAACCGGTGGCTCAACCAGGTGAAGAAGGAGTAAAACCCGATCCCGAGCAGGGAAGACAGGATCAGAGCACCGTAGAGGCGATTGTACTCCACCTGGTCGAGATACTGGAGCAGCCTCATTCCCAGCCCCGGCACACCGGCCTGGAAGAACTCCTCCCCGACGATCGCGCCGATCACGGCGAGACCGGCCGAGATCCGGAAGCCGGTGAGGAGCTGGGGAAGGGAGTTCGGCAGCGCAAGCTTGAAGAAACGGGTCCACCAGCCGGTGCGGTGCAACCGGAAGAGGTCCACCAATCCGGCGTCGACCGAGCGGAGGCCAAGAAGGAAGTTGGCCGGGATCGGGAAGAAGGCGATGAGGACAACGATCAAGCCCTTGGCCATGTCGCTGTAACCGAAGACCACCGCCATCAACGGCGCTATCGCCAGCACCGGCACCGCCTGGAGGGCGACCAGGTACGGGAAGGCAGCCCTCTCGAACCAGCGGAAGCGGTACATCACCGCGGCCACGATCATGCCGAAGACGATGGCGACCAGGAAACCTCCCAGCGAGAGCAGGGCCGTGCGCACGAAGGACGGGAGGATCTGGCTGTAGGCGTCGTGCGCCAGCAGGCCGTGTACCAGCACGCTCTGCGGGGACGGCAGCAGGTACTTCCTCCCCGGGGAGAGCGATGCGGAGATCGCCTCCCACACCGCCAGGATGCCGCAGAAGAGGAGAGCCGGGGGAAGGATGCTCCTCCCCCGCCCTGAATTTCTGGAAGCGACGGCAGGAGTTGCCTCCCCTGCCCGCTGGGGCGACTGCAGTTGCGTCATGCGATCTGACCTCGAAGTGCATACGATACCTTCCCCGCGATCTGGGCGAACTCCGCCGAGAAGCGGACCTCGGGACCGCGGGGATAGGGGAAGGGGATGTCGAACTCGGCGACGATCCGTCCCGGTCTCGCGCTCATCACCACCACCCGAGTCGAGAGATAGACCGCCTCGTAGATCGAGTGGGTGACGAAGACGCCGGCAAAACCACGATCGATAAAGAGCGAGAGCAACTCTTCGTTGAGCCGTTCCCGGGTTATCTCGTCGAGGGCACCGAAGGGCTCGTCAAAGAGGAAGATCGACGGATCCATCGTCAGGGAGCGGGCCAGCGAGACCCGCATCTTCATCCCACCGGAGAGGCGGCGGGGATGATGCTCCGAGAACGCGTCGAGCCCGACCAGCTCCAGCGTCTCCCGCACCCGCGCCTCGCGCTGGGCCTTCGGCACCTTGTGCAGCTCCAGCAGCAGACCGACGTTGTCCTTGACCTTGCGCCACGGGAGCAGGGTCGCGTCCTGGAATACGTACCCGAGCCGATCCCGGTCGACGGAGACGACTCCGGCGGTCGGCGCCACCAGACCCGAGGCCAGCTTGAGAAGCGTGGACTTGCCGCAGCCAGAGGGGCCGACGATGGATACGAACTCCCCGCGCTTTACCGAGAGCTCGACCTCGTCGAGCGCGGCCGTGCCGTCCGGGTAGGTCAGCGCCACCCCGGAGAAGGCGAGCGCATCCTTCTCGCCCAGATCACGTCGCGAAAGCGTGTGTACCATCCTCCACCTCCTTCATGCTAGGCAAGTTGCGGGATAACCTCTTCGGCAAGCAGCTGCAGCTGATCGTCCATCGCCGCTCGGGAGAGCCCGGGGAGGTCCGGGAAAAGCACCAGGTGCTCCAGGGAGAGCAACTCCCTCCACCTCCCCAAGATCTCGACCACCTCGCCCACCGAGCCTATCGCCATCATCCCCGATGCGCGGGACTCCTCAACCGTCGGGCGGTAGTCGAAGGGTACCCCCTTCGCAACCCGGTTGAAGCGTCCGTACGGTGCGAGGAACTTGACGAACTCGTCGTGGGGACCCTTCCCCGAGGAGAGGGCGGCTCCGCTGGTCCTCCCCACGTGAACCGGGATCTGGAGCGCCCTCCCCTCGCCGGGACCCAGCACGCGTCCAGCCTCGGCGGCTACCTCGGCAAAGCGGGTCCAGCTCTGCTCGATCACCGGGTAGGGCGCCATGGCAAAGACCCCGAAAAACCCCTGCCGAGCCACGTACTCGAGCGTCGCCGGAGAGCCTACCGGCTGGTAGATACGCACGTCGCTGGTGGCAGGGCGCGGTACCAGCGAGAGCTCGGTCACCGTCCTCCCCCGGTCGGGGATGCCCGCCACCGGAAAGGTGAAGTGCTTCCCGGCGTAGCTGAAGCGCTCCTGACTCCAGGCGAGCTGGATGATCGCCATGGCCTCCTCGAAGATCTCCCGGTTGATGCGGTCGGCATCCTTCGCCATGTCGTTGTCGCCGCTGGCCACCACCGATCCCAGGTTCTGAGCCTCCCGGGGGACGGTGCCGCGACCGACGCCAAAGACCATCCTCCCTCCAGTGAGGATGTCGGCGGCGGCAAAGTCTTCCGCCAGCCGGAGGGGGTGCCACTGGGGTACCACGTTGAACATCTGCCCGAAGCGCAGCCGCTCGGTGCGGGCGGCGAGGTAGGTTCCCATCAGGATGAGGTTGGGAGTGGTCTCGTACCCTTCGTACTGGAAGTGGTGCTCGGTGAGCCACATGGTGTCAAAGCCAAGGCGGTCACAGAGGCCGGCCCAGTGCTCCAGATTCCGGTATCCCTCGATCACACCATCATTGCCGATTCGCCGGTCCGCGGGTTCCGGCGCGCCAGCCCCGGGGTCGCCCATCGGTGTCGTGCCGTAAAAGTGGACGTCGAACCGCATGGGAAGATACTTGTCGCCCAATGTTTCAGCCGGCTTCCTTTATTGTGACGGGAGTGCTAAGCCGCGATCTTCCGGTCGCAAAACCTGCTCCGAACGCATCCGGCGGATCGGATCCGATTTCCCGCACCTGCATGGTCGGCAACGTTATACTCAGATTGGCGGCAAGGGCTGGGGCGGGCTACCGCTTCCCGGTTCAACCCATCGCTACCAAGTGAGGGCGGAGTTGACATTCAGCCAATTGAGAACGTTTGTCGAGGTGGTGCGGTGCGGCTCGATAACGACCGCCTCGAAGAGGCTCCTCGTTTCGCAGGCCGCGGTGTCCTCGGCGATCGCCTCTCTCAAGTCCGAGCTGGGCGTAGAATTGCTGGCGCGCGACGGTCGCGGAACCCGCGTCACCTCGGCAGGGATGATCCTCTACCGCTACGGCCAGCAGATGCTCGGCCTCTTGGAGGAGACCATCACCGCCACTACCGCCGAGGCCGATCCTCGCCGATCCTCACTCCGGATCGCGGCAGTGACTACGGCGGGCGAGTCCCTCGTTCCAATCTGGTTTCGCTCCTACCTGCAGGCCGCTCCCGAGGTGGAGATCAAGATCGAGGTCTCCAATAGGGCAAGGGTGTTCGAACTTCTCGAGCAGCACCACGTGGATCTCGCGGTCGCCGGAAGCCCTCCGGAGGGCCGCGGCTTCTTCACCATAGCCACAAGACGCCACCAGCTGGTGCTGGTGGCAGGGAGCTCCTCAGCGATCGCCGGAGGAAAGCGGCGTTACGTCATCGACGCCGATGCGCTCGAGCGGCAGATCTGGCTGGTCAAGGAGGAGGGCTCGGGAACACGTGCCAGCACCGAGGAACTTCTGGAGCACCTGGCCATATCCCCGCGCATGCTTACACTCGGCTCCAACGCGGCAGTCAAGGAGGCAGCCCTTCTCGGCATCGGCGTCGCCCTCCTCTCGACCGACTCGGTAAATCCCGAGCTTCACCGGCGAGAGCTGGTGGCCCTGGAGATCCCTCCCCTCCCGATCGACAAGGCGTGGCACGTTGCCGCCCGGCGCGGATCGCCGCTGCCAGATCCCGCAGCCCGTTTCGTCGAGCACCTGTTGAGCACGGGAGCCGCGCAGGTTCTGGCTAAAGCTGGTCCGCTTCCACTGGAGCAGATCTCCGCCGACTAGGTGCGCGCGTCGGAACCGCACTCTGCCTGTCCGCACTCTGCCTGTCCGCACTCTGCCTGTCCGGTCTAGCCGCGGAAAGTTGCCGCAAACTTGAAACGCACCGGTGCCGCCCGGTGGCAAAGAATTGGCGGGGATCTGATCTTTGCGGGCGGATGGACGGCACGCCGGGTAAACCCCGGGCACCGTGGCAAGCGATCGACAAGGCGGCCGGAGGACTTCGGAGGTCATCTCAGGAGGTCATCGCTGCAACGACGAAGCCGGGAGGCTCTTTGCGTCATCGACCGGGTACATCGAGAAGATCCTCGCTGATGCTCTGAACAGCCCGTTTCAGCCGCTCGGCCATCCGGGCCGCCTCCGCTCTTGCTGCCTGCAGCTCCGTTCGAACCCGCGCAAGAGCCCGCACCTCGATGTAGGCCTTCAACTTCGGCTCGGTTCCGCTCGGGCGAAGCTTCACCGTTCCCCGTTCACCCAGCACAAAGACCAGCACGTCGGCCGGCGGCAGGTCGCGACTCCCGCCAAGCAGATCGATGGCCTCCGTAACCTCGACTCCGGCAAAGTCCGCCGGTAGGGCTTCTCGCAACCGGCTCATCAGCTCCGCCGATCCGGCACGGCCGCCGATCCGGAAGGAGACCTGCTCGGTCAGGAAGACACCGTATCTGAGCGCCAGCTCGTCAAGGCGCTCGACCACGGAGCTTCCGGCCGCCTTCAGGGTGGCCACAAGCCTGCAGAACTCGAGGCCCGCCGACAGTCCGTCCTTGTCGGCGACTACCGGGTTCACCGCATACCCGTAGGCCTCTTCGTACCCGAACAGGAGCGGCTTCGGCCCGCCGGCCCTGGCGATCCATTTGAAACCGGTTAGCGTCTCCACGTAGTCGACCCCGGTTTCCCGCGCCATCACCGAGAGCATCGAGGACGACACAACCGAGGCCGCAACCAGGCTTCTCCCCTCGGGACGCCGTTCTATCAACCAATCCGCGAGCAGGACTCCGATCTCGTCACCGGTGAGCCTCCGCCAACCGGCGCCTCCGTCGCCCGGAACAGCGACCGCAAGCCGGTCGGCGTCCGGATCGTTGGCAACGATGAGATCGGCCCGAATCTTGGTGGCATCCCGGATAGCGAGGTCGAAGGTCTGCGCCTCCTCCGGGTTCGGGAAGGGGGTGGTGGGAAAGTCGGGATCAGGCTCTGCCTGCTCGGCTACCACGTGGACGTTCCGGAAACCCGCCTCGCCGAACAGGTCGGGCATCACCAACCCCCCGACCCCGTGGAGCGGGGTGTAGACCAGCTCCAAGTCCGTTTCCTCCTTAGCCGAGGTGGTGGAGAGGATGGCGGCTCTATAGGCGTCCGCCACCTCAGCGAGCGGCAGGCGCTTGATGGTCCCCAGCTGGCAGGGCTGCCACCTACCCCCGCCTGCGATCGCGGCCGAGATCTCGGCGTCATACGGGGGGATGACCTGCGCTCCGTCCGCAAGGTACACCTTGAGGCCGTTATCGCTAGGGGGATTGTGGCTGGCAGTGATCATTATCCCGGCGGCCGCGCCGAGGCGGGAGACCGAGAACGGAACGAAAGGAGTCGGGCACGTTCCCTCGATCGCCAAGACCTTGATCCCGTTCTCGGAGATGACCCGGACGGCATCGTCGAAGAAGGCCGCGGAGCCGTGCCGAGCATCGTGACCGATCACCACGCCCGCGGCGGCCGTCTCACGCCCCAAGCCACAGAGCCATCCGGCGAGACCCGCCACGATCTTCTGCACCACTACCCGGTTGACCCTCGCCGGACCCGGACCAAGCTGCCCCCGTATACCGGCGGTACCAAAGGTCAGCGGGGTCGCAAATAGCTCGCGAAGCCGATCGCTTGCACCCGCTGCCAGCAGATTGGCAAGCTCCTCCCGGGTCTTCGGATCTGGATCGGCCGCGATCCACTGCTCCACTCTCCAGGCAAGCTCGGCCTCAACGGCCGCCGGCTCCCCGATACCACTCATACCACGTTTCACTCTCTATGCCAGGAGACCCGCAACCAGGATTCCGTGGAAGTCCTAGATACCGATCGGATGCCAAACCGTCTTCACCTCTACGAACGACAACACGCGGGAGACGCCGGGAAGGCCGGTCCAGTCGGGCGCGCCCTCAGAGAACACGCGCTTTACGCTGCCGGCCGCGCCACTCTCCGCCTCGGCCCTCAACTCCGGCAACAGCCCGGAGAGGTCAAGGCCGTCAATCCCGCGGTGAGTCGACACGGTCCCGGCCAGCTCAGGCTGCCTTCCGGTAAGGATGTTCACGGATCCAGCCGGGAAGTCCGAGGTAGCCACGGCTTCCGCAAGAGACGCCGCGACAAGCGAACCGCGCTCCCCGGCCACCATCACCGCAACGTTCCCCGCCGCCATGACCGGAGCCAGCACCGAGGTAATCCCAAGCAGAGACGCCGGAGCAAAGACCGCCACCACCCCGGTCGGCTCCGGCAGCGAGAAGTTGAAGTAGGGCCCAGCCACCGGGTTCACCGAAGCCGCCAGGTGGCCGATCTTGTCAGTCCATCCCGCGTACCAGACCCAGCGATCGACGGCCGCCTCCACCTCCGCTCTCGCCGCGGCCTCCCCGCAGCCCTCTTGGGCCAGCACCAACTCTGCGAACTCGCCGCTGCGCGACTCGATCATCTCGGCGAGCCGGTAGAGGATCTGGCCACGGTTGTAGGCGGTCAGCGCCGACCAGGCCGGCAGGCGTCTCCGCGCCGCCGACACCGCGTCCCGGACGTCCTTGCGCGAAGCCCACGCCACGTTCACCGCAACCCCGCCCGGACCGGTCTCGACGAAGGACCTCCCCGACTCCGAGCGCACGAAGGCCCCATCGATGTAGAGCTTGCGAGTCTTTGCCACGCTCAGCCTGCCGTTACCGCTCGAGGTAGGCTTCGAGCCCATGCCTCCCCCCTTCTCTCCCGAAGCCGGACTCCTTGAAGCCTCCGAACGGGCTTGCCGGATCGAAGCGGTTGTAGGTATTGGCCCACACCACCCCGGCCCGCAGCCGCTCGGCCATCCAAAGAATCCGGCTGCCCTTCTCGGTCCAGACGCCGGCCGAGAGCCCGTAGACGGTGTTGTTCGCCCGCTGGACCGCCTCCTCCGGCGTTCGGAAGGTCATCACCGACAGAACCGGGCCAAAGATCTCCTCCCGAGCGATGGTGTGGGCGGGCTCCACCTTGGTGAAGACCGTCGGCGGGAACCAGTACCCGCGCTCGGGCAGCGCGCACCCGCTCGACCAGGAGATCCCGCCCTCGGCCTCGCCGGTCTTGGAAAGCCGCCGGATCTTCTCCAGCTGGGCTGCCGAGTTGATGGCGCCGATATCGGTATTCTTGTCCAGCGGATCTCCAAGGCGGAGGGTCGCCAGCCGGCGCCTCAGCCTCTCCACGACCTCATCCGCGATCGACTCCTGGACCAGCAGGCGCGATCCGGCGCAGCAGACGTGTCCCTGGTTGAAGTAGATTCCATTTACTATCCCCTCGATCGCCTGCTCGATCGGGGCGTCGTCGAAGATGATGTTCGCCGCCTTCCCGCCAAGCTCGAGAGTCAACCGCTTACCGCTCCCCGCCAGCTCTCCCTGGATCTGCTTGCCGACCTCGGTGGAGCCGGTAAAGGCCACCTTGCCGACTCCTGGATGGGCTACAAGCGCGGCCCCCGTCGCCCCAGCCCCGGTGACGATGTTTGCCACTCCCGGGGGAAGCTCCGCCTGCTGGAAGATCTCTGCCAGCAACAGAGCGGAGAGCGGGGTCGTCTCCGCCGGCTTGAGAACGCAGGTGTTCCCCGCCGCCAACGCCGGCGCCAGCTTCCAGGCCGCCATGAGCAGGGGAAAGTTCCAGGGGATCACTTGGCCGGCGACCCCGATCGGACCCGGAACGGGACCGGGCCTCACGTATTCGAGCTTGTCGGCCCAGCCGGCGTAGTAGAAGAAGTAGGCGGCCGCGAGCGGGACGTCGACATCGCGCGACTCCCTGATCGGCTTGCCGTTGTCGATGCTCTCCAGAACGGCGAGCTCGCGGGCTCGCTCCTGGATGATCCGGGCTATGCGGAAGATGTACTTGGCGCGCTCCCGTCCCGGCATCGGGGACCACACCTCGTCGAACGCGCGCCGCGCTGCTCCGACCGCCCGGTCGACATCGTCCTCGCCTGCAAGCGCCACCTCCGCCAGCGGCTCCTCAGTTGCCGGGTTGATGGTCGGGAAGTACCCTCCCTGCAATGGCGGTACGAACGAACCGTCAATAAAGAGCTGGTAACGCTCCCGGATGTTCACCACCGCTTTCGACTCTGGAGCTGGCGCGTACTCGATCGCAAGCGGGGCGTTTCCGGCTGCCCGGTCATTCGAGGCTGAAGTCATCTGGACCTCCGTAGGCTCCGTGGGTCTGCTTGTACCTCTGGATCAGCAGATCGTTCAATAGCGACGAGGCCCCAAACCGGAAGAGGGACCTGTCCATCCACTGCGCTGGCAGGGTCTCGTTCACCAGCACCAGATAGCGGATGGCATCTTTTGCCGTCCGGATCCCTCCGGCGACCTTCACGCCGACCAGCCTCCCGGTCTCGCGGTGGTACTCCCGAACCGCCTCCATCATCACCAACGCCACCGGCAGCGTGGAGGCGGGAGCGACCTTCCCGGTCGACGTCTTGATGAAGTCAGCGCCGCCGAGCATCGCAATCCAGCTCGCGCGCTTCACGTTGTCGTAGGTGGCAAGCTCGCCAGTCTCGAGGATCACCTTCAAGTGGGCACCGCCACAAGCCTTCTTCACCTCGCCGATCTCGAAGAGGACGTGGGCATACTCCCCGGCGAGGAACGCCGCCCGGTCGATAACCATGTCCACCTCATCGGCCCCGGCGGTCACAGCCGCCTCGACGTCGGCGAGCTTGACGGCGAGCTGAGACCTCCCCGAGGGGAAGGCCGTGGCCACCGCGGCCACCAGCACCGGGGAGCCGGAGAGCTCCGCTTTTGCCAGCGAGACCCGGTCGGGATAGACGCACACCGCGGCCACCGGCCCCACAGCCGGATCCGCCGCATCCGGAAGCATGGCTTTGGCACAGAGGGCCCTTACCTTGCCCGGAGTGTCGCTTCCCTCGAGGGTGGTCAGGTCCACCATCGAGATCGCCAGCTCCAGGGCGCGGATCTTCGACCCGGCCTTCACCGACCGGGTCGCGAGCGCGGCTGCTCGAGACTCCAGGCCGGTTTGATCGACTCCGGGCAGGCCGCGAAGGAATCCGGCGAGGGACTCTCCGCCTTCGCGGACGCCGGGAGCATGGCCCCCGAAAGCGGCCGAAGCTTCAGGGACAGCCGGGGGGGAGGGGCTGCCCTGGGCGGCGGAGCCGGTCACGGGCGAACCCCCGAAAGGCCGCCCGGCCCGCGGACCTCGAACGCCAGGTCGCGGCGGATCATCCCAACCTCCCCAAGATCAACGGCTGGGGCGAAGGCGGCGATCCGGCAATGCGCAGCGCCCTTTGAAGCCCCGCCCTCGCTCCCGCCAGCCTGGCAGGATCGTCGGCGTGGATCTCGAACAGCGGTTGCCCCTTTGCCACCCGATCGCCCGCTTTGGCGAGGCAGATCACCCCCGCGGTTGCACTCACCGGGTCCTCCTTCCGGTCGCGGCCGGCACCGAGCCTCCAAGCCACCTCTCCCACCCTCATGGCGTCCACCGAGGAGACGTAACCCGCCTCCGCCGCAGAGAACCGTTCCACGAACTTGGCCCGTGGAAGCTGCGCTTCGACGTCGCCGCCTTGGGCGGCGACCATCGCCCGGAAGTGGTCCATCGCCGAACCGTCGCTAAGCGTGCGACGAGGATCGGCGTCGAGCCCGGCGAGCTCTGCCATCGTCCGAGCCAGCTCAACGCACAGCTCGACCAGATCGGCCGGGCCGCCGCCCGACAGCACCTCCAGCGCCTCCTCCACCTCGAGTGCGTTCCCGACAGCCCGTCCAAGCGGATCGTCCATAGCGGTAAGCACCGCCTTCGTCGCCACCCCGAAGCGCTGGCCGAGATCGACCATGGTCCGAGCTAGCTCCTCGGCTCGCTCCAGGCTCTTCATGAAGGCGCCACGCCCGACCTTGACGTCGAGCAGCAGGGCGGAGGTCCCTTCCGCCAGCTTCTTGGAGATTATCGACGCCGCGATGAGCGGTATCGACTCCACGGTCGCGGTGACGTCCCGGAGCGCGTACAGCCTGCGATCCGCCGGAGCTAACCCGGCGCCAGCCGCGCAGATCACGCAACCAACCCGGTCCAAGTTCCTCATTATCTCGCTGGGCGAGAGCGCAGATCTCCAGCCGGGAATCGATTCCAGCTTGTCCAGGGTTCCCCCGGTGTGCCCGAGCCCGCGCCCGGACAGCTGCGGAACCGCCGCCCCAACGGCGGCCAGCATCGGCGCCAGGATGAGCGAGACCTTGTCTCCAACGCCACCGGTGGAGTGCTTGTCCACGGTCGGCCTTGATAACCGGGACAGATCCATCCGCTCGCCCGAATCGACGATGGCCCGGGTCAGCGACACCAGCTCCTGATCGGACATCGAGTTGAAGTAGACCGCCATCAGCAGCGCGGCCATCTGCTCCTCCGCGACCGACCCCGCCAGGTACGACTCGATCAGCCAGCCGATCTCAGAATCGCTCAACTCCCTGCCGTCGCGCTTGGCGGCGATCAGCGAGACCGCCGAATAGGGTTCGGCGCTCAAGGCTCGACCCCCTTTGCGGGGAGGTCTTCCGGACCGAAGGCGAGCGGGAGGAGCTCGGCCAGCCGGTGGGGAGGCACCTCTGAGCCGGCGTCCACCAGGAGCTCCGCGCTGCCGTGCTCGTGCAGGAGTTGCCGGCAGCGCCCGCAGGGGAGCAGTGCCTTTCCGTCGCTATCGGCCACGGACACGGCGGAGAGCTTCCCCCCTCCCGAGAGGGCAAGCGCCGAGACCAGGCCGCACTCGGCGCAAAGCGTCAGTCCAAACGACGCGTTCTCCACGTTGCAGGAGGAGAGCACCTCCCCCCGGCTGGTGATCCCGGCGGCTCCGACCCTGAGCCCGGAGTAGGGGGCGTAGGCATGCTGGGCGGCGTCTCGGGCCGACCACCTCAGCCCAGCCCAGTCGATCATGGGCATGCTCGGGCACCGATCTTTTCGGGCGGCGGGTAAGGACCGGTTGACATCGGCACGATCATCCTTTCGACGACTGCAGGAAAGGTTTCCCGTCGGCACCGGGCGGCACCGCCCGGCCGACCAGGCCAGCCACCACTCCGATGGTCACCAGGTAAGGAGCCATGATCAGGAAAGGCGACGGGATGGGTACGTTGAGGACCGCCAGGATGCTCTGGAGTGCATCGGAGAAGCCGAAGAGCAGGGCGGCGAGGAGGGCGTTGTAGGGACGCCAGCGGCCAAAGATCATCACCGCGAGCGCCACGAAACCAAGCCCCGCCGACATCCCGACCGAGAACTCCCCGACCGAGCCCAGGGTGAAGGCAACGCCACCGACTCCGGCGACGGCACCGCCAAGGATCACGCTCCGGTACCGGGTCCTGACCACCGATATTCCCACCGACTGGGAGGCCTCCGGATGCTCGCCGACCGAGCGTACCCGGAGGCCCCAGCGCGAGCGGAACAGGGCGACGTCGACGGTGACGACCAGCACGAGCGCCAGGTAGACGAAGATGTTCTGGTCGAAAAGGACCGGGCCCGCGATCGGGATCTTGTCAAGGACCGGGATCGCGATCGGAGGAAAGGTCGAGGGAGAGTTGAGCGTGTTCTGGAACGGATTGAGCAGCTGGTTGGTGAGGTAGTTGGTCAACCCGGTGGCCAGAGCGACCAGGACGACCCCGACGATGATCTGGTCCACGGCGTAGCGCAGCGACAGGAACGCCAGCAGCAACCCAAGCAGGGCACCTACGGCGGCGCCGGCGAGCAGCCCGAGCCACAGATCGCGCGTCCAGCTCCCGATCATCGCGCCCATGAAGGCGCCAGCCAGGAACTGGCCCTCGATCGCGATGTTGATCACCCCCGAGCGCTCGCAGAGGATTCCCGACATGGAGCCGAAGATCAGCGGGATGGCAGCCACCAGCGAACTTGCCAGCACGCTGGTCAGGTTGAGAGAGTTTCCCCTGGCCGCCCAGGCCAGAAAGGACCAGAGGAAGGCGACGGCCGCAACAGCGAAGGCACCGTACGCCCCCCGCTTGCTCTTCATCAGCAGCAGGGTGGCGCCCCCGAGCACGATCACCGCCGCCATGGACAGGGAGAACCACCGGACCGGGAGCTCGAGGTGCGGGAGCGCGATCGACTGCGCCGACCCGAAGGTAAAGGCCACCCTGGCGCTCGCGGGTTGGGAAAGGCCAAAGAATGGGATACTGATCGCCGCCAGCAGCAGCGAGAAGACCCCTAAGCCCCTGATGCGCGTCATGCTGACCACCCTGGCCGCACCGGTGCTGGCGGCGATAAGCCTGGCACCGGTGTCGGTCGCGCCTTCGGTCCAGGCAACGTCGCCGGTACCGCTCACGCTCCCCACCCCCCGGCCCCGAGCTCGACCGACCGGAGCGAAGTGGACTTGAGCCGGTAGATCTCGCGCACCAGCGCCGGAGCGGCCACCAGCAGGACAATGGTCGCCTGGATCACGCTGATCAGATCCACGGGGACACCGGTTGCCGCCTCCATAGCCCTTCCGCCGACATCGAGCGCCCCAAAGAGGAGGGCGGCAAGCA
>JAJYHR010000151.1 GCA_021784675.1 Actinomycetes bacterium
CCGCCGGCGACGGAGAGCTTGACCTGGGTTCCGGCCGGAACCGGTTGACCGTTAACGTCGATCGGCGAGGGCGAGTAGATCACCGCCGGAGCGCCCGTCGCCCCCTCTAGTACCACGCTGATCAACTGGCCCGGCTGGCTTGCGAGCGTGGTATTCGAGTAGTAGTGCGAGAGTATCTGCTGATAGGTGAGGTTCCCCAGCGAAGCGTAACCGATCTGGCCGAACTGCGACGCCCCTGATCCTCCCCCCACGCCGTACCCGGTAACCAGGATCGAGCCGGGAGAGGCGTAGGCCGCCTGCGGGCCGGCGAGGACAATCCCTGGGAATACCGCCAACCCCGCCCCAGCAGCGAGCATGGCTCCCATCCTGGGGGAGACCCGGCGCCTTCTGCGCCTCCTGGAATGCCTGTACTGCTTCACGTCTCGCCCTCTGTCGCAACGTCCGGCGCTCCATTCCTTGTCGGCACCGGCCTGTCACACTTTTTCGGCAGTAATAGGGGGACCCTTGATCACTTAGGATGATCGGTTGAACCATCGAGCAAGGCGGAGACCGATGACCACAAGAGATCCCGAAGCGGCCGGCTTCATCGAGCGCGAGCTAGACGCGGAGCTGGCCAAGCTCCGGCGCTCCGGCGCTCTTCCCCCTTCGCGGGAGCGGATGCTCCACGACCTCTCCAGCGAGCTGATTCCCGACCTCGGCAACGAGCCGTTCGAGAACCGGTTGGCCAGGGTGGAAGCGAGCTCATACCTGGATCTTGCCGTCCCAACCGCTTCGCGCAAGCCAGGGCTCTCGCTGATCAAGCGCGGCCTGAAGGCGGGGATGCACTGGTACCTGAACTACCTGGTCCAACAGCTGAACAACTTCAGCTACGAGCTGATTGGGCTGCTGGAGGGGGTGGACGCCCGGATCGAGGCGCTCGAGCGCGCGGGCGGGCCGAGATCGGCCCCCGCGCTCCCGCCCCGAGTGTCCTTCGACGACCCCGACCTGGTAACCGATCACCTGGTATCGCTGGTGGCTGGAGAGCACCCCTCCGCTCCGGTCCTGGTCACCGAACCCGCGCGTGGCGACGCCCTGCTCCGGCTCTCGCGGCAGATCGATCCCGACCTGGTCTACGGGGTCACCTCCGATCCGGAGGAGGCTGACCGGCTCTCGGCCGCCGGGCTCGATGCCCGCCTCTCCGCCACCAGCAGGCATCTGGAACGCCTGGCGCCGCAGAGCCACGCCGCCATCGTCCTCCGCGGCGCCGAGATCGAGCTCACCCCCTCCTTCGTCAAGGAGGCGATCCTCGACCTTGCCTACGCCGCCCTCTCCCCCGGGGGCACCCTGGCCATACTCCACCATGAGCCGTCGGCGCTGGAGCGGTCCGGCACCCTCCGCGCGTGGGCCGCTGTGGAAGGGTCGCCCTGGCCAGCTGGGTCCTGGACGGCGGTTTGCCAGCGGTCAGGGTGGAAGGCAGCTACCCGGCGCCTATCGATCGACACCTACTGCACCACGGTCACCGCATGACCGAAGTCGTGCAGCTGGTGCCCTCGTTCGCCCGCTACGACGCCGTCGGCTCCTTCACCAGAGAGCTCGACCGGCTGCTGGCGGAGATGGGCTACAAGACCCGTATCGTTGCCGACGAGGCCCTTCCCGGCGTCGAGTCCCTGGCCGTTCCCTTCTCCCGGTTCAAGCTGGACCCGCGCAACCGCTCCATCCTCATCTACCAGGCGTCCACAACCTCCCGGATGGCAAGCTGGCTCCAGAACCGGCACCAACGGCTGATCGTGAGCTACCACAACATCACCCCGTGGAGGCAGGTTGCCGGCTGCGAGCCCGGGGTGGCCAAGGCTCTCAGGCAGGCCCGCGGCGAGGTTGGCCACCTCTCCGAACGGAAGCCCCCCGCCTTCACCTTCTCCCACTTCAACCGGAGGGACCTGGCCCGCCTCGGCTACAAGGACGCCACCGTGCTCCCGCCGCTCATCCCCATCGAGAACCTCGAGCGCGCCGGCGTGCCGGACGGGAGCCGGTGGCTTTTCGTTGGCCGAGTCTTTCCCAGCAAGAACCAGCTCCTCCTCCTCGCCACCCTCAAGGCCTACCGGCAAGCCTACGACGACCAGGCCACGCTCACCATGGTGGGATCCGCCGCCTCCACCCGTTACCAGGAGCTGGTCGACTCTGCCATCCGCACGCTGGGCTTGGAAGAGGCGGTGACCGTAAAGGCCAACCTCGACGCCAAGGAGCTCCGGTCCGAGTGGGAGAGCGCCTCCCTGTTCGTATCGGCTTCGCTCCACGAGGGATACGGCTTTCCGCTGGTGGAGGCGATGGCGGCCGGGATCCCGGTGGTGGCGCTGTCTCGAGGGGCGGCGGGAGAGACGGTGGGCGGGGCGGGAGTGCTGGTGCACGACGCTACGGCGGAGGCGATGGCGGCCGGCTGCCGCCTCGCCTCCGGACCGCTTGCTGCCGAGCTGATCGAGCGGGGCCGCGAGCGGATAGCTGGCCTGTTCGACCGGAGCGCTCTCCACCAGCGCTACCGCGAGGCGCTCGCGAGGCTGATCGGGTGAGCCCTGCCCTCCACCAGTTCGTTCCCACCCTGCTCCCTCACGACGCGGTGGGGAATATCGTCAGGGAGTTCCAGCGCCGGATCCGCTCGCTCGGCCTCGACTCCGAGATCTACGTGGCCGAGCCTTCGCGCTCGCCGGAAACAGTCCATCCCAGCGAGCGACTCGACCCTGCCTCCCCCGTCGTCTACCACTTTGCCGGCTTCTCGGCGGCCGGCGGCCGGCTGGTAAAGAGCAATCCCCGGGTGGTGCTCCACTACCACAACGTCACCCCACACCAGTACTTCGACGCCTGGGACCGCGAAGCCTCCCTCGGCCAGCGGCGCGCCCGGACCCAGCTTGCCGCCATCGCGCCACTGGTCACCGGGGCGCTCTCGGTATCGCAGTTCAACGCCGAGGAACTGCTCCGTTCCGGCGTATCGCGAGTTATCACCACCGGGACCTTCTCGACCCACGACCACCTCTCCCGGCTGGAACCGGGTCCTGACGCCCCACGGCTGATGGCCGACTGGGAGTCCCGTGGCAGGCCCGATGATTGGCTTGCGGTCGGCCGGCTGGTGCCGCACAAGGCCCAAGCGAAGCTCATCGCCGCCCTGGCCGCCTTCCGCCGCGCCACCGGGACCGACGCCAAGCTCACGATCGTGGGCCGGCCCTTCAACCGCCGGTACCTCGCGTTCCTCCGGGAGGCGGTGACCGCTTCCGGGGTATCCGGCCGGGTGCGGATACTCAGCCAGGGACTCGGACCCCGCCGCCTCGCCGACCACTACCGATCGGCCCGGATCCTGGTATCGGCCTCCGAGCACGAGGGATTCGGCCTGCCCTTCCTGGAGGCGATGGCGATGCGGATCCCGATCGTGGCCCTGCCGACCGCGGCGATCCCCGAGACCGTCGGCAGCGCCGCGGTGCTGGCCACCGAGGACACCCCCGCCGGCATCGCCGCCGCAGCCATAGTCGCCGGCCGCCACCGCGACCAGCTCATCGCGGATGGAACCGCCCGCCTCCCCGCCTTCGATCCCGATCTGGTCTGGGAGCGCATCGAGGCCGGCCTGCGGGAGCTCGGGGTTATCGGGTGAGGATTACCTTCGTGAGCCCGCGTTACGGCGGCATCGGCGGCGCCGAAGCCGCTGTCCACTCCTTCGCCACCCGGTTGGCGGCACGGGGGCACCAGGTGAGGGTGGTAACCTCCAACGCGACCGGCATGGGGTGGGTGCCCGATCTTGAGGCCGGCCGGTCGGTGCTGGAGGGGGTAGCGGTCACCAGGCTGCCGGTGGTCACACGCCGCCTACCGGGTCTCGAGGCGCGCTACGCCCGCTTCCTGCGCTCGAAGGGGCACTTCGGCGATGGCGAGCAGTTCCTCCGCGCCCAGGGACCGGTACTGGCGGGCCTGGAGGAAGAGCTGGACCCCGCTAGCTGGGATCGGATCGTATCCTACCCCTACATGTACTGGCCACAGGTCCAGGCGATGCGGATCTCCGGCCGGCGCGGAGTCCTCCACCCGGCGGCACACCCCGAACCCCTGCTCGACCTCCGCCTCTACCGGGAGGTGTTCGCCGCCGCCGCCCGTATCGTCTTCCAGACGGACGCCGAGCGAACCCTGGTCACTGGCAAATTCCCGATTGCGGGAGCAAAGCTTCTCACCCTTCCCCTCGGCGTAGACGCCGCGATCACCCCGCGCGAGCATCCGCCGAGCGGTGATCCCTACTGCATCTACCTGGGCAGGGTGCAGCGGGACAAGGGTGCTCGCTTCGCCCACGCCCTCTTTGACGCCGTCCCGACGCTGCCGAGGCTGATCATGGCCGGCCCGATAGTCGAGCCCCTCCCGCCGTCCAGCCGCGTCGAGATTACCGGTCCGGTTACCGCCGCCACCAGGCTCGAGCTCATTAACGGCGCCACCGCCGTAATCGTCACATCGCGCTACGAAGCCTTCTCGCTGGTCTCCGCGGAGGCGATGGCCACCGGCGTCCCGCTGGTAGTAAACGGCCACAACCCGGTGCTGGCAGAGCAGATCCGTCGATCCGGCGGCGGCCTTGCCGCCACATCGCCCGCCGGCTTTGCGGCCGCGATAACGGTTCTCGCCGGTGACCGCGAGCTAGCCGCGCGCCTTGGTGCCGCGGGGGCGAGCTACGCCGAGACCGCCTTCTCCTGGGACCGGATCATCGCCCGCTACGAGCGCTTCCTTACAGGCGGCGGTTGCTGAGCTCCTCGGCAAAGATGCTGACGTCCATGGCGACCACGCCCGAGACACCACGACGGCTCCCGCCGACCACCAGGGCGTTGTCCCACTGCCGCACCTCGATCAACATCCCGCTCTGCTCGCTGTAGAGCGAGACGCGCGCCGAGTACGCGCCCGGCCCAACGACGAAGGAATCGAACCGGGCTGAAAGCTCGGTAGTGCCGCGGAGCAGAAATGCGTCCACGCCCATGTCCCGGGTGTTGAACGCAAAGACCGGAATGTTTTCGGAGTTGATGATCACCAGCTCAAAGTGAGCAAAGATAGCCTGAGCGGGAGGAGACTCGACCTCGATCGCCATCTCCGCCTGGCTGCCGGGGTCGACAGCTACCGCTCGCTGGTCAACCACGACGCCGTTCACCTCCAACCGGCTGAGCTGGACCTCCCCACCCGCTGCCGGTATCGCCCGCTCCTGCTCGCGGGCCGGGTCGAAGAGCAGCGAGGAGCCGGCAAGCTGGAACTGCTGCAGCACCGTGATCGCCTCCGGGGTGGGCCCGCCGCCGACCAGCCGGCCGTGATCGAGGACGAAGGCGGTATCGCAGATTCCCCGAACCAGCTCCGGAGAGTGGGAGACGAATACGATCGTCCTCCCCTCCTTCTGGAAGCTCTTGATCTTGTTGATGCATTTCAGCTGGAAGTTGGCGTCGCCAACCGCCAGCACCTCGTCTACCAGGAGCACGTCCGGATCCATGTTGACAGCGACAGCAAAACCCAGCCTGGCGTACATACCGGAGGAGTAGAACTTCACCTGGTTCTCGATGAACGGACCGAGCTCGGAAAAGTCGACGATATCGTCGAAGCACCGGTCAACCTCTCTCCTCGACAGCCCCAGCAGCGAGGCGTTCAGGTAGATGTTGTCCCTTCCGGAAAGGTCGGGATGGAAGCCCGCGCCCAGCTCGAGCATGGCCGCCACCCGTCCCCTGACCAGAATCTCCCCCGATGTGGGAGTAAGGATCCCGGCAATGCACTTGAGCAGGGTGGACTTGCCGGAGCCGTTGTGGCCGAGCAACCCGAGCGTGGTTCCCTGCTCCACCTCGAAAGAGATATCCGACAGGGCTGGAAAGACCTCGAAGGGGATCTTGCCAAAGTGGATCGCCTTCTCCTTCAGCGAGGTGTACTTCTCCTGGAACAGCCGAAACTGCTTGGAGACGCCCCGGACCTCTACCGAACTCGCCAACGCTACAGCTCCTCCGCGAAGTTGCCTTCGAGCCGCCCAAAGACCGAGAGCGCCACCAGGACCAAGGCAACGCCGGCAGCGATCAGGATCCCCAGGATCCCCAGGTACCACATCGGCGAGTAGTGCGGCAGGATATGGACGACCACCCCTCCCACCCCAACTGGGTCGGTCTTGGCGTAGAAGGCCCGTTGGAAGGTGAGCACCACCGGCGTCACCGGGTTGACGAGGTAGAGCCAGGTCAGGTGGAGCTTGGAGGTCTTAGCGGCGATCAGCATGAACGGGTACACCACCGGAGTGGCCCAGAACCACGCCTGCAGCAGGATCTCCATCAGGTGCTGCATATCCCGCATGTAGACGTTGATGGCGGAGAGGAGAACGGCGAGCCCGGAGGCCACGACGAGCAAAGCCAGCAGCGCAATCGGCGTCAGCCAGACGTAGGAAAGGTCGGGGGTGACGCCAAAGACGAGCAGGAAAATAGCGAGCACGACCGCCTGGAAGAGAAAGAAGATGAAGGCCGAGCCCACCGAGGCCAAAGCCAGGATCTCCCGAGGGAAGGCGACCTTCTTCACCAGCGCCGCGTTCCCCACCACCGAACCGGTGGCTCCGAGCACGCCAGACTGGAAAAGGTTCCAGCAGAGCAGGCCGGTGGCGAGGAAGATGGCAAACAGCGGGATCCCGTTGCCGAGGACCTTCTGGAACACGATGTAGTAAATCAGAATGAACATCGCCGGGTTCAGCAACGACCAGATGAAGCCCAGCGCCGAGTCTTTGTACTTGACCCGGATCTCCTTGGCTACAAGCCCCCTGAGCAGATCCCGGTAGCGCCAGATGTTGGCGAGGCGTGCCCAGATGCTCATCTTCGGCCTGACGAGGTGGACAGCCAGGCTCCTCATCGGGTCATAGCCGATCACCTCGGCCTGGTCGGTACTCCCATCAGCATCAGGCAGCGCCATCAGCCCTCACCAACCGGCCTCGCCCCATGGGACGCTGTGCGGATCACCTGGTCTATGAACCCGTACTCCGCCGCCTCGTCGGCGGTGAACCAGCGATCGCGCTCGGAGTCCTCCTGGATCCGCTCCACCGGTTGGCCGGTGTGGAAGGCGATGCGCTCGGCAAGCTGCCGCTTCAAGTACATGATCTGCTCGGCCTGGATGGCGATGTCCGCCGCCTGCCCCTGCATCTGGGCGGAGGGCTGGTGCATAAGGATCCGGGCATGGGGAAGGGCGTAGCGCTTCCCGTGCGCCCCCGCGCAAAGCAGGAACTGGCCCATCGACGCCGCCATTCCGATGGTGATCGTGGAGACGTCGCAACTCACGTACTGCATGGTGTCGTAGACCGCCAGCCCATCGTAGATCGAGCCGCCAGGCGAGTTGATGATAAACGATATATCGCGCTCCGGCTCCTCGGCCGCCAGCAGGAGAAGCTGCGCGCAGATCGAGTTGGCCGACGTCTGGTTTACGTCGGTCCCGAGAAATACTATCCGCTCCTTGAGAAGCCGCTGGTAGACGTCACCGCCAGTCGCCTCTGCCGCAGCAGCCTTGAGATCGCTGAGTGAACCCTCGACAAGAGGAGAATGAGCCATGGCGACTAGGTTAATCGGCTTCGAGTGGATAACGCCCATACACCTCCTCCAAGTGCTCCTCCCCTCCGGAGCGAGTACAATCTTTGCAGTTGCGGGCGTGGCGAAATTGGCAGACGCGCGAGGTTTAGGTCCTCGTGTCGAAAGACGTGGGAGTTCGAGTCTCCCCGCCCGCACCACCTCAAGCCACCGACGCTCCTGCAGCGCCGCTTCGCGACCTCAGCACGAGCCCGGCAGCCTCGCCCCGGCTCTCCACCATCAGCCCGCGCACCCGCCTCGTGGATAGGTCCTTCCCGGCAGCGGCGACGCTCAGCCCGTAGAACCGGGTCGACGGCCCGATCCGGGCGGTCACCGAGTGGCCTCCCGCTTCGACGATCGTGACCGAACTGCTGGTGATGGCGGAGACTGTCCCGCGCACAACCACGCCGCCCTGACCCAGGAGCTTCCGCAAGCCACCCGGGAGGCGCCGGTGGGCTGCGACGTGTGCCGAGGGCGCCGGCGTCGACTTCGATCCCGCCAGAACGTTCATGCCGATAGCACCGGCTGCCACCAGGACGGCGGCGGCGCCAGCAGTAGCGGCGATCTTGGTTGCCTTCTTCACACGTACAGTCTGGCAGCCATCTTCCCCGCGGGTAAAGATGGAGCGGTAAGGGTTGTGTTATGGTTCTGCTGTCTCGTTCAGGTAGGCGGCGAGCGCAGCGAGCGCCCGCCCCCGGTGAGAGAGGGCCGACTTCTCCTCCCGCGACATCTCGGCGAAAGTGCGCCCATCTCCCTCGCCGGGGATAAAGATCGGATCGTAGCCAAACCCGCCCTCCCCGCGGGGCTCGGTCGCGATCGTGCCTTCGACGCTTCCGGCAAAAAGATGCAGGTCCTCCCCCACTTTCAGGGCGACAACCGCCCTGAACCGAGCCTCGCGACCGGGCACTCCGGCGAGCTCGGAGAGCAGCCTGGCGACTCGGGCGCCGTCGCTCGCGGCGTAGCGCCGGGAGTGCACTCCGGGCGCGCCCCCAAGCGCGTCCACCTCGAGGCCGGAGTCCTCGGCGAAGACCTTGCCTCCGGCTGCCGCCGCCCTCGCCTTCTTGATCGCGTTGCCGGCGAGGTCGGGTTGGTCCTCCTCCACCTCCCCCGGTGCCTCGAGCACCTCCCATCCAGCCAGGAATGCCTTCGCCTCCGCAAGCTTTCCGGGGTTGGAGGTAGCGAACCAGATCCGCCTCACTACGCGGTCCTCGATCCCCTCTGCAGCTCGATCAACTCGCTGATGCCGGCTTCGCCCAGCTTGAGCAGATCGACCAGGTGCGACTTCGAGAACGGATCGCCCTCCGCGGTACCCTGGATCTCCACGTACTCACCGCGCCCGGTCATCACCAGGTTCATATCGACCTCGGCGGCCGAGTCCTCGACATAGTCGAGATCGAGAACCGGCGTTCCCTCGACGATCCCGACCGAGACCGCGGCGACCTGGGATCGGAGCACCCCGGCCGGAACTACCTTCCGCTCCGCCAGGCGGTCGAGCGCATCGCTCAGGGCGACGCAGGCTCCGGTGATCGAGGCGGTGCGCGTTCCCCCGTCAGCCTGGATCACGTCACAGTCGACCAGCAGATGACACTCCCCCAGCTGCGCAAGGTCAACGACGCTCCGCAGCGACCTGCCGAT
Source organism: Actinomycetes bacterium (assembly GCA_021784675.1). Classification (GTDB taxonomy): domain Bacteria; phylum Actinomycetota; class Acidimicrobiia; order Acidimicrobiales; family Acidimicrobiaceae; genus JAKARV01. The sequence continues at coordinate 9,180 of JAJYHR010000151.1, forward strand.
CAGGCGCTGGATCTCGACCGTCCGGCCGCCCTGCTTCCCCTTCACCGCCTCGCGGGGGGACCTCTCCGGGGTAGCCCCGGGGAGCATCGAGTACTCGGCGCTCACCCAACCTCTCCCCTTGCCGCGTAGCCACGGCGGTACCCGCTCGTCCAGCGAGACCGAGCAGATCACCTTGGTCCTGCCCATCGAGATCAGCACCGAAGCCAGTGCCATCTCGGTAAAGTCGCGCTCTACCGTGCATGGGCGCAGCTCGTTGTGCAGCCTTCCGTCGTGCCTGTTCGACATCCCTACTCACCCTCCAGCTCGGCAAGGTCAACGACCTGAACCGATTTCAATTCAGACCCGTAAAGACGCGCTCCTACCCGCACGAAGCTTTCGGGGTCACCGGTGCAGAGAAAGATAGTCTCTCCCCCGCAGGAACGATTCGCCAGCTCGTAACCGCGCACTTCGAAGGCGGTCTCCTCAGCGCTGGAAATCAGCACCACCGACTCCCCCACCGCCCGCGAGATCGCCTTGGCCACGTACGGGTAGTGGGTACAGCCAAGCAGCAGAACGTCGGGGGCCTCGATCCTGACCGGCTCGAGCAGCCGTTCCAGGAGAATCTCCAGCTGCTCGGAGTTGGTCTCACCTCTCTCCACGAACTCGACCACCCCGGGGCACGCCTGGCAGACCAGCTCCAAATCCTCGAGCAGCCTCTGGTAAGCGCCGGCAGCGATAGTGCCGACGGTCCCGATGACACCCACCCTTCCGCTTGGCGAAGCGGCTCTTGCCGCCCTGGAACCCGCTTCGATAACGCCGATCACCGGAATGTCGAACTCCGCCTTTAGGGTGTCGAGGGCGGCGGCAGATGCGGTGTTGCACCCGACCACCAGCATGGCGATCCCCCACTTGCGGATCAGATACCTGGCGATGGCCACCGAGAACTCCCTGACCTCACCGGCAGGCCGGGGACCGTAGGGAGACCTCGCGGAATCGCCGAAGTAGATCAGATCTGCCTCTGGAAGCAGGTCTCGAAGGGCCGAGAGGATGTGGAGCCCGCCCAAGCCGGAGTCGAATACCCCAATCGGGACGCGTTTCGGATCTCCTGAGTTCATCGCCTCGGGGAACCTGGCCCGATCCCCGGCGCCCAGTAGCTACCCAACCGGCCGCGCCCCCTCCGTGCTGCTTGCAAGGGCGAGTCTACCGGCACCGTGCTTGCCGGCCGGTGGTCACCTTCCCCCGAGGATCCCGCCCATCAGGCCGCCGGCGATTCCCCCTGCCGCCGCCCCCTGGGGCGCGCCCCCGCCCAGGTACGGAGACAGCGAGGCCGCCAAGATCGGGAGCGGCATGCTCTGCAGCCAAACCTTGCCCGGCCCGGTGAGCGAGGCCAGGAAGTAGCCGTCACCGCCAAAGTGCCGGTTGAGGATGCCGGGTACCCTGGTGATCTGGAAGCCGACGTTCTCCTCGAAGACGCCGACGTGGCCCGGGTGGACCCGCAGGTTCTCGCCCGCGCCCAGCTCGTACTGGACCGTCTCGCCGGCAAGCTCCACCCACGCCGTTCCCGATCCCTCCAGCCGTTCCAAAATGAACCCGTCACCGCCAAAAAGCGCCGCGCCCAAGTTCTGCTGGAAACCCACGGTCGGGGTTACTCCAGGCGTAGCGCACAGCCACCCATGGCGATGCACCAGGTAGCCCGAGGTAGAGAGGTTGATCTCAAGGATATGCCCCGGAAGCTTGGCGGCGAACGCCACCATACCGGCGCCTCCAGCCGCCGAGTACCTGGTGAGAAGCAGCCCGCCGCCACCGGCAACCCGCTTGAGCGCTCCCATCAGGCCATGTGACGCCCCTGTGCTTGCCGTCTGCGACATGTTGATCGCGGGCGTCATCCAGGACAGCTCACCGTGCGTGGAGATCACCTCTTCGCCGCTCGCCAGCGACACCTCGAGCACCTGCATGGTGGTCCCCTTGATAGTGGCTTCCATAAACACCTCCAGTCCGGAACTGTGCCAAACTTACACGATGCTTTGCGCCGGGAGCGGCAGAAACCCAACTTCCTCCCAGCCGGATCGGCTCCCCGTGATCTGGGACTGGAGGGTTCCTATACTCGAGAAGGGTGATGGACTTCCCTGGCGATTACTGCTCCCCCGCGCCGGCAGGCGTCGGCAGGGCGTGCCACCACCAGAGCCGGTGAAGAGCCGGGTCCTCAACCGGGAGCTGGCGGTCTCGGTCTTTGCCACCTCCATGGCCTCCTTGCCCGCCTTCCTGGTGGGAGCGCTCGCTGTGCAGATCCGGCAGTCCTTCCCGCTCTCCACCGCCGAGCTGGGTGCCGCGGTAACCTGCTACTACCTCGGCGCGGCCGTATGGGCGGTGCCCTCGGGAAAGGTCGCGGAGTACTTCGGCGGTATCCGCGTCCTGAGGCTCACTCCACTGATCGGGGCGGCCCTGCTCCTGGCCATCGCCGGCTTTGCCAGCTCATGGTGGCTGGTGACGCTGCTACTCTTCCCCGCGGGAATGGTGAGTTCCGCCACCGCGACCGCGACCAACCTATTCCTCGCCGTGCGAGGCCGGCCAGACCGCCAGGGGACCGTTTTCGGCATCAAGCAGGCCGCGGTTCCGCTCGCCACCCTCCTCGGCGGTGTGGCGGTGCCGACGGTGGCGCTTACCGTCGGTTGGCGCTACGCCTTCGTTCTCGCGGCCCTCGCCTCGATAGTCACCGCGATCGCGATTCCGAGACCGCGATCGGACTTCACCACCTACCGGCAAAGGGCCCGCTCTTCCGCGTCGCCGCAGCTGGATCGGCTCCCCCTGGCCCTGCTCGCCACCGGCCTTGGCCTCGGCATGCTTGCCGCCTCTGGCATCGCCGCCTTCCTGGTGTCGAGCGCAGTTGCCGGGGGGCTTGCCAGGTCGTCAGCAGGATTGCTCGCCGCTGGCGCCGGCGCCGTTACCGTCGCAGTCCGCATACTCGCCGGCGCGCGTGCCGACCGCTCCGGAAAGGGCTCTCTCCCAACCGTGGCAGCGATGATGCTCGCGGGGGCGGGCGGCTTCCTAGTGCTAGGCGCCGGCCAGATCGCCGGGGCCGGCTTGCTGGTGGCGATGGGCGCGCTGGCCGCCTCCGGACTCGGCTGGGGTTGGAACGGCCTCTTGAACTACGCGGTGGTCGACGCCTACCGGAAGGCTCCAGCTCGGGCCACCGGTGTCACCCAGCTGGGCGGGCGGCTCGGTGGCATGGTTGGCCCGATCCTCCTTGGCCTGGTCATCAGCCACCTGGGATACGGCTACGGCTGGATCACCGCTGCGATCGCTGCGACTCTGGCGGCAGCCGCGACTCTGGCGGGAAGTCGCCTCCTCGAGAGGGCCGGAAGCGGAAAGCCTGCCTAGCCAGCCCTGCCGGCACCCACGATCGAGACCCGGTCCTCGGCCACCTTGCCAAAAAGGATACGGAAGGCTCTCAGCTCGGCAAGCGTCCGGCTGAGCGAGACCACCAGGTAGATCCAGCTCGGATCGGGGGCAAGCCGGACATCGGTGGGCGAAGGGTAGGCCTCCGAGTTGGTGTGGGAGTGGAAGACCCCGAGGAGCTTGGACCCCATCTCCTCTGACCTGCGCTCGGCCCTCAACACGTCGCCAGGCGGGATCGAGTAGAGCCGGGCCGACCGCGCCTCGTTCTCCGTAGGGTGGACCTCCGTGACCCGGTTTCCCCTCCCAATCAGCAGGCCGCAGGCTTCCAGAGGGTATCCATCCAGGCAGTGGGCTAGAATCTTCTGGTACGAATCTCTGGTGAGCTCAACCACTGCCTAGAAAGTAGCCGGTGAGGAGGGCGGCCTTACCCAAGGGGACCGACTTGTCCAAGACAAAAAAGCCAACCAACGGCTCCCGCATCCTCGGGCAGAACCGCCGTGCCCGGCACGACTACGAGATCATGGAGACCGTGGAGGCCGGGATCGCTCTCAAGGGGAGCGAGGTGAAGTCGCTGCGGCTGGGCCACGCCCAGCTTCGGGACGCCTACGCCCGCATCGAGGGTGGGGAGGCCTACCTCCACAAGCTGGTAATTCCCACCTACTCCCACGCATCGATCTTCGGTACCCACGTCACCGACCGGCCGCGCAAGCTCCTGCTTCACCGCTACGAGATCGACCGCCTCGTCGGGAAGCTCGAGCAGGACCGGCTCACCCTTATCCCGCTTGCCCTCTACCTGAGCGGTGGGCTGGTCAAGGTGGAGCTTGCGGTAGCCAAGGGAAGAACCCTCTACGACAAGCGCCACGTGCTCGCGGAGAGGGACGCCAAGATGGAGATCAAGCGGCTCCGGTCCACCTACCGGTAGACGTGCTAGAATGTTCTTCTCAGCTGAAGGGGGTGTAACGGATTCGACTTTGGACGACGAGACGAGAGAAGCGAGCGGTGCTTGCCGAATGCACCTTAAAAAGTCGGTAACAAAAACAAACGCCGAGCCTGAGCTCGCACTCGCCGCTTAAACAACGGTGACGTCCCCTGCAGACCTTGAAGCCGGGTTTGCATGGGGCGACATTTAATGGCTTCTACCGCCGGAGCGTTCGCCTGGGACCTGCGGCGGGAAACTTACCGGGCAAGCCACCGGGAAAGGTGTCGAGCGCTAGCTCGGTGGCGATTTTGAGCTCGACTGCGCTCGGAGAATAATCGTCAAAGCGCCAGAGGACGCGGGTTCGACTCCCGCCACCTCCACGTGATGCAACTAGAGGCCAACCGGTGCCACCCTGATAGGTGGGCACCGGTTGTGCATTTCAGCTCCGATCATCCCTCGTTGTGCGGCATCGGAGCTCGAAAACACCAAGGAGCAAAGGGTAGGCGTGGGGTGGGCAGTGATCTCAGACATTCCCCAGTTTTGGCGGAACCGTTTCTTCAGCTATCCTCTTAGCCGGCTCGAGGCAGGCTGGCAGAGTTGTGCTGGGCTCCCAATCCAATGATCCACCCGGAATGTGAGTAGACCGACCAGAATAGATATGGAGGTTCAATCGCATGAAGGCAAAGAGGCACACCCCTGAGCAAGTCATCGCAAAGCTTAGCCGTTGGGGATCGGATGCTAAACGAGGGGAAGACGGCGACCGAGGTCGCTTGTCACTTCGGGATCACCGAGACCACCTGCTCCGCTAGATCGTTTCGAGCCGCTATCCCGACTACCCCAAGGATCCGCACTCGAAGCGTCGACGGCCCGCCGAGCAACGCTGGCTCGACGATAACCGCAGCGACGATAGGACAGCTGCTTTGCTAATATTCATGACAGCGGAGACTGTTCCAAGCAGCGCCGATAAGAAAGGGCCACACCCGTGACGTTTCAGACGGCAAGAGCAGCCGGCCCCTTCGGGGAGGTCTGATGGAGTTCGTGCTTCGATTCCTGGTCGGCGGATTGCTGATCGCTCTCGCGCCAATCGTGGCCAATCGATATGGCGGAAGCATTGCCGGGCTGGTGCTGCTCTTTCCGGTCGTAACTCTGACGGGCTTTGGCTTCATAGCGCTCCGTTCAGGAGGTGGCACGATGCAAAGCGCCGCCGCCGGATCCTTGAAGACCCTTCCCGCGGTGTTGGCGTTCCTGGTCGGCGTCTACCTGGGCACCCGCCTGGGACTGCCGGCATCACTGGCATTGGGAATCGGCATCGGAGCGTGACTTGTTGTGGCGGCGCTGCTCCTGGCTACAAGAGTTGTGAGGTAAGCAGGTGCCTGAGAAGTCACGGAATCGATTAATCAGCTCCCTGGAGGACCGCCTGCTGGTGGTGGCGCTCCTGGTGCTCTTCGCGAGTTCGATCTTGACAGCCGCAATGCACATCTCATCGTCGTGGCAAGCTCCGCTTATTTTCCTCGCGTTGCTTGCGGTGATCAAGCTGGTTGCCCCGGTGGATGAGATCCATGAGGATGTCCGGTACCTCCGCGGAGTTGCGGAGGCAGTGAGAGTGCAGCGGTATGCCACGATGGAGAGCTTCTACAGCGACTTGGCGCACGCAGTCGAGGAAGCTTCCGTCAGTCTCGATCTATCCCATATCCGCGACCAGCCACCAGCGGAATTCCGTGGTAACCGGCCGACCGAATACTTCAACCGGGTGATGGAATGGACGACCTCGGGATCGCAACGTTCGGTGAGGCGGCTGATCTCGATTCGCAATCAGGAGATGCGGCAGTGGGCAAGTCAACTCGCGGATGCAACAAGCCAGATTCCGGCGTTCCGCGTGCGGGTCGTCAAGTGGGATATGGATGCGCCGGCCATCAATATGGCCATCGTTGACGGAAAGGCCGTCTTCCTCGCAATAACCGGCGAGATTGTAGAGAGAACCAAAGGTCTCGGGATCGAGGACACCGACGTGGCAGCTTACTTCACCGACTATTACAACATGCTCTGGAATAACTCTATTGACCTTGCGACCTTTCTCGCCGACTACGAGCCGGGCGCGGGAGCTGCGGGGCCCCAACACTCCGGCCCAGGTGCCGTGTGAGCCAGCCCGCGGGTTGGCTCACCAAGCCCAGCTTTCCCACGGATCCTGATCCGAAAAACTCCTTGCCGCACCACTCCTCCGCCGTCCGTAAACCTCGCACGTGCTCGACGCTGTTGAGGTGAACCCGAGCCGCCTGCGCGTCACCGGATCGCCCAACCGGTCGACAGCCTCAATATGAAGGTTGCCAGTAATGCCCTCGCCATGAAGGCCGGAGGTCTCGTCCGCTACCTGGCTGAGCACGTCAACCCAACGCTGCTCCCCGGCGTCGACTGACCAACCCGGACGCTTTCGGTGTCGCCTTGCACACCTTCGGCTGAACGTGTGCGCTTTTGCGATGCCGAGATTGGTGGTGAGAACCGTCGAGCTCTTTAGGTAGCGCTAGTCGACGACCTAGAGTAGCGAGGCGGCGGCCGATCTGGGCAGCCAAGGCACTGCGGCGCATCGAGAATCACGGGAGGGAGATCCGGGCGACCGGAGGGAGGAGAGGGAGCGCGATCCCCGTCATTAGCTGCTCGACCGCAACCAAGCCGTAGCCGCGTAGGGCTCTCCTCACTCCGGCAGGTCGGAGCTCCCCAGCCAACACACCGCGACGACGAGCATGCCCGCCAGGATCCCCGCCACCCTCCCCATGACCCGCCGCGTCAACGCGTGATCTGGCCCGACCTCACCGACCGAAACCAGGGCCAGCGTGGGCCGTGATCCGGAGGCCCATGTAGCCGTAGACCCAGCCGAGTTTTTCAGGCCGACCACCAGAGGCGACAGGACGCGGGTTGCGTGGGCCGCGGCCAGCTGGTGGCGACCGTCGCGGAGCGGGAGGAGGCGCTGGGCCAAAGGGACGCGCTCTACCTGCGGGCAGACCGGCCCCGTGCCTTCCGCAACCCGACGCGAATGCCCTGCGTCTACTACCTAATCATCCATCCAGCTTCGGCCTGACGGGCAGTGCCGGAGCCCCAGCGCGGGTCGGCTGCGGGCAGCACCGCTACTGCCGGCTGGCGGGGGCGGAGTAGCCGCCTCACCCGGAGACGGCCCTGCAGGTTCCCGAGGCACCTCCCCCCCCCGGTGACCGCCACAGGCGGACCCCCTGGGTAATCTGGGCGGTGAACCATGAGCGAATTCAAACCACGAGCGCTGGGCAACCGCGAGACACGTTACTCCTACGACTCGCCGGATGCCGGCGTCCTCGAGGCCTTTGACAACCCGAACCAAGCGAACGACTACGTCGTCGGACTTGACTGCCTCGAGTTCACCTCCCTCTGCCCGATCACCGGGCAGCCCGACTACGGCTCGATCCTGATTGACTACCTCCCCGACCGGCTCTGTGTCGAGTCGAAGAGCTTGAAGCTCTACCTGGTCTCGTACCGCAACCACGGGTCGTTCCACGAAGCTTGCGTCAACCAGATCGCCAACCACGTGGCCGCGGTGATCGCGCCCAAGTACCTCCGGGTCTACGGCGACTTCAACGCCCGCGGCGGGATCGCTATCAAGCCGATGGCCGAGCGCTTCGCCGAGGGGGCGCCGCTCGGGGAGTACCGTGCTCTCATCACCGCCTACGACCGGCTCCGCCGGCGGGGCACCTGAGATGCGATCGAACGTCCCGTCTCGAGACCCGGCCGGGCTGGAGCACTGGCGTTAGACTGATCGCCATGAACCTCTCCACCAAGGGCTTTCTCGCCCTCGGCTCGGCCTCCGCCATCTGGGGAGGGATGTACGTGGCCAGCGATGCGCTGATGCGGACTGTGCCGCCCTTCGTGCTCCTCGAGCTCCGCGAGGCGATATCCGCCGTGGTCCTGCTCGCCATCGCCGCAAGGTCGGGGGGGATCCGCGTCAGGAGGCGCGACTACCCGCTGGTGCTCTCGTGCGGGGTTATCGGCTTCACCGTCTCCATCGGCCTCCAGTTCTCCGGAACCCATTACGCGGGAGCGGCACTCGGCTCCCTGGTGACCGCCTCCTCTCCGGTCTTCATCGCCATCCTTGGCGCCATCTTCCTCTCTGAGACCGTACCCCTCAGGCGCTGGATCGCCATCGGCATCGCGCTGGCTGGCGTAGTGGTCGTGGTGGGCGCCCCCGCCACGGCGCCGGAGACTACGTTCGGGGTGCTTCTCCTTGGCGGGGCCGCGATCGCCTGGGCGATCTACACCGTCCAGAGCGCCTCGCTGCTCCGGCGGTACCCGGCGGTCACCGTGGTGGGTGCGGCGACGCTGGTCGGAGCCGTCACCAGCCTTCCCCTTGCAGCCTGGTCCTTTCTCGAGAGCCCCCATCCCCTCCCCACCACCGCCGGAGGATGGGCCGAGGTCGCCTACATCAGCCTCGCAGGCATGGCCCTCGCCTTCTTCCTCTGGATATGGGGCTTCAAGCACGTCCCGGCGTCAAGAGGGGGGGTGATGCTCCTCTTCCAACCGGTCTTCGGGATCGCCCTCGGGGCCTTGCTCTTGGGAGAGTCGCTCGGGGTGATGAGCGCCATTGGAGCCCTGCTCGTCTGTGTGGGAGTGGCATTTGCCCTCTGGGAGTCGCACGAGGAACTAAGCGCTCCGGCCCTGAACGGCGAGAGCTAGCGTAAAGCGCCACATGAAGTCGATGCCGCTGCGGATCCCGACTCGTGCGCCGGTGATCTGCGAGCCGCAGGCTACCAGCTCCCCCAGCTCCAGGTCGGCGACCTGGGAGCCCAGGCGCACTCCAGAGTCGGAAACGGAAAGGCCGAGGGCCCTTCCAACCCTGCCCGGACCCGACACCAGCGAGCCGTCCGGAGCGAGAACCCCGCGGATCAGCACCGCCCCCGCCTCCCCCTCGGCTCCGGTCACGATGTTCACGAGGTCGTGGAGCCCGTAGCACCGGTACACGTACAGATGCCCGGACGGACCGAACATCACCCGCGACCTGGGTGTCGGTCCGCGAAAGGCGTGCGACGCCGGATCGTTCCCACCCTCGTACGCCTCGGTCTCGACGATCTGAAAGGTTCCACCGGAGACTCTCAGCGTCGCCCCCAGTAACTGAGGCGCGACCTCGCTAGCCGGCTTTGCCAGCACCTGGAAGAGGTCGGCCGGGTTACCCATTCCCGCTCAGGGATCGCACCGCCTCGGCCACGCCCTCAAGCTCGCGACGGAACCTGCTGAGCTGCTCCTTCACCGAGGCCACGGAGGCTGCGCCCCTGGAGTTCCTCCTCCTGACCGCGCTATCGGCCTCGATGACATGGGCCGCTTCGGTGCCCAGCTGGGGGTGGGCGCTGACCAGCTCGCTGAGGGACACCCTCCGCTCGAGCGAGTCGCGGACCAGCCCCGCGGCGATTCCGTGCGCCCTCCGGAAGGGTACCTGCGTGGTGACCAGGTACTCGGCGATGTCGACGGCCTGCATGTACTCCGACGAGGCGGCTTGGCGCATGCGATCGTAGTCGAAGGTCATGGTAGCGAGCATCCCGGTAAAGGCGTTGAGCTGCAGGCGCATCTGGTCAAACGAGTCGAAGAGCGGCTCCTTGTCCTCCTGAAGATCGCGGTTGTAGGTGAGCGGCAGCCCTTTCAGGGTCACCATGATCTGCATCAGGTTCCCGATGTAGCGACCGGTCTTTCCCCGGGCGAGCTCGGCGATGTCGGCGTTCTTCTTCTGCGGGAGCATCGACGAGCCGGTCGCGTAGGCGTCGTCGAGGCGGAGAAAGCCAAACTCTTCTGTGGTAAAGAGCACGATCTCCTCCGCGATCCGGGAGAGGTGGACACCGAGCGTAGCGATGTCGAAGAGGACCTCGACGACGAAGTCCCGGTCGGCGACGGCATCCAGGCTGTTGGCAAAGACGTCGGAAAAGCCGAGCTCGGCCGCGGTGAACGCCGGGTCCAGCCCCAACGTCGATCCGGCGAGCGCCCCCGCACCCAGTGGAGAGACGTCGCTCCTGGTGTAGGTGGCCATGAACCGGTCCACGTCCCTGCGGATCGCCCAACCGTGCGCCAGCAGGTAGTGCGCAACCGGGATCGGCTGGGCACGCTGGGTGTGGGTGTAGCCGGGCATCAGCGCGTCCCCGGCGCCCTCGGCGAGATCGGCGAGCAGGCCGGCGAAGCTGAGCAGCGACCGCAGGCACTGAAGCAGCTCCCTCTTCACGTACAGCTTCAGGTCGGTGGCGATCTGGTCGTTGCGGGACCTGCCCGAATGGAGCTTCTCCCCCACATCGCCGGCGATCTCGGTTACCCGCCGCTCGACCGCGGTGTGCACGTCCTCATCGGAGGGGAGGAAGGCGAACGTCTGCTGGCTGAACTCCTCCTCCACCTGGGAGAGCGCCTTCAGCAGCTGTGCCACCTCCTCCTCGCTGAGGATCCCCGCACGCTTGAGCCCGAGCACGTGTACGCGGGAGCCCTCGATGTCGTAGGGCCACAGCCGCACGTCGAAGGAGAGGCTCTCGGTGAACTCCATCAGCTCGTTGGCAGGTGGGGAGGAGAGCCGGTTCTGCCACAGGGTCATCGGGCAAGGCCTCCCTGCCGGGAGCTCCAGGTCTTCAAGCCCAGGCCAAAAATCCGGATGAACCCCTCAGCATCCAGGTGCCGGAAGGCGTCGTTGGCGGCGTAGGTGGCGAGCTCGTAGTCGTAGAGCGAGTGCGGGCTCCTCCTGCCGTCAACCGTGAAGCCACCCGGCCGGAACCGCACCCTCACCTCGCCGGTCACCACCCGGTTTGCGGCATCGATGAAGGCATCGTAGGCCTGCTTGAGCGGCGAGTACCACATCCCGTCGTAGACCAGCGTGGCCCAGCGGAGCCCGATCTCGGTCTTGGCGTGAGCGAGCTCGCGCTCGAGGGTGATGTCCTCGAGCTGGCGGTGCGCCTCCAGCAGCACGGCAGCGGCCGGCGCCTCGTACACCTCCCGGGATTTGATCCCCACCCGGCGGTTCTCGACCATGTCGATCCGGCCGATCCCGTAGCTGCCGGCGATCAAATTGACCTCTCCGACGAGAGTATCCAGGTCGAGCTCGCGCCCGTCGAGGCTGTTCGGCACGCCCTCCTCGAAGCCGAGCACCACCGACTCCGCCATTCCCGACCGGGGAAGGGTGTAGGAGTAGATATCGGATGGCGGAGGAGCCCAGGGGTCCTCCATCTCCCCGCACTCGATGGCCCGCCCCCAGAGGTTCTGGTCGATCGAGTAGGGATTCTCCTTCTTGGCCACGATCTCCACGCCGTGCGCATGGCCGTACTCGATAGCGTCCTCCCGGGTGAATCCCCACTCCCTGACCGGAGCGAGCACCTCAAGCTCCGGATCGAGCGCTTGGAGGGCAAGCTCGAAACGGACCTGGTCGTTCCCCTTCCCGGTGCAGCCGTGGGCGACCGCGGTGGCGCCGTAACGGTGGGCTACCTCCACCAGATGCTTGGAGATCAGCGGGCGCGAAAGTGACGAGACCAACGGGTAGCGGTTTTCGTAGAGCGCATCGGCTTTGATCGCCGGAGCGACGAAGTCGCGCGCGAACTCCAGTCGCGCGTCCACCACCTCCGCCGCAACAGCGCCGGTGTTCACGGCGCGCTTCCGCACCGCCTCCATGTCCTCCTGCTGCCCGACATCGGCAGAGAGCGCGACCACCTCGTAGCCCTTCTCAACCTGAAGCCACTTGATGACCACCGACGTATCCAGCCCACCGCTGTAGGCGAGCACCACCCGCTTCGACATCCGTCCCTCCAAGAATTATTCTCCGCCCAACAACCCGGGCAACAAAGGTAGCCTAACGACCGCCGCTTCGCCGCGGACCGGAAACCTAGGCGAGGCCGGAGATCGCGGCAAGCTCGTTCGCAACCCTCTGTCCGCCCTGATCTTCGGCGGTAAGGACCAGAACGGTATCGTCCCCGGCCACGGTTCCGAGTACGCCATCCGGCCTGGCTCGATCGAGGGCGGAGGCGACCACGTGAGCGCACCCCGGCGGCGTCTTGAGCATCACCAGCGACCCCGAGGAGACCACATCGACGACCCACTCGGCCATCACCCTGCGCAGGTACCCGTCGGTGGCCACCTGATCCCGGGGGAGCTCGGGGATCGCGTAGACGCTGTTACCTCCTGGCCCTTTAACCTTGATGGCACCAAGCTCGTCAAGGTCCCGGGAGACCGTCGCCTGGGTTGCCGAGATCCCCTCCTCGGCCAGCAGGTCGACGATCTGCTGCTGGGCACCGATCGGCAGTTGCGCGATCAGTTTGGCGATCCGGTACTGGCGTTGATTCTTAGCCATCGCGCCCTCCAAGCATGCTAAACAGGGCGACCATCGCGTCCAGCCGATTCTTCGCCTGCTCCCACACCCGCGACCGCGGACCCTCGAGAACCTCGGCGGTGATCTCCGAGCCGCGGTGGGCCGGCAGGCAATGAAGGACGATCGCCTCCCGGTTGGCCCGGTCGAGTAGCGCCTCGGAGACCTGGTACGGGCGGAAGGCAGCCGCCTTCTCAACCATCGTCTCCTGCCCCATCGACACCCAGACATCGGTGTAGATGACGTCGCTGCCGGGGACCACCTCCAGTGGGTCGACACCGAACTCGACGGTGGATGCAGAGCCGCTGGCCCTCCGGTAAGCCTCGAAGCTGGCCCGGTCGTCGCCGTCGAAGGAGTATCCCTCGGGAGAGGCGACCACGATCGACATCCCGGTGGCGATGGCCGCCTTCACCAGCGAGCGGGCTACGTTGTTGGAGTCGCCGACGTAGGCGATCTTCAGCGACTCGGCGGGGCGGCCCGGGAAGCAGTCTTGAACCGTCATCACGTCGGCCAGCGCCTGGGTTGGGTGGGCGTAATCGGTGAGCAGATTGACCATCGGCACCCCGCTTCCCTCGATGGCGCCTGCCATCCTGGTGAAGGTGGAGTGCGACCTCAACCTAGCACTCACCAGCGAATGGTGCCTTGACAGCAGTATTGCCACGTCCTCGGCCCGCTCCCGCTGGTCGATTCCCACCTCCTCGCCCGCAAAGAAGACCGGAATGCCGCCGAGCGCCGCCACCGCCCCGGCCACGGCAGACCGCGTCCTAAGCGAGGCGTGCTCGAAGACCGCCGCAACCGTCCGGCCGGCAAAATGGCTCGACGAGCCCGCCCCCCGTTTCCGGGCAGCGATATCGCGCACCGTTGCCGCCTCAAGATCATCGATATCACCCACAATCACAACGCACCTCCTACCGCCCTCATCGCTTCCCCGAGGATCTCCACCCCCGCTCCGATCTCGCTCGCCGATATCACCAGCGGAGGGAGCAGGCGCAACCGGCTCGGCGAGGTGTAGTTGATCACCAGCCCCAGCTCGAGAGCCTGGTGGTAGACCTTCTGCGCCACCGGCTCGGTTAACTCGACGCCCACCATGAGGCCCATCCCTTCGACCGCTTTGACCAGCGGCAGCTCCTCCAGCCTCTGCCGGAGCTGGACGCCGAGCAGCTCCGCCCGCTCCGGGGCGACAATAGCCTCCAGCCCCTCCAGCACCGCCAGGATAGCGGTCCCGGCGAGCGGGTTTCCCCCGAAGGTGCTGCCATGGTCACCAGTCGCGAAGGCGGAGGCCACCTCCTCCCGCGCGACCATGGCACCGACCGGGAATCCGTTCCCCAAGGCCTTGGCCAGAGTGACGACATCCGGTTCCAGCCCGTAGTGCTGGTACCCGAACCACCGCCCGGTACGGCCGAGACCGGCCTGGACCTCGTCCACCGCCACCAGCAGGCTGTGCTCCGCGGCAACCTCCTTCACAGTCTCGGCCAGCTCTTCCGCCATCGGGCGGACACCCGCCTCGCCCTGGATCGCCTCCAGCAGAATGCCGCCCACCTCCGGCTCCTGCGCCGCCCTCCTGAGCGCCCCAGGGTCGTTGAAGGGGACGGTTACGATGCCGGGGAGCAGGGGGGCGAAGGCCTGGTTCCGCGCTCCCCAACCGGTAGCCGACAGCGAACCCATGGTCCTCCCGTGGAAGCCGCCTTCAAAGGTGATGATCGTCCGGCGCGAGGGCCTGGCCTTCCTGATCAGCTTGATCGCCGCCTCGTTCGCCTCGGTTCCCGAGTTGGCGAAGAAGACGCGGCAATCGAAGTCGAAACGGCCGGTCAGCCGCCGCGCCGCTTCGACCTGCGGCGGCGTCCGGAAGTAGTTGGAGACGTGCCCCAGCTTGGCCAGCTGCGCCTGCAGGGCCTGGGTGACCCCCGGGTGGCTATGCCCCAGCGAGACCACGGCTATGCCGGCGAGGAGGTCGAGGTAACGCCGGCCCGACGTATCGAACAGGTAGACCCCGCTGCCCCGCTCGAAGATAGCGCCCGGCTGTGGATAGACGTCTATAAAGGGATCCCGCATCACTCTCAATCTCCCGAAAACATGGTACCTACGCCCCGGTCGGTGAGCAGTTCGAGAAGCAGGCTATGCGGTACCCTGCCGTCGATCATGTGCACCCGGGCAACTCCACCTTCTACCGCGTCTCTCGCCGCGGTCACCTTCGGGATCATCCCGCCGCCGATGATCCCGCTCTCGATCAGAGCCGCGATCTCGCCCACCCTGATCTGGTTGATCAGGGTTGCCGGGTTCTGGGGATCGCGAAGCACCCCGGGGACGTTGGAGAGGTAGATCAGCTTCTCCGCCCCGAGCGCCGCGGCTACCGACGAAGCCAGGGTGTCGGCGTTGACGTTGTAGAGCTGCCCCGCGGAGTCGACGGCGATCGATGCTACCACCGGGATCACCCCATCGTCGACCATCCCGCCGAGCAGGCTCGGGTCGACCGAGACCACCTCGCCCACGAATCCCAGCCTCTCGTCCTTCGGCCTCACCAGCACGCTGGATCCGTCTACCCCGGATACCCCGCTGGCAAAGTCGCCGTGCCGGTTGATCGCCCGGACAATCTCCGGATTGACCAGCCCCAGAAGCCCCATCTGCACCGCCTCCAGCATGCTGGCGCCGGTGACCCTGAGGCCGTCGACGAACCGGGACTCAACCCCGAGCGCGGTGGCGATCCGGTCGATCTGGGGGCCGCCACCGTGGACCACCACCGGCTTCATTCCCACCGAATGGATCAGGGCCACGTCGGCGGCGAAGGTCTCCAGGGACTCGCCGTCGCTGGAGAGGACGCTCCCTCCGTACTTGATCACCACGATCTTGCCGTTGAAGCGCTGGATGTAAGGGAGGGCTTCGATCAGCACCGAGGCCGAGCCGGAGAAGGAGCTCACGAGGTTCCCCTGTTCTCCTCGAGGTAACCGTGCCCGATATCGCTGGTAAGCATGGTCGCCGAACCCCCTCCCTGGTTGATCTCGATGAGCACCTCGATGTCGTGCTCCTGCATCCGCTCAGAGAGGAGCGAGAGGGTCCCGGGGTCGAGTTCCCCCCTTGCCTCCAGGCCACCCCGCGCGACCTTTATACCCTGGTAGGAGATGTCGACCGCCGCCGGATCCAGCGCGACGCCCGCCAGCCCGACCTCTCCCAGGACGCGTCCCCAGTAGGGATCGGCTCCAAGGAGGGAGCACTTCACCAGCAGGGAGTTTGCCACCCTGCGCGCGATCGCGTCCGCCTCCGCGTCGCCCGGCGCTCCGGTGACCACGATCCTGCCCACCCTGGAGCCCCCCTCGGCGTCGGCCACGATCTGGTACGCCAGCGAACCAGCCACCTCGGCAAGCGCAGCTTCGAAGCCGGGGCCCGGCGCTCCGGCAAGCCCGGAGGCGAGCAGGATCACCGTGTCGTTGGTCGAGGTGCAGCCGTCGATGGTGATCCGGTTGAAGGAGCTGGACACCGCGGCCGCCAGCACGGCGGACGCCTCCTCCGGCGCAAGGAGGGCATCGGTGGTGATCACCGAGAGCATGGTGGCCATGTTCGGAGCGATCATGGCGGCGCCCTTCGCCATCCCGCCGATCCTCCAGCCGTCGCCCTCGC
>JAJYHR010000062.1 GCA_021784675.1 Actinomycetes bacterium
GTTCAGCAAGCTGGACCAGTGGTGCCGTTCCCTGGCGTGCGTGAGGGTGGAGGTCGACTACCCGGCTGGGCGGCTGCGGGTTGCCCACCTCGCCGATGCCGAGCAACTCGAGCTTTCGATCGCGCCGGAGGCTACCAACTCCTGAGCTGCTCTGCCGGGCGCTGCGTGGAATGATCCGTTCCCGGTTGCTTGCTAGTATTGCGGTTGTGGAGAAGAGGACAGCGCTTTACGAGACTCACCGGGAGCTTGGTGCCAAGATGACCGAGTTCAGTGGGTTCTCGATGCCTCTCGCCTACGGCAAGGGGACCATCGAGGAGCATCTCGCGGTGAGGGGCGCAAGCGGGGTTTTTGACGTAAGCCATCTGGGCACGGTCGAGGTGTCGGGCGACGCCGCCTTCCACCGCCTTCAAGCCAACCTCACCAACGACCTCGGCAAGATCGAGCCTGGCCGTACCCAGTACACCCACCTGCTTGACGAGACCGGGTCCGTGGTGGACGACATCATCGTCTGGTGGCTTGACGACCAGCTGTTCCACGTCATGCCCAATGCCGCAAACACCAGCAACGTTACCGGCGCCATCGGTGGGAGGGACATCACCGCAAGCCGGGTTGTGCTCGCGATCCAGGGTCCGGCGGCTCGGTCGGCGCTGGCCGAGGTGGCCGGTACCGCCGGACCGGCTCGCAACTGCGTAGTCCCCTTCGAGTTTGCCGGAGCGTCGGGTTACGTGGCCGGCACCGGGTACACCGGTGGCGACGGGGTCGAGGTTGCGATCACGCCGGAGGCGGGGATCCGGCTTTTCAACGCACTTGCCAGACAGGGTGTCGAGCCGTGCGGCCTCGGAGCCAGGGATACCCTCCGTCTGGAGGCGGGGCTGCCGCTCCACGGGCACGAACTCGGCGGCGGGATCACGCCGCTCAACGCCAACCTCGGCTGGGTGGTGGCGTTCTCCAAGGCAGACTTCCCGGGGAGGGCGGCGCTGCTTCGCCAGAAGGAGCGGGGCGCCGATCCGATCCTTGCCGGATTTGCCACCGGTACGCGGCAGCCGCTGCGCGCCGGCGACCGGCTCCTCGGCGGGGACGGCACCGATGCCGGCTGGATCTCGAGCGGTGGTTACTCGCCGCTCAGGAAAGAGGGGATCGGGCTCGGATTCGTCCATGGGGAAGCCCTCGGTCGAAAAGACCTGGCGGTGGTTCGTGGCGATCGCCGGCTTCCGGTCCAGCCTGTCGCTTACCCCTTTGTCGAGTTGAAGTCCAGATAGCCGTTGCGGCAGTTCTAGGGATAGGAGCGGTTTTGCCAAGCTTTACGCCGCATACGCCGGAGGAGGTCAGGGAGATGCTGGCCGATCTGGGGATGGGGTCGCTCGAGGACCTCTTTGCGCACGTGCCCAAGGAGATCCGGCTGCAGCGGCCGCTCGCTCTTGAGAAAGGGCGATCGGAGTTCGAGGTTCGCGAGTGGTTCTCCGGGATGGCGAGGCGCAACTCGGCGGCTCGGCGGGACCTGGTCATCTTTGCCGGCGGCGGCGCATACGACCACGACCTCTCCTCGGCCGCCCGGGCGCTCGGCGGCCAGAGTGCCTTCGTCACGGCGTACACCCCGTATCAGCCCGAGGTCTCTCAGGGGGTGCTCCAGGCACTGTTCGAATACCAGACGCTGGTAGCGAGGATTTTTGGTACGGACGTCGCGAACGCCTCCCTCTATGACGGCGCGGCAGCTCTCGTGGAGGCGGTAAACCTCGCCGTGGGTGCTACTGGCTCCAGCCGGGTGATCGCCTCTGGCGGTGTCAACCCCGCCTACCTCGAGACCCTTGCCACCTTCGGAGCCGGCCGGTCGCTGGAGCTGGAGGTTGCGGCGACCGACGAGCGCGAGGCCACGGCCTGGGGCGCTCCTTCCGGCCAGGCCGCCGCGGTCGTCGTCGGGTACCCAAACTACTTCGGTACCATCGAGGACGTCGCGGAGGCGAGAACGGTGGCCAACGACCTTGGGGCGTTGTTGGTGGTGGTAGCAGACCCGGTAGCCCTCGGTCTTCTCGAGGCACCCGGCGCGCTCGGCGCCGATATCGTTGTTGGCGAAGGCCAGTCACTCGGGATTCCGCTGAGCTTTGGCGGCCCGTATCTTGGACTTTTCGGGGCGTCCACACGATACCTGCGGCTGATCCCCGGCCGCCTGGTAGGAGAGACGGTGGATGCAGATGGGCGGACCGCCTTCGTTACCACCTTGCGAACCAGGGAGCAGGACATTCGCCGAGAGCGCGCGACCTCGAACGTCTGCACCAATCAGACGCTGATGGCGATCCAGGCTGCGATTCACCTGTCGTGGCTCGGCAAGGAAGGGTACCAGGAGGTCTCCCGCCGCTGCTACAACGCCGCCCACTATCTGGCCAGTCGACTCGAGACCATCGGGCTCCGCGTCTCGTCCGCCCCGTTCTTTCGGGAGTTCGTTGTCGAACTCCCGATCCCGGCGGAGGCTGTGCGATCGCGCCTCTTCGACCAGGGATTCCTGGCCGGCCTGGCAGTGCGAGGGCGCCCGAACCATCTCCTGCTGACGGCGACGGAGGCGCACACCCGCGAGGAGATCGATCGCTTCTCCGACCTGATTGCGAAGGAGATCTAGCCTTGCCAGTTACAGGTGATCACGCTGGAGGGCGCGCGTCGTCCGCGCCGCTCGTAGGCCGGGAGAGCGAGCCTACCATCTTCGAGCTCTCGGTTCCGGGGCGGCTTGCCTACTATGCCCGGAGCACGGGCGTACCGGAGTGGCCGGCATCGGAGATCGGCGCCCACCTTCGCCGGGAGCCGGCGGAGTTGCCTGAGGTTTCAGAGCGCGATCTGGTGGCGCACTTCACCCGGTTGGCCGCTCGCAACTACTCGGTAGATGTCGGCTCCTACCCGCTCGGCTCCTGCACTATGAAGTACAACCCTAAATTTGCCGACGAGGTGGCCGAGATGGAAGGGATCTCGCGGGTCCATCCCGGGACCCCCGAGAGGGCCATCCAGGGTTGGCTCGAGATCTTAAGCTCTCTCGAGTCTTACATCTGCACGATCACCGGAATGGCGGCGGCAACGCTCCAACCACCAGCGGGAGCGGCAGGGGAGCTCACCGGGCTGCTGCTGATGAAGGCTTACCATCGCTCCAAGAAGCGGGATCCACGCAAGGTGCTCATTCCCGACTCGGCGCACGGAACCAACCCGGCCTCGGTCACCCTGGCCGGTTTCGAGGCGGTGACCGTTCCCTCCGGTCCGGATGGCCTGGTCTCGGTAGAGGCGCTCCGCTCTCTAATCGATGGCGACATCGCCGGGATAATGCTCACCAACCCAAACACGCTTGGCCTTTTCGAGACCAAGATCGTTGAGATCCTGGAACTGGTCCACGGGGTCGACGGTTTGGCCTACTACGACGGAGCCAACCTGAACGCCATCGTCGGCGTGGTACGCCCGGGGGACATGGGTTTTGACATCGTTCACTCCAACCTGCACAAGACCTTCGCCACGCCGCACGGGGGCGGGGGTCCTGGCGCGGGGCCGGTTGCGGTCGCGGAGAAGCTGGTCCGCTTCCTTCCCGGGCCGCTGGTACGGAGGGAGACCGGGGGCGATCTCCGTTGGCACTACCCGGAAGAGTCGATCGGCAGAGTTCATGGATTTTACGGAAACGCTGTGGTGCTGGCCAGAGCGCTCGCCTTCATGCGCTATCTGGGAGGGGAGGGGCTCAAGCGGATGTCTGAGCTCGCGGTCCTGAACGCGAACTGGCTTCGCTGGCGCATCCAGGACAGCTACACCATTCCCTACGGCGGGGTCTGCATGCACGAGTTCGTGGCATCGGCGTCGAGCATCAAGAAAAGCTCCGGGGTGAGAGCGCTAGACATCGCGAAGTCCCTGCTCGAGGAGGGATTCCATGCACCCACCGTCTACTTCCCGCTGGTGGTAGAGGAGGCGTTGATGTTTGAGCCGACGGAGACGGAGTCCCCGCAGACGCTCGCCGGTCTTGCCGACTCGCTGATCCGGCTAGCGGTGATTGCGTCCGAGAACCCCGAGTTGCTGGCGGAACGGCCGTTAAGGACGCCAGTCCGAAGGCTGGATGAGGCGCGGGCGGCGAGAAAGCCGGTGCTTACCGAGGATCAGCGGACGGCTGCTCCTTCAGCGTCCTGAACTTGGACGCCTTGGTCCTGCTGTTGATGTAGAGCGCAAGGCTCAGCGTCGCGATCACCACCGAATCCACTAGAAGCTCCAGCAGCGCGCGTTCGGCAGGGCCCTTTAGGGCAAGCGAACGGGAGGTGGAGAGCTGGGCTCCGAGCACCAGGATACGCCTAACGGACGAGACGATCCCGATGATCAGGAAGGGGCGGAGCTGGAAACCGCCGGTCTTCAGGTGGTTGATGACGGTACTAAGGAGCTCGAGAAGGATGATCACGAAGAGGACGCCGTTGAGCGCGGAGACCAGGCCGTAAGAGAGGCTGGCGTTCGGGGACCCGATCCAGAGCGACTTAGCGGTCACGTAGAGCGATTCAAGTGCCATCGCCGCCAACAAGAGCGCAATCAGCAGGTAGATTGCGCTTTCTAGCCTGGATACGGCGGTGATTGATCGGGAGCGGATGTCGGAAAGCGTTCTCATGGGTCCGGCCAGCTTAATGGGGATGGAGGCGGTAACTGCATGAACGGCGTACTCGGCAAGGGCAAACTGAGCGCCCGTGGCGCGATCACCAGTGCCACCGCGCTGTGGGGCGCCACCTTTACGCTGAACAAATTGGCGCTCGCCTCGATGCCGGCGCCGACGCTGACGCTGTGGAGGTTCGTTGTTGCCACCGCTGTGATCGCGATCGGTTGGGGGTACCGGCGGGCCTTTTGGCGCGGAATCACCCGCCGGGAGCTGGGAGTCGGCTTGCTGACCGGCGCCATGCTCTTTGGGGGTTACATCCTCCAGACTGAAGGCCAGTACTACATCTCGCCGTCGGTATCCGGTTTCGTAACCGGGCTGTCGGTGGTCTTGGTACCGATCTTCCTCCTCGCCTTTGGTGTGAGGCTGCGGGCCGCGCACGCGGCCGGAGCGATCGCGGCAGGCGTTGGCCTCTACCTGCTGGCGAATCCTAGCGGAAAGGTCTCGATCCTGGGCACCGGATTGACTCTGATCTCCGCCGCGCTCTTCGGCCTGCAGATTGTGGTTATCGAGCAGCTGTGGAAGGGAGGCAGCCCTCTGCGTTTGGTTTTCTTCCAGATGGCGTGGGTAGCGGTCCTCTCGGCAGTCGCCTGCCCACTGCTTGGAGCGCCTGCGCTCGCGGCCGGGGCAAAGCCGATCGCCTGGTTGACCGTCGCCGTCGACGGGGTGGGAGCGTCTGCGCTGGCCTTTCTTGCCCAGGCTTGGGCGCTCACCAAGCTGTCGTCGCTGGAGATCTCCGTCATCTACTCGCTCGAGCCGGTTTTTGCGGTTGCAGTCGCGGGCTTGGTGCTTGGGGTGACGTTGGGTATGCTTGACTGGTTGGGGGGTCTGATAATAGTCGCGGCGATGGGTCTTGTTGCTTGGTTGCCGCCGGCGCCGGCAGGGCGAAGGTCATCGGCCCCGGCAGAATAGGTCGGGTAAACGCGGGGGGCCTTGCCAATCTAGAGGTGGCTCGCTAGGGTAATAGTTGGCCG
>JAJYHR010000080.1 GCA_021784675.1 Actinomycetes bacterium
AAGCGGATCGCCGGAGCTGGCGTAGGCCCGAGCCCGCGAACCCCCGCAGATCGCCGAGAAGTCGCAGACACCGCAGCGCCCGCCCAGATCGCCGGCCCGGATGGCTTGAAGGAGATCGTTGCCGCGGTAGATCTCCCCGATCGTCTTCTCCCTCACCTGCCCGATCTTCAGGGGGAGGAAGCCAGAGGGGAAGACCTCTCCCAGGTGGGAGATGAAGATCACGCCCGACCCGTCCCGGGTCTGTGCCCCGCGCGGAGGGCGGTCGTGGACGCGATCACCCCCGTGGAACTCCGCGACCAGCCGCCGGTACAGCTCGCCGGTATCGCCGCGGGCGCCGGCTACGACCCGCCGGTAGAAGGGACCCTCTACGGTCCGGAGCGCGCGGAAGTAGGGGCTCGCCTCGCAGAGGAAGGCGGAGACGTCCTCGTTCTCTCCGGGAGAGAGCGACCTCAGCACCGACCCCCGGCCCACCTCGACGAGGAAGAAGACCTCCCAGACGCCGACCCCGATCTCGAGCAGGAGATTGGCGACGCGCGCGAGCTCGGCAGCGTTCTCCCTCATCACCGTGGTGTTGACCTGGACGCGGTACCCCAGCTCCTTGAGCATCTGGATCGCCTCGACAGTCCTTGCAAAGTGGCCCTCCACGCCCCTCACCCCGTCATGGGTCTCTCCGATCCCATCGAGGGAGATGGAGACCGAGCGGGCGCCAGCCTCCGCAAGCCCCCGCATCCGCTCCCGCGAGAGGCCAGGGCTGACCGCCGGCGACAGCGCCGTCGCAACCCCTCTCGAGGTGGCGTACCCGACAATCTCCTCGAGGTCGGGGCGCATCAGAGGATCGCCACCGGTGAGGATGAGCACCGGGGGCCGGCGGAAACCGGAGACCAGATCGTCGACGAGCGCCTTCGCTTCGCCGGTGTCAAGCTCGCCGGCATCGCGCCCGAGCACCGCTTCAGCGCGGCAGTGCCGGCAGGCGAGCGGGCACGACCGGGTCGTCTCCCAGAACACCAGGATGGGCCGCTCCGAGAAG
The DNA here is from genome assembly GCA_021784675.1 of Actinomycetes bacterium. Lineage (GTDB taxonomy): Bacteria > Actinomycetota > Acidimicrobiia > Acidimicrobiales > Acidimicrobiaceae > JAKARV01. The sequence continues at coordinate 1,028 of JAJYHR010000080.1, forward strand.
TGGCCAGATCCGCTAGAACGCTCCGGTGTCATCGCAAACTCCTGTCCAAGCCCAACCCTACCCCACCGCCACTGGCGTGGCAAACCGGAGGGAGCGGCGATGGGCTGCGCAGGCCGCCGACTAGTTTTGTCGGATCATGGAGTTCATCAAGATCCCGGAGATTGGACGCAGCTACCGCCACCACCACCGAGTCCTTCTCTCCGACGCCGACCCCGATGGCAGGCTCCGCATCGACGGGGTCTCCCGCATCCTCCACGACGCCGCTACGCTCGACAACCAGAGCGCGCCCCTCGACGACAAAGGCCTCTGGGTGATCAGGTCGATCGACACCAGGATCCACTTCTACCCGCGCTACCTCGAGGAGGTGGAGGCGGTCACCGCCTGCACCGGGACCGGCCGGGCGTGGGCGGAGCGCCGCACCGACCTGCTGGTCGGCGGCAAGGTGGCGATCGCCGCCCGGGCCACCTGGATCAACACCTCGCCGGCGACCGGGCTTCCCGCCCAGCTCCCGGCCGGTTTTGACGAGGTATTCGGCCCCTCCGCCCAAGGCAGGGTCATCCGCCCGGCGCTGAGGATGAAGGCTCCTTCCGAGGATCCGGCACAAAACCTCTCCTTCCCGGTCCGCTACGGCGACCAGGACGTGGTCGGGCACGTCAACAACGCCGTCTACGCGGCGGCGCTGGAGGAGGCGGCGCGCGCCTCCGCCCTCCCCGGACTGGAGAGGGCGGAAGGTTACTCGATCGAGTTCGTCACGCCAGCCCAGTACCCGGGATCGCTAGAGATCTCGCTCTGGCACGGCGAGAGGTCGCTCACCGCGGCCATGTACCAGGCCGGGACCCTGGCTTCGATCGCCAAGGTCAGCTTCTAGGAACGGCTAGGCACGCTCGACGGACTTGGAGAGCGCCTGCTGGAGCAGCTCCGATACCTGATCGGTCAATTCGGGCCGGTCGCGCATCAGTGCCCTCGGGTCGACCGCGGTGACCCGGGTCCCCTCCGGAACCTCCTCGAGAACCACATTGCAGGGGAGCAGCAGCGCCATCGAGGGATCCAGATTCAGCGCCTGGCTGGCGAACTTGGGGTTGCAAGCCCCCAGGATCTTCATCGGGGGCCGATCTTCGCCCAGCTTCTCCTTCAGCGTCGCCGACAGATCGATCTCCGTCAGCACCCCGAAACCCACCTCGACCAGGGACTCGCGGAGCGCGCGCTCCGCCGCCTCCATAGGCGCGTCAACTACTACCGAGATTCCGTCCATCTTCTCCTCCGTTCAGTTAGCTGGCTTCTATAGATCAAGCGGCCGCCGGACCGCGCAGGCTGGCAGAGCGCTTGCCTGCGGCCGCCAGCAGGAGCCTCCAACCCAGGAAAGTGCCCTCGACGAATCCCAGGGAGACCAGGATGAAGGGGACGGCGGTCCCCTGGCCGCTCACCACCCTCAGAAGCTGCCCAAGCAGGACAGTGGCCGCCGCCAGCACCACCGCCATGAGCCAGGATCCCTCCCGCAACCGCCGCAAGAGCACCACCCACCCGGTGGTCAGCCCGGCGGCGAAGGGCCAGAGGGTCTTGGCTATGCCCACCACGGTGTCCCCGTGGCCGTGGACCGAACGCCCGACGGTCACGAAGATGACTAGGAACGCCATGTCGAACAGGTACGACAGCGCCGGCTTGCCGTTCATGGTCACCTCCTATAAGCCAGCTTACTCACGGCGTGTCCGCGTGACTACCCCCGGGTTCAACCGGCCGTAACGGCACCTCGCCGATGAAGGTGTCGAGCGATGGGCGTCACCAGGCAGCAGAAGGCGACGTGGATCGAACGAGAATACCAACGGCCTGCTGCGCCAATACATGCCCAAGAGCACCGACCTCTCCAAGTACTCCCGCGCCGACCTGAAACGCATCCAAGACAGCTTGAATGATCGTCCGCGCAAGACTCTAGAATTCCTGAAACCAGTGGAGAAACTCGCTGAGCTCATTGCGCTGACCGGTTGAAACCGCCCACTCTTGCCCGACCCGAAGCCCGCGGCCAGCACCCATCCGGCCTCGGCCCGCACCGCGGGGTGCGGGCGGTAGACCCGCTGGCCCTGGTAGTTGAAGTCCGAGCCCTGCTTCATCCGCCCGTACACCTCGGTGTCGGTCGGGTCGAGGTCGATGGTCGGACGTTGCGCGACAAGTGATGCGCGTCGCTTCTCGGGCAGCAGGGCGAAGGCACCCTTGACGAGCTTCGCGTTGGCCCGCTCCACGTGAGCGCGTGCTTTCCCGTCGAAGCGCTGGCCCAGGCCGATCACCGTGGTGGACGCCGGCACGTCGGGCACCGCGCGAAGTCGAACTCCGGCGGCGCCCTCGCGCTGGTGGTCGAGGTCACAGAGGAAGTCCCCGCCGGCGAGCATCGTCTCGGCGAGCGACACCATCACGCCTCAGAGCATGAGGCCGCGCCGGCGCCGCTTGAACGCCAGGTCACCGTTGTCGATCGTGGCTCTGATCCCGAGAAGTTGGTCGAGCTTCGCGACCAGATGCAGACCGTTGCCCCGTGAGTATGCAGTAGTTGCAGCATCTCACACGACACTCCCCAGGCGTACATCTCCTGAGGGAGGGCGCTCTTGCGAGCTTCGCAGGTCATCACGGAGCACCACGCCGCTGTTGCGACGCTGTAACCTCTCCGCTTGCTGCGCAGTTTCCGTCGTGGGCCCCACTGGCCCCGACGTCTTGCGATCCGTCTTCCAAGAGTCGATCATCTTGTCGTAGTCCGACTGGCTGAGCTGGCCTGTCGCCACGAGCAAGAGCAGGAACGCCAGCACCGGCCCGAGCTGCGCCAGGTTTCTCGCAGCGTTGCGGTCCCGGTCGATGACGAGCCCGCATCCCTCGCAACGAAAGAGCCTCCGCGAGAGCGGCATCGACTCCGCCACGAGCCCGCAGTCTGAGCAGCGCTTGGTGGAGGGGAAGAACCTGGGGGCCTCCAAACAGCGCCCGCCGTACCAGGCGAGCTTGTAGGCGAGAAAGGTGAGGATCATCGACAACCCGGCGTTGCCGAGGCCGCGGTTCAGCCCCCGCTTTCTCCATCCGCCCTTCGCCATCAAGTTCTTGGTCGCGAGCGACTCCACCACCCCGAGGCCGGTTCGCCGGGCCTCCCTGATGGTGAGCTTGTGGGCGAAGTCCTTGCGAGCGTGGCGCTGGCCAGCACAAGTCGCTGCCCGAGAGCGCTTGGCCTTTTGGTAGCGCTTGGAGCGCTCTTTCAGCTCGGCGTTGTCCTGGGCTTGTCGCTGGCGGGAGAGCTGGCGGTCATATCGCCTGCGCCCGCGCTCCTTTCGGGCCAGGCGGTCGGGGTCGGGCAACGCCCATCCCCGGTTGAAAGCCGATGCTGCGGGGTTGGTCGCCCTCTTCTTCACCACCGCTTCGCCGACTTTGGCCTTGTGCGCCACTCGCCGGGACTCCGCCTCCGCCTCCAGGCGGGCCTTGCAATCTTCGGGGGCCTCGCGCCTGCGGACATCCAGGCGCCCGCTCCTCTTCGCGCGGCGCCGTCCGCTCCTGGCAGCCGCCTCGGAGCGGGCCCCTGCCTCGATCTCCTTGCAGGTCGCCAGCAGCTCCTCGTCGACCAAGGCGGCCCGCACCCTGGCGTAGGAGGTGTCGCCCGCACCCTTTCCCGCCGCATCCACGAAGCGGGCAAGGGCCGCCTTGGAGACGCTTCGGGCTGGCAACTTGTCGCGCTCTCTGGCGGTGCCGATCGCGTCGAGGACCATCGAAGCGAGAGGGGAGCGATGAGAGATGCCAAGAGCTTTCCCGACCGTCCCCCTCGCCCGGCGGAGGGTGAGCGGCTTGCCTCCAGAGGCCATGAGAGGGGTCTTTATCCCGACGTCGAAGCCCCGCACCGGTGCCTTGCGGTTGGCCCGATCGGCCAGGCACCGATCGGCCTCGTCCGCGCCGAAGGAAGCCCGGTCGGTGCCGTCGGGGTCGCGGGTAACCGTGAGGGCGAGCAGGCGCAGCTCCCCCCGCTCTCGTGCCTCGATGAAAGAAGAGAGGTCCTCTCGGACCTTGACCGGACCCTCGATCCTCGGGATCTGGATGTGATGGGCATCGAGGATCGCTTTCGCCCCGGTGGTGAAGGTGACCGACTGGCGGTCCCATTTCGACTTGAAGCGGGGGAAGCCCACGCTCGGGCCCTTGCGGGTGCCTCTCGTCGAGGCGCGCCAGTTGGAGAGCCCCGCCTGGAGATCACTAAAGGCGGAGGAATAGACCTCCTTGGAGTTCTCCGCCCACCACGAGGCCTCTTCGGCCTTCAGGCGGTTCCAAACCTTGCGCATCCCGAATAGGGTCCAGATGTCTGGCTCGGCCATCTCATTCGCCCACTTCTTCGCATCTTCGAGGCTCGCCCCCTGGCGCATGGCCAGCTCGGCGCAGATGCGGTGCATCTCGGCACAAGACCGAGATGTCGGCCCGACCAGGCCCTCTGCGAAGTCCTTGGCTTCCTCGACCGTAGCCCCCTGGCGCATGGCCAGCTCGGCGAAGACCCGTAGGCCGTCCATGCGGTCCTTCAGCAGCCGCAGGCCCCAGTTGTAGGCGAACCTCCTGCCGCCGAAGAAGCTCGACATCCGGGTGCGTTGGGCCGACGTGAAATCCAAGGTGAAGGCGATGCCTCGGAGGTGGAAGCCCTCGGGGACCTGGTGACACCTGGTCACAGCTGCATCCTCGCGCCAGGCTGTGACAGCGCCGCCGGCCCGATGTCGTTCTTGGCGCAGCCGAGAGCCTTGATCGCCCGGTTGCGAGCCCCACGACGGCCGTACAGCCGGGCGCAGAAAGAAGTCAGCACCTCGGTCATGTCGCGCACCAGGTCGTCGTCCACCTCTCCGGGGTCCACGACCGCGATCCGCCTGCCTTGAGCAGCCAGAGCCGCCTCCAGGTTCTCCACCCCGAAGCGGGCCAGGCGGTCCCGGTGCTCGACGACGATCGTCTCAGCCGTGGGGTCCGCGAGCACCCGCTGGAGCCTGCGGCGCTTGCCGTTCATCCCCGAGCCGACCTCGGTGACGACCTCAGTGACGGCCATACCCTGTGCCGTTGCCCACGTGGTGAGCCTTGCCACCTGGCGGTCGAGGTCGCTTCGTTGGTCGTAGCTCGATACCCGTGCGTAGAGCACCACCCGGTCCCTGCCCGACCGATCATCGTCCGCCACGTCCACCAGGATCAGCCTGCCGACCCGATGGTCTGGCAGCCGGTGGTCAACAGCTAACAGCCTGGCGATGGGCCAGCCGAACTCCGCCTCCGTCACTCGAACGTTGGCTGGTCGGACACCATCGCTGGATGAGACACCCCCTCTGAGCTACCTGCGGAGCTGGCGGCCTTCAAGCGCGTAGCCGCTCTCGCCCATACGCTCGGCGCGGCGTTGGAGCACGGCAAGGGCTTCCTTCACGGCGAGTGGGCGTTCCCTCTCCTGGGACACTTCCATTACGAGAGTCACAAGGTGGAGTTATACAAACCGCAGCTTGTATTGTGTACCTCATGAGCACAGCGCTAGAGCGGCCCGCCGACCTGTTCGACCGAGAGCGGGAGTGGGCGGAACTATCAGCCTTCGTCTCGGACAGGACCCCGGGGCTTCGGATCGCCATCGTCTTTGGCCGGCGACGCCAGGGCAAGTCCTATCCACTTCGCCGCCTCGCTGCTGCGACCGGGGGCTTCTACTACCAGGCACTGGAGCACGAGCCAGCGCAGGCACTGGCCGAGTTCGGCGACCGTCTCGGCGCCCACCGCGGCGTCGGCCGACTGGCCCTTGCCAACTGGGACGAAGCGATCTCGAACCTCGGGCGGCTTGCGCCTCGAACGAGCGCAGTGCTTGGGGCCATGCCTCCTGGAACGATGCTGCTTGGAGGCGCGCCGTCGGTCAGCGGCGCGGCCGTGGCGGTCATCGATGAATTCCCGTACCTGCTCGAGAAGACCCCTGAATTGCCGTCTCTTCTTCAGCGCGCCGTCGACCACTCGAAGGACGAGAGCTGGCCCGCGGTCCGTCTCATCCTCTGCGGGTCGGCGATCTCGGTGATGGCCAACCTCCTCGAGGGTCAAGGAGCGCTGCGTGGTCGGGTGCAGACCAGCCTCCTGATACGCCCCTTCAGCTACCTTGAATCTGCCCGTTTCTGGGGCATCACCGACGCCCGACTGGCCTTCCGTGTCGACGCGATCCTTGGCGGGACGCCCGGCTACCGTGAGCTCGTGCGTTCGGTGCCGTCATCGATGGAGGAGTTTGATGCCTGGGTCGTCGACGAGGTGCTCTCGCCCGCTGGCGCCCTGTTCCGGGAGGACGAATGGCTTCTCGGCGAGCAACGCGGCCTCGAGAACAGGGCCCTCTACCTCTCGGTGCTCTCGGCCGTCGCAGCTGGGTGCAGAACCCAGTCGGCGATCTCCAGCGAGCTTGGCCGCTCCCAGCAGAGCGTCTTGCATCCGCTTGCTTCCCTTGTGCGCCTCGGCTTTCTCGCCAAGGACGACGATGTCGTTCGCCAGCGTCGTCCCGTCTACCGCATCGCCGAGCCCATCGTCCGCTTCCACCAAGCTGTGCGCCACCCTCGAACCGCCCTCTTCGAGGACCGCCGTGGCGCCGAGGCATGGGCGGACTCTCAGTCGAGCTTCGAGTCGCTCGTTCTCGGTCCCCATTTCGAGCAGCTGGCGCGTGAACACATCGCCCGGGTCGGCAAGCAACTTATCGGCGCCCCGATCATCAGGGTCGGCACGACGGTCATCAGCGACAAGGACGACCGCTCCGCTCATGAACTCGACATCGTGGCGCTCAGTCCAGGAACGGGGCCCCGGCACCGAGTCATCGAGGCGATTGGCGAGACGAAGCTCCGTCAACTCGACGTTGGTGAGCTGAACCGACTGGAACGTACGAGAACCTTGCTACCCGGCGCTGAGGACGCGGCAATCGTCCTAGTGTCCGCGTCTGGGTTCACCGACCGCCTCAAGACCGAGGCGGCAGAGCGGGCCGACGTGCACCTTGTCGCCCTCGCCGACCTCTACAGCTGAGCCGAAGGGTCGTGCCAGCTGGAGATCGGCGACGGCGTCTTCGAGGTCAAGTGTCGCAGGCGGAACTTGTAGGCCCGCCTCACGCAGCGTCCCACTGGTACCGGCGAACGGTCGGCTCAAAGACATACCCGACCGACGCGGCAAAGTACGACTTCGGCCATGGCACACGACGGCGGACCACCTCAGCGAAAGAATCGGTCAGGCGGACCCGAATGAAGACGCACACGCGGTCGGGCATGAGCTCTCGGGCGACGATCTGCCAGCCGTTCTCGGCAGCGATCTCGCTCAACAGCCGATCCAAGCGGGTCGCCACCCGGCCGACCAGCAGTCGGCGCCGATACTTCGGGCACCACACCAGGTGCGGCCGGAACGACGATACACCACCCGCATAACTACGAAAGCGAGGAGCAACCGTGCGATCACGCCTCTACCGCCTGGCTACGACAGCGGCAGGGACGGTCGGGTCTTGGGCCCGAGTCCCGAGTCCCCTGACGGCTAAAGCCGCCAGTCCCCTCGGGGCGATCTGATGGTAACGCGATCTCAAACGATACACAAACAGCCTGATCCGTCAGTACCTGCCGACGGGGCAGACCCTGGAGAGCGTGACGCCCCAGCAGTGCTCCCGGACCGAGCATGTTCTCAACCACCGTCGTCGCAAGCGCCTGGGGTACACGTGCCCTACGAGGTGTTCTTCAAGACCTTGATGCAGTACACTCGAATCCAGCGACGCGTTGCACTTCAAACTTGAATCCGCGAGAGGAGAGGCAGGATGATTGACGAGCCCACCGCATCCGGCGGCTGCCTCGAAGATGCCCTCGAAGCACTCGAGGCTGACGCCACCGTGTTGCTACAGGCGGTGGCCGCCCTGGCCCGCGTCGCGAAGAGGGCCAAGACGGCCGCCGAGACCGGGACCGTCCGAGACATCCCTCAAGTCCTCGCCGCAGCTCAGCAACTGGCGGCGGAAACGTCGTCGGCGGCCTGCCGGCTGAGGGATGGCTGGCGCTTCGACGTCGAGAGCTGGTTCGCGTCCGGCGACTACTCAAAGGAGCTGCTGGCGGCCGCTGCCGAAGGGGGCGTGAACGCTTTTGAGTCCGATGACCGCATCCTTTCTTACCCCGTCATCGTGCAGGTGTCGGCCGGCGATACCTCGGTCGTCGTCGACAAGAAGAAGGACCGCCGCATCCGCCCGTCCGTCGTGGTCGCAGTGCTCAGCGCCCTTCAGCAGCAAGAGCCCAAGTTCAAACCGGAGGCGTTCATCGAGTCGCTTGCCATCGCCTACGACTTCGTCGTCGCCTCGAAAGCGATGCGGTCCGGCGCTCCAGTCAAGCTCGTGGATGTCCACAGCGCGCTTACGATCATGCCTGGCAGCGCGCGCGAGTACACCAGACCCGAGTTTGCCCGCGACATCTACCTGCTCGACCAGAGCCGCGTCGTCACAACGAAACGAGGACGCAGGATGAGCCTGCCAGCGAGCGCCCTGACACGCTCCACGAGTGTGCTTCGCACCGTCACCCGAAACGGGCAGGCGAAGGACTATGCCGGCATCAGCTTCGAGGAGCCAGTGACGTGATCAGCCCGGACGAGTACGTCGGCTTCCTTGCTCGTGAGTACCTCCGCGGCTACGTGGACACCGGCGGATCCGCCGTCAAGTTCGCGGTGGCGGCCGACTCGGTGGCACCGAGCTTTCGCGACCAGCTCGTCGGCGAAGCGAGGGAAGCCGGCTACGCCGTCGCGACGGTGGACGCGGCCACGACGCGCGTTCACTTGATGGAACAGATCTTCTTCGAGGTGGCTCGGCAGGTTGATTGGGACGGTTTGGCCGCCGAGGCCCTTCGGGGCGCCACCACGGCGGCTGGCTTCCCGCCACCAACAGACGACGTCCCGACGCTTGACGCGCTCGCAGTCCACTACCGAACCGACGCTCGCGAGCTCAAGCGCGACGTCGACCGGGAGCTGCAGCTGCGTATCTTCAAGGATTTCAACATGGTGCAGGAGTTCCGCATCGCCATGTTGCGATTGTGCCAGGCGGCCTTCCGAACGGGGCAGGTGAGCGACGCCGAGCACGCTGCCCTCTTGGAGTGGCTACGCGGGGACTTGCGCCAGATGTCGGCGCTCAAGTCGGCCCTTATTTACCGCCGGATCGCTCGTCATAACGCCCGGCAGATGCTGTTCTCGCTGCCGCACTGGTTGGCGACGAACGGGTGCGCGGGACTGCTGGTCGTTATTGACGTGCGCCGTCTGGGCGTCGCCCGCAGGCCTCCAGTTGAAGAGCGAGCCGGCCAGTACTACACGAGGCTCGGGTTGCTCGACGCCTACGAGGTGCTGCGTCAGCTGATCGACAGCACCGACGAGCTCGCGCGGTGCTGCATCGTCGTGATCGCTGCGCCGGAGTTGTTGACCGACGAGCTTCGCGGTCTCGACGCCTACCAGGCATTGAAGCTGAGGATCTTCGACGAGATACGCGACCGTCGCCGTGACAACCCGTTCTCCTCCCTTGTCCGGGTCGGCCGCGAGGAGGTGGGATCGTGACAGTCGAGACTTCGAGAGGCGTAAGGGCCCGCCGGGCCCTCGAAGCTCTTCGGGCTGGCGTGCCGAACCGTGATGCCGTCGTCGAGCTCGGCTCGATGCAGGTCGGTGTCGAGGATCGTTTTTCTGGCATCCTCGACGAGGTGGGTCTGCGGCCCGATGGATCGCCGGCCATGTCCTCAGGTCCGATCGCCTCCCTCGTCACCTCGCCGTCTCGGTCCAGCTCTCGAGCCATCATGATCGGTGGTGGCTTTGGCACCGGCAAGAGCCATGTGCTCGAGCACCTGGCGAATATCGCCCTCAGCGAGGGTTTCGTGGTGTCGAAGGTGACGGTTTCCAAAGAGACACCCCTCTATGACCCTTCCAAGGTCTTCCGCGCCGCCATCGACGAGGCTCGGGTACCTGGCCGTGCTGGGTCGGCGATCGATGAGATCGCGGTAGCGCTCGATCTTGATTCCCCGGAGTACCGCGATCTGTACCGGTGGGTTCACGGGGACAATGCCCCGGTGGACAAGCAGTTCGCCGCCACGCTCTATCTCTACGAGTACGCCCGTGGCGACGAGGAGCTAAGCGATCGCATCATCCGTTTCTGGGCAGGCGACAGGCTTTCCGTGACCGACATCCGCCGGCGCCTTCGCGAGCACGGCGCCAGCTCCTCGTATCGGATCACGGGCGTGCGGGAGGCAGATCTGTCGCGGCAGCGGTTCCGCTTCGTCTCGAGACTGATCCGCGCGGCCGGCTTGAGGGGTTGGATCGTCCTGTTCGACGAGGTCGAGTTGATCGGTCGTTACAGCATCGCGCAGCGCGCCAAGTCCTACGCCGAGATCGCCCGCTGGGTTCGCGGAGATCGTGACGATCCGAGTGCGCCGATCGGTGCCGTGCTCGCCACGGTCGACGACTACGAAACCCAAGTGTTGGTGGGCAAGAACGACACCGTGTTGATCCCGCAGCGCTTGCGCGCAAGCGGGGTGGTGGCCGACGAGTTGCTTGCCTCGCTGGCGGAGACGGGGATGCGCATCATCGGCCATGAACAGGTGAAGCTGCAGCCTCCCGCTCAGGAGGAGCTCGACCGCACCTACAACCGGTTGCGGGAGATCCATGGCGAGGCGTTCGGCTGGGACCCCCCCGCGGTGTCAGGACTTGAGCGACTGCCGTCGAATCGAATGCGCCAGTACGTCCGGGCCTGGATCAGCGAGTGGGACCTGCGGCGCCTCGACCCTTCCTACGAGCCGGAAATAGAGGCTGGCACTCTTGTCGTCGACCTGAGCGAGGACGCAGAGCTGGAGCGCCCCGAAAGCGCCCACGACTCCGAGACCGACACCGACCACCCTCTCGACGACGGCCCTACGCCCGCGGATGAGGGTTCCACCTTCTGGACAGCAGAGTCAACCAGCGGGGAGTGAAGATCTGCTTGCCGACGACATCAGCGATGTTCTGGCGGAGCGCCCCGGCCTGACGGCCGCCGAGCTTGCAGCCGTGCTGGAACTCGTTCAGCCGTCGGGCCAGGTTGCTTGGCGCTTGAGAGCGATCACGCTGACGCTGTTCGGCGGGCGCGAACGTTTTCGATGCGATCGTGACGAACCGCCACACTGGTGGCTCGCCGCCGACGCTCAAGTTGGCACCCTCCCGGCGATCCACCTCGTGGAGAGCCGGCCGCCAAGATTCGATCGTTCGCGCCTGTACGAGTGGCAGCGCGACGCCCTCGACAGCTGGGCAGCCTCAGCCCGCCGCGGCGTCGTCGAAGCAGTCACCGGATCGGGCAAGACGATGCTCGGGATCGCCTCGGCGGTCGACGAGCTGGCCGGCAGAGGTCACGTGCTCGTGGTCGTTCCCACCATCGAGCTGATGCATCAGTGGCGCCGCCACGTTTCGCCATTTCTCCCGTCGGGCTACTCGGTCGGGTGTCTCGGCGGCGGTGAGACCGCGAGCTTTGCCGACCACGACGTCGTCGTGGGTGTCGTGAACAGCCTGCGAGATGCCGATCTCGGCGTAAGCCGGCGCGGTGGCCTGCTCGTAGCCGACGAGTGTCATCGATACGCAAGCCCGATGAACCGCCTCGTCCTCGACCCTCGCTTCGAGCGCCGGCTCGGTCTGAGCGCCACCTACGCCCGTGACGACGACGGGCACGTCGACTGGCTGCAGCCTTACTTCGGCCCCACCTGCTTTCGCATGGGGTACCGGCGGGCCGTCGACGACGGCGTTACGGCTCGCTTCACCGTGGCGTTAGTAGGCGTGGCCTTACCGCGGGAAGAGCAATTTCGCTACGACGAGCTCACCGAGGATCTAGGTGTTCGCTATGCGAGATTGATAGCGCGCTTCGAGCTGCCGACGGATTCGTTTGCCCGGTTCATTCGCGCGCTCAAGATGATGGCAGCTGGCGCTGGGACCGAGCCGGAAGGCGCCACAGAAGCCCGCGTCTACCTCGCGCTCCTGATCGAGCGACGCCGCCTCCTGGCTGACACTCCCTCCAAGACCCGAGTCCTTGGCGCCCTCGCCCCCGCAGTGGCGGCGGCCGCACGCTCAATCGTGTTCACGCGCTCCATCGTGACGGCCGAGCTTGCCCAATCAGTCTTGGCCGCTCAAGGCCTGCGGGCCGGAGTCGTCCACTCGCGCGTCCCGATGGGGCTTCGCCGCGAGGTGCTTCGGCGCTTCGCCAATGGTGATCTCCACGTGATCTCAGCTCCGAATGTGCTCGACGAGGGTATCGACGTCCCCGAGGCGGATCTGGCAATAATCCTCGGCGCCAGCAGTTCGCGTCGCCAGATGATCCAGCGGATGGGACGCGTGCTCCGCAAGAAAGCCGACCGTCGCCTCGCCCGCTTCGCCGTCCTCTACGCCGAGGCGACGATCGAGGACCCGGCTCAAGGCGCTCACGAGACGTTCCTTGAGGAGGTAACCGACGTGGCGGCCGACGTTTGCAGCTTCGACAGCTCCTCCGAATCGCTGGCTCCGGTGATCGACTTTCTCCGTCGGTGAGAACACATCGAGTCTCCGACCTCGGCACTTCCGGGCCTTCCCTGGGTGATTGTGGCGAACTGGTGTTCGCTGAATCGGTCTGGAGGTCTGACGCGGACCCCATCCAAGCCGCATATGTAAGCGGAGTTCAGTGTCCGGCTTGGTGAGTAATTCCAGTCAATATCTTTTGCAGTGAGCTCGACAATCGGTATACCACCAAGGACGGGGACGATCCCCTTTTGTACATGCCACCGATACTCATGGATTGTTTTCGGGGTAAGACCCCTAGTCTCGCAGAACCGCAGCCACTCATCCAACAGGTGCCCGACGGTTGCAGAGCTCGGCGTTACCATCTCCTGGGCGGAGGCGATCATGCTATTAAGAGCTTTCTCCGCCTAGCGTCGCGGACCGTGCAAGACTTGCGTCCGGTACCGCTTCTGGCCGGTAGCTGGGTCCCGACCGAGATACACGCGGAGCCGCCAAGTACTTAACCCTTATGGGGTGTGATGCTCCCGCGCATGGAGCCATACTACCACTAACCTGGACGTTCTAGAGATTGGGGATGTCACAAAGATGTCACGGACAATTTCGCATTTACCATTTTTACCCTCTGACCTGGTGCCCCCGGCAGGACTCGAACCTGCGACCTACTGCTTAGAAGGCAGCTGCTCTATCCGCTGAGCTACAGGGGCAACGATTGTTTGCACATGCAAACATTTCACCGTGTAGGCTTTACTACAGATTAAACATCGCAACGCTATCGATACGCACGGCAGAACAGGGCAGACTGAGATGGTTTTGGGCAAGCTAGGGAAGCTGAAGCAGTACTCCGACCTCTTCGCAGCTTCGGCGGCCTTCCGGGGAACCCAGAATATGGCGCTGACCACCATCGCTCTCCTGGTCAGGGACAAGCTCGGGCTCGGACCCTCGACCATCGGTGTCATCGGAGCGGTTGCCGGAGCTTCCATGGTCGCCAGCACCTTCCTGGTGAGCTCGCGGGCAAAGCCACACCAGCTCGAGCGGTCGGTAATCGCAGGCTCGGTCCTGCTGATAGCCGCGCTCGTAGTCATCGGGGCCTCGCAGACGGTCTGGGAGGTGATCGTTGGAGCCATCCTCCTCGGCGTCTCCGGAGGGTTGGGGCTTCCCGGCCTCACCGGGGTAGTCCAGCGCGCAGCCAGAACCGGCGGCGTCGGGTCGGAGCGCCTGCTCGCACTCTACACCCTGGTGCTCAGCGGCTCGCTGGCGGTGGCGCCCCTCGTCGAAGCATTCCTCCTGGAGCAGGTTGGCCAGGACGTTCGCTGGCCATTCTTCGCCTTCACCGTCTTCCCGATCATCACCATCGCCGCCATGGTGTCGCGCATGCGCCACGCGCCAGCAAACCCCTCCTCCACGGCAACCGGCTCCGCCGACCGGCCACCGAGACGGCGGGCCATCAGCCTCCATCCCGTGCAGAAGGCGCTCGTCGCCCAGCTCATGTACGCGGTCCCCTTCGCCGGGATCACCGTCTTCGGAGCCGAGGTCGCCCGCGCCCAGGCCCACGCCACCGCGGCCCAAGCTCAGCTGGCCTTCACCGCCTTCTTCGCAACCTCCCTGCTCTCCCGGGCGGTGCTCGCCTGGCTTGCCCCGGTCAAGCGGAAGAGCTCAGCCTTCATCCTCTCCGGAGTCCTCACCCTCGCCGGCATAGCGATCATCGCCACCGGCCACTCCTTCGCCTTCTTCCTGATCGGGATGGCCGTCGTCGGCGTTCCCCACGGGATCATCTTCCCGCTCGGGCTCAGCCTGCTCGCCGACTCGCTCGCACCCGAGGAGCTGCCCAGGGCGAACTCCACCCTCATCGGAGCCTCCAACCTGGTCTCGGTGGCCGTTCCTCCACTCCTTGGAGAGATCGCCGTCGCCTACGGCTACGAGCCGATGATGCTCTCGATAGACGCGCCGGCGCTGATCCTGCTGGCCGTGCTCGCGTACCTGCTCTACTCCCACTCCGTCGCTGCCGGCAGGACGCCGCTAGGTGACCAGCAGGCTGGATAGGCCCTCGTAGAGCGCGTCCAGTACCGACTCCCCCGGAACCTCCCCGTCCGAGCCGGTGACATAGAAGGTGTCGACCACATCCGGCCCCAGCGTCTGGACCCGGGCCGCCTCGATGCTGAGGCCGTGGCTGGCGATGTGGGAGGCGAGCTGGTAGAGGAGGCCAAGCCGGTCTCCGGAGCGCACCTCCACCAGGCAGACGTGCCGCTTGTCGATCACCACCCTCGACTCTACCACTCGGCTCTTCGTCCTCGACGCGTAGGTATCCACGGTCTGCCCCACCAGCCTCGGGACCAGGCTCGGATCGCGGAGCGCCTCCTCGAGCCGGCTCCTGATCCGGTGCCAGTTGGGCTCGGTACGCCGGAGCGGCGCCACTACGATCGACTCGACCGCCACCCCGCCGACCGTGAGGGCGTCGACCGCCACCACCTCAAGATGATCGGCGAGCAGGATCCCGGCGATCTGCGCCAGCAGCCCCGGCCGGTCGGGCATGGCCACCACGATCCGGCCCTCGAACCGCTCGACGGTGACCTGGCCGCGGCACCCCTCCACCAGCTCGGTGAGCTTCGCCGGAGCGACGCCGGCGAGCCCGATCTCCAGCGGCTCGCCGGCTAGCGCCCGGTGGACCTGATCCTCGAGATCGAGCACCATCCGGGCCTTCCACTCCGACCAGGAACCGGGGCCGGTAGCCCGGGCGTCAGCTTCGGTGAGCACCTCGAGCAGCTCCATCACCGCCTTGGAGCCGGCGTTCTTCGCCACCGCGGAGATCACCTTCGGATCCCGCGCGTTGCGCCTCAGCGCGGTGTCGACCAGCAGCAGGTGGTTGCGCACCACCCGCGCGATCACGGCGGAGTCGGCCTCGTCAAAGCCGAGCAGCCTGGCGATCTCGACCGCCACCCCGGCGCCCGCCACCGAATGGTCGCCGTTCAGGCCCTTGCCGATGTCGTGGAGCAGCGCCGACACCATCAGCAGATCCGGCCGCGAGACCCGGCGGCGCTCCCGGCTCGCGTACTGCACCGTCTCCAGCAGGTGGCGATCGAGCCGGTACCGATGGTAGGGGTTGTTCTGCGGCCTCAAGATCGCCCGCTCCCACCACGGGAAGAGCGCCCCGGCCATCCCGGAGATCACCATCGACCGGTAGATCGGCCACAGCAGGTCCCCTGACTCCAGGATCTCCATGAACGAGTACCGTTCGGTCTCGGCCATCGGAGCAACCACCTCAGGCGCCGCCACCTGGGGAAGCGCCTCCACGAGCGAGGCGGTCACCGGCACACATCCCGCCCTGGCGATCCGGGCCAGCTCCGCCAGAAGCTCGGCGCGCGACCCGCCGGCGCCCGTTCTCACCGCCACCCTCCGCCTGCGCGCCGGATGGGCTTCCTTGCGGCCCCTGCCGGGCGCGAGATGAAGGTCGTACGCGCTCTCCAGAAAGTCCTCGACCGCCAGCGCCGAGCGGCCAAACCCCTCCATCAGCTCCTCTCGGGAGCCGGAGATGGCCGCAGCCACCTCGTTCTGGGCCTCGATGGTGAGCCGGTCTGAAGGCCGGCCGGCGAGCCGGTGGAGCTCTACTCTCACGCCGTGGATCCCGGTGGCCTGGACGTCGAACTTTTGGGAGCCGTCGAGCCAGCCGACCAGCTCAGCGACCGCGAAATCGCGGGTCCCGCCGAAGGACTGCTTGATATCGGGCTCGGACAGGCTCGCGGCAGAGCCGTACTTCGCCTCCCGCTCCAGGGAGTCGTGCTCGAGCTTGCCGAGGATGCTGTAGAGGGACCTCGCGGAACGCTTGGCGAGCTTGGCGTGGATCTCCGCCCACCGCTCGCCATCACCCGAGAGCACCCGCGCTGAAGCCATGCCGACCAGCACGCGCGGATCGTCCGCGGCCGCCATCTGGAGCTCCTTGGGAGTCCGCGTCGAGTGATCCAAGCCAAATCCGGCGTCCCAGATGCCGTAGAGGACGCTGGTTACCAGCTCCTCGTCGGCGAGGCGGATCCGCCCTTCGTGTACTATCGCCAGATCCAGATCCGAGTACGGGGTCAACCGGCGAGAGCCTAGGGAGCCCACCGCCAGCACGATGAGCCCGGGGGCGTTGGAGAACGCCTCCCCTAGGACCTGATCGACCGCCTCGGAGACGCGCCAGGACCAGCTGAGGCCTCGCTCCTCGAACCCGCCCCACCGGGACCGGAGAGCATCGAGCGCCGTCGCTACGCTAGAGCGCGTCTCTTCCCCGCTCGAGGGTACGGATCCGGATAACGTCGGAGACCTCGGTGACCCAGATCTTCCCGTCGCCGATCTTCCCCGATCCGGCCTCCTTGGTGACCGACTCGATTACCTCGTCGATGAAGGCGTCGTCGCAGACAACCTCGACTTTGATCTTCGGTAGGAAGTTGACCTTGTACTCGGCTCCGCGATAGATCTCGGTATGGCCACCCTGCCGCCCGAATCCCTGCACCTCCGAGATCGTCATCCCCTGGATTCCAAGGGTCTCCAGCCGCTCGCGAATCCCATCTACAACGTGTGGACGTACTATCGCCGTGACCAGTTTCACTCAACACTCCTAACTTGAAGGGGCAAACATGCGGACCTGATCCCCCCACGCCGTCGTGTCAGGCCCGCATGGAACAACGATACCCACATTTCGCGAGCGTATATCCCAAGTAAGTTTCGAAGATGTAAAGGCTCGATAACGCCAAGTACCGTCAGTGGATCAGCAGCTCAGCCACGCGGTAGGCGAGGTCAAGGGACTGCCTGGCGTTGAGCCTGGGGTCGCAGATGGTGTCGTAGGCGCGGCAAAGCTCCGACTGCAGCACCTCGAGCGATCCGCCCAGGCACTCGGTGACGTCCTCCCCGGTCAGCTCGATGTGGACCCCGCCCGCCCACGTCCCCAGGCGGCGATGGATTCCGAAGAAGGAGGCGATCTCGGCGAAGATGTCCTCGAACCGGCGGGTCTTGTAGCCCGTCTCCGAGGTGAAGGTGTTGCCGTGCATCGGGTCGCACAAC
The DNA here is from genome assembly GCA_021784675.1 of Actinomycetes bacterium. GTDB lineage: Bacteria > Actinomycetota > Acidimicrobiia > Acidimicrobiales > Acidimicrobiaceae > JAKARV01. The sequence continues at coordinate 18,521 of JAJYHR010000080.1, forward strand.
CAGACCACCGGATGCCCGGCGTCTCGCACCGCCCGGACCAGTTCAGGGAGCCGCTCCTCTACCAAACCGGTGCCCATCCTCGACACCAGGGTCAGCCGGCCGGGGATCCGATCGGGGTTCACCATCTCGCAGATCTCCAGCAGCTCGGCGGCAGCCATGGTCGGCCCGACCTTGATCCCGATCGGGTTGGCGATGCCGGAGACGAAGCGGAGATGGCCGCCGTCGAGCGACCGGGTCCGCTCGCCCACCCAAACCGAGTGAGCGCTAAGGTCGTAGTACCTGCCGGAAGATCGGTCCCTCCTGGTGAGCGCGGCCTCGTACCCGAGCAGCAGCGCCTCGTGAGAGGTCCAGATATCCACCTTGTGCAGCACCTCTTCGGTGCTGAGGTCGATCCCGCAGGCGGCCATGAACTTCAGCGCCCGGTCGATCTCGGCGGCGACGGCCTCGTAGCGCTCGCCCTCCGGCGAGGACTCCACGAAGTCGAGGTTCCACATGTGCGCCTGCGACAGATCCGAGAAGCCCCCCTCGGTCAGCGCCTTCAAGATCTGCACCGTCGACCTCGACTGCTCGTACGCACGGAGCAGCCGCTCCGGTTCCGGCCGCCGGGCGGCCGCGGTCGCCTCGTCGGCGTGGACGATGTGGCCCCGGAAGGAGGGCAGCTCCACCCCGTCGACCTCCTCCATCGGGGAGGAGCGGGGCTTGGCGAACTGCCCGGCGATGCGCCCGATCTTGACCACCGAAACCCCGGAAGAGTAGGTGAGGACCACCGCCATCTGGAGGATGACCTTGAGCTTGGCGCGGATGGCGGTGGCCGAATGGTCGTGGAAGGACTCGGCGCAGTCTCCGGCCTGAAGGACGAAGGCCTTGCCGTTCGCCGCCTTGGCGAGGGAGCCCCTGAGCTCCTCGATCTCGGAGGGGTAGACCAGCGGGCTCCTCGTCGCGAGCTCCTTGAGAACGGCGGAGAGCGCCTCCGGATCCGGCCAGTCGGGCTGCTGGTCCAACCGGTAGCCTTCCCAGTCCCACGGATTCCAGTCGCTCGGCATCAGACCTCCTCGGGACAGTCTAAAGTGCTGCGCTGGCCATGAAAGCTCGCCCGAGGGTTTAAGTTGGTTGGACAATGGACAAACCTAGCTTCGCCATCCAGCTGAACGAGCTGAGGCCGCCGGCCGAGCTCGACCCGCTGCTCCGCACCATCGAGGAGATCGGCTACCGCAAGGTGACCCTTCCAGACCATCTCGACGGCCAGGCCGCGCCGCTAGCCGGCGTTGGCTACCTCGCCGCCCGCACCGCCCGGGTCAAGGCCGGCACGCTGGTGCTCAACAACGAGCTCCGGCATCCCGGCCTGCTTGGCCGGGAGTTCGCCACCCTGGCCGGCCTCTTCCCCGGCCGGATCGACCTCGGCATCGGCGCCGGTTGGAAGGCCTCCGACCTGGCGACGATCGGCGCCGGTCTCGGCCCCGCGCGCGAGCGCATCGACCGGCTGGCCGAGGCTCTGGAGATCCTCTCAGCCGCTGCGGTAGGGAAACGTCTCGACTTCGAGGGCCGCTACTACCGCATCTCCGACCTCCCGATGCCGGCGATCTCCGCCCCCTTCGAGATCACGGTGGGTGGGGGTGGCGCGCGGATGCTCCCGCTCGCCGCCGCCTACGCCGGCACGGTAGGGATCAACCCCCGGTTGACTTCGGAGAACTTCACCGAGGAGACCATCGCCGAGTTGACGCTTCCGGCTCACCTTGCCAAGATCGAGGTGGTGAAGAGCGCTGCAGCAGAGCACGGGAGAGACCCTCTCCTCCAGGTGAGGACGGTCCTCGTTCGGGTGGGGGCCGGCGCCCGCGCCTGGCTGGCCGAGATCGCTACCGCCTTCGGCGTCGATCTCGAGGAGGCCATGATGATGCCACCGGTGCTCGCCGGCTCCGTAGACGAGCTGGTCGACAAGGTAGGGCGGCTCCACTCCGAACACGGGATCGGCGAGTGGGTCCTGCACGAAGACCAGATCGAAAGCTTCGCGCCGGTAGTGGCGTCCTTCTAGGGTCTCTGGTATGCGCATCGGTGTATTCGGCGGCACCTTCGACCCGATCCACATCGGCCACCTGGTCGCGGCCCAGAACGCCCTCTACGCCGGGAGGCTGGACAAGGTCCTCTTCGTGGTGGCCAACCTTCCCTGGCAGAAGGAGGGGATGCGCGAGCTCACCGACGCCCGGCTCCGCTACCTGGTCGTCTCGGAGGTTCTGGCGGCGCACCCCGGACTCGAACCCTGCGAGCTGGAGATCAACCGCGGGGGGCTCTCCTACACCGTCGACACCCTGTTCGAGCTAAGGCAGCTCAGCCCAGAGGACGAGCTCTACCTGGTAGTCGGGGCCGACGCCGCCTTCTCCATGCACACCTGGGAGCGGTCGGAGCAGCTCTCCACCATGGCGAAGCTGATCGTCGTCAACCGCTACGGCTACCCCACCCCGATCGACATCCTCGACTTTGCCGACCCGCTCTCCGCCGAGATGCCTTGGCTCGACATCTCCTCGACCGACCTGCGCGAACGGTTCAAGAACGACCGGCCCCTGGAGTTCCTGCTTCCCCGGGAGGCGATTCTCGCAGTCCGGAAGTACGGGCTCTACCGCGATTGATCGGAAAGTAGCCGAGCTGCCCTTCCTCTGGTGATAACCTGGAGGCAGCGTGGCAAGAGGTTCAGGGCAATCCAGCAAGATCGGCTTTCGGGTAATCCCCGGACCGGCCGCCAGGAACCCTGAGTTGGCCGCGATCTTCGAGCCCGGCGATCTTGCCCTCGCTGCGGCGAGCGTAGCCGAGTCCAAGCAAGCCGGCGCGGTCGTCGTGATCGACATCAGGGATCTCTCCCCCTTCTGCAGCTACTTCGTCATCGCCACCGCCTCCAACCCGCGGTTGATGGATACGGTGATGCGGGAGACCCTGATCCAGATGAAGCAGCGCTTCGGGATCACCGGAACCGTCGAGGGGGCTGACTCCGAGGAGTGGCGCCTCATCGACTTCGGGCAGGTAGCGATCCACCTTTTCTCTCCCGACGGCCGCCGCTTCTACCAGATCGAGAAGCTCTGGCATGACGCGCCCCGCGTCGAGGCCGGCCAGGTTGCGGCGGTCACCGCCTGACCGCTGCTAGCTGCGGGAGTTGAAGAAGCGGCAGAGCCCGAGAACCGACGGCTGGATCGAGTCGATCAGATCTTCGGCCAACCCGTCCTCCCCCTCCTTGCCCTCGAGCGCCTCGATCCCCTCCTCGGTCCCGAATACGACCATCGGAAGCATCAGGTTGACCGCCTCCTCGTCCTCGGCAAGCGAGCTGAACGACTCCGGATAGAGGTCGGTCGCCAGCAGGAAGCCGGCACACCACTCCACTGGAGAGACCTCCTCCTCCTCGCCCTCCTCGTCCTCCAGGGCGTCGAAGATCGGCGTGAACTCCTCCGAGGCACCCTCCTGGATCACTCGCCTCACTGCGACCGCGTGACGCACCATCAGCTCCAGAATCTTCGCCGGTGCCCCCTCGGTCCCGCTCTCGCCGCCGATGGCGATCTCCAGCCACCGGTCGGGCTCGATGGTGGCCGACGACACTCCCAACCCGGCGGAGAAGCCGTCAAAGGCGGTAAGCGTCAACCGGTCGGCAGGAGCCTCCGGATCGTCCAGGAATTCGCCCAGCTCGTCGAGCTCTCCGTCGGTAAGTTGCTCTTCTGGCACCGCTTCTCCATTCGAGATCAGGGAGCAATTATAGCGACTGCAAAGCCGCGAGGCGCATTGGCGCTCCACCCGCGAACGATCCGCTCCGGCCGGTACAGCGCTACCTCGCGCCAGCACCATCACTTTACTCAGGGCTGCCGGCGGGTTCCGCCGGGTACACTAACTGCAAGGGACGCGGGTTAACTTATCCGTTACGAATTTTCCAAACGGGAAGGCGCGATGGCATCTCCGCTCATCAACGAATCGGAACGCTTCGAGCAGATCGAGAGCTGCAACAGCCTCTGGATATTTGACACCGAGGAGAAGCGATTCCTCCGCTTGCCCCGGACCGGCCCGCGGCCGACGTCGATCTCGATGTACCCCGATGGAACGTGGGAGTCATACAAGACCTTGACCATCGACCCGGTCGGCGGCGAGTTCATCGTCCGGCTCAACGAGTCCGGCTCGAGGATGCTGCGCTCCCAGCGGCACGGGAATCCGTGCCCCCTCTGCGTGGAGGAGCCGGGATCGCAGATGACAACCGAGTTCCGCGAGATCCAAGGCGGCGGCGCCTAGGGATCACAACCGTCCCGAGCTACCCGCCGGGCCGAGGTAGCAGCCTTGCGGGCAGGCGGCAGTTACCATGTGGACGGAGCGCGCGGTTGGCACGGGAAAGGGGCGATCATGAGGTTTGCAACGCTGCGGGTCGGGGAAAGCACCAGGATGGCCGTCGATTACGAGACCCACTTCCGGTTGACGCCATTTCCGGATCTTGCCGCGGCCCTCAAGTCCTTTGGTGGAGACGTCGCCTCGCTTGCCGACGTCCCCACGGACGAGTCGATCGCCAGGGAGGACGCCACCTACGCCCAGCCGGTGATCGATCCCGACAAGATCATCTGCCTGGGTCTCAACTTCTCCGACCACGTGGCCGAGATGTCCCGGACCGGGACCGGCTTCCCCACCCTCTTCGCCAAGTTCCCCTCCACGCTGACCGGCCCCTACGACGACATCGTCCACACCGGGGTCTCCGAGGCGATGGACTGGGAGGTGGAGCTGGCGGTGATCATCGGCAAGCCCGCCCGGCTCGTCACCGAGGCCGGCGCGCTCGACCACGTAGCCGGCTACACCATCCTCAACGACATCTCCATGCGCGACTACCAGAACCGGACCAGCCAGTTCCTCCAGGGCAAGATCTTCGAGGCGACGACGCCGGTCGGGCCGCACATGGTCACCCGCGACGAGGTCGACGACGGCCGGAACCTCTCGCTCACCATGGAGCTGGACGGGGAGCTGATGCAGAGCGGGAAGACCACCCAGATGATCTTCGGGATCGCCGAGACCATCTCCTACATCTCCCAGATCACCACCCTGCTCCCGGGGGACCTGGTGAGCATGGGAACCCCCTCCGGCGTTGGCGCCGGCCGCAAGCCCCCGCTCTTCCTCGAGCCGGGGATGGTGATCAGGACCTCCGTAGAGGGGATCGGGAGCCTGGAGAACCGGATCGTGGGCCGCCCGGCCTGAGCGCCATGGCGCCCCCCCTATCCGGCGACTCCCGCCTAGAGCAGCCGTGAGTTTGGTGGGTCACCGCCGGCTCGCCATGACGGGGTGCCACCGAACCCGCCGCTCCCGGCCACCGGCTACTGCCGTCACGTAGCAACCACCCCGCCACGAGCGGGAGCGCTGCAATGCAACACGCGCCCTCTCCGGCCTGCTACCTGCTGCTTCGGCCTGCTTCTGTTAGAACATTTGCCCATTCTTCCTGGTCTAGCTGGACTTTTCAACACCCGGTAACAACCAGGCCTCAACCTACCGCCGGGCGGCGCCGATATAGCTAGGGTGCAAACACGTGCCCATTTCACCCTGGAGGTCACATCTTGAACCGCCGCCTGAAGCTCCTCTCCAGCATGACCGTGCGCTCCCTCTCCAGCCTTATGCTCGCCGGAGCGGGGGCCGCGGTACTCTTCCAGCACCAAGCCGCCACCCCCTCCCCGCTCAGCCACTCGAAACTCGCCTCGAGCTTCATCCCCAGCCTCAACCTCGCCGGAGCGGACGGCTCCACCTACGCCCTGAACGCCGTCAACTACGGCTCCACCTACAGCCTCGGCCTCACCGGCCTCGGCGGCTCCCACCCGCTCGCCCAGCCGATCGTGGGGATGGCGGACAACCCGGCCGGCGGCGGGTACTGGCTGGTGGCAAAGGACGGCGGGGTCTTCAACTTCGGGGACGCCGGCTTCTACGGGAACCCCTACAC
>JAJYHR010000129.1 GCA_021784675.1 Actinomycetes bacterium
GGCTCTGGGGTACGGCTGGCGCCTTGGCCCCACCCCCGTCGGAGAGGCCATCCGCTCCTTTGCCGGCGTGCTTCCGGAGCTAGACCTCTATCGCCTAATCGAGACCGGTACTCCCGACGGATTTGCAGCGCCGGCAGTACCCGACGCCGATCCGGCCTTGACCATGCTCTAGGCCAGCCATCTTCTCAGCTTCCCTTGCGAAAACCCAAAGCTTTCCCTCTAGTTGGAGAGCTAGCCTCTGTGTTGGAAGGGCGGTGAGACATGCGCATCCTCGTAGTTGATGATGAAGAGACCTTGGTCGACACCCTGAAGCGTGGACTCGTTGCGGAGGGATTTGCCGTCGATACCTGCTTGAACGGTTTGGATGGAATCGAGCTCGCCAGGTCGACTCCCTACGACTGCATCGTCCTCGACATCATGCTCCCCGGTTTGAACGGCTTCAAGTTCACTTCGATGCTTCGCGCCGAGGAGATCTGGACCCCCATCCTCATGCTGACGGCGAAGGACGGCGAGTTGGATGAGGCCGAGGCGCTCGACACCGGGGCCGACGACTTCCTGAAGAAGCCCTTCTCCTTTACCGTGCTGGTGGCCCGCATCAGGGCTCTTCTCAGGAGGAACGTTGAGAGCAGGCCGCCGGTCCTGGCGGCGGGAGACCTCTCGCTCGACCCTTCGAGCCACTCGGTCAGCCGCGGTGGCCAGTCGATCGAGTTGACCACCAGAGAGTTCTCCTTCCTCGAGCTCCTACTCCGCAACAAGGGGAAGGTGCTGAACAAGCGGGAGATCATCGAGCACGTGTGGGACTACGATTTCGAAGGAGATTCGAACATCGTCGAGGTCTACATTGGCTACCTGCGCAAGAAGATTGATACGCCCTTCAACGTCCGGTCGATCAAGACGGTACGGGGCGTCGGATACCTGCTCGAGGAGGACGGCGGCACGCGTACCGCCGTCCTGGAGGATTCGGCTACCGCTTGACGATCCGAGGCTGCCGTGAGGCTCGCCTCCCTGAAGCGTCTCGAACGGCTCGGAACCTCAAAGCGCCGATCGGTGCGCTGGGTGGCGCGCGCCATCTTTTCGGTACAGACTCGCACCACCCTGGCGGCGGTCTTCGTCGTCGGCTTCTCCCTGATGGCGGCCTTCGGAGCGGTGGCGCTGATCCTGCGCTCCGACCTTACCCAGAACATCGTCAATACCGCCAAGAACGAGGCTTACGACATCGTCTCGCTGGTCAAGGACGGGCAGCTTCCCAACCCGCTCCCTCTTCCTCGCGGGGACCTCGCCGCCCAGGTGGTCTCCAACACCGGGAAGGTGATCTCCTACACCCCCAACCTGAAGGGCGTCGCCGCCCTCAAGAACCCAGGGAGCGTCCCGCCCGGGGGAACCGTCGAGATGCGCGTCACCAGGAGGGCAAACCGGATCTCTATAAACAACAGCGAGGTCGACGACCGCACCGTCTTCGTCGCCATCCCGGTCCAGGTGCCGAACGGGCTGTTCCCGGCGGTCGGAAGCAAAGCAACTCAGGCAGTAGGCACGAGCACCCTCTACGTCTACACCATCGCCTCACTCTCCTCGGTAGACCAGTCGGTCCACACCCTGGTAGAGGTGTTCATCGCCTTCTACCCGCTGTTGATCGTGGTTGTCGCCCTCTCCACCTGGATCCTCTCGCGCCGAGCCTTCGCTCCAGTCGAGCAGATCCGCCATGACGTCGACGAGATCACCGGCTCCAACCTCTCCAACCGGGTCTTCCAGCCCACAGGGACGGACGAGATCGCCAGGCTGGCAAAGACCATGAACGAGATGCTCGCTCGCCTCGAGGCCTCGGTCCTGCGCCAGAAGCAGTTCATCGCCGACGCCTCCCACGAGTTGAAGAGCCCGCTGTCGGCGCTGCGCGCCTCCCTGGAGATCGCCCTGCTCCACTCCGACTCGACCAACTGGACCGAGACTGGATCGATAGCCCTGAGCGAGAGCGACCGGATGCAGCACCTGATCGAAGATCTCCTGCTGCTAGCCAAGACCGAGTCGGGCATCAAGTTCAAAACCGAGGTGGTCGACCTCGACGAGCTCGCGAGGGAGGAGGTGAGGCGGATAAGAAGGGCCGGCGGCGGCGTCGTCATCGACCTCTCCCGGCTGGCTTCGGCACGGGTGGTGGGCGATCTGGAACAGGTCCGCAGTGTGGTCCGGAACCTAGCCGAAAATGCAGTGCGGTACGCGAGGAGCCGGGTGCTGATTGCCACCGAGACTACGAAAGACGGATGCCGGCTGGTAGTATCTGACGACGGGCCAGGAATCCCCCCCGGAGAACGTACCGAAGTTTTCGAACGCTTCTCACGCTTGGACGCTTCCCGCTCGCGACAGCAGGGAGGGTCGGGGCTCGGACTCGCGATAGTGAAGAGCGTCGTTGCTGCCATGGGCGGTTCGATCTTCATAAGAGACGGGGAGCTTGGCGGAGCCGAGTTCGTGGTAGTTTGGCCGGAGTCGACCGCCAAGCCGCCGCCTACGCGAAGAAGACGCAAGAAGGAGAGCGTGTGAAGACGCAGAGCCAAGCAAGACGGGTGTATTACGCTAGCCGCGGCCTATCTCGCAAGCAGCGCCAGCGGAGGTCGCTGGTCCTGCTAGCCCTGACCGTGTGCGCACTCTTCGGCTCCTGGGCCTCGATCGGGACGCTTGCCGAGCCCGGCACCGCCAGCCTCGGCGTCAAATTCGTCGAGTGGGTCAGAGGGAACGGCGGCGCGAGCTTCGTAGCCTTCCTGGAGAACACCTGGTACTCGCTGAACACGCCCCCGGTGGGAGGGAAACCCCCGAAAGGGGCGCTCCAACCGACGGCCGACAAAGGCGCGGCTGGCGCGATCAGCAGCAACGCCATCCACCTGCCGAAGCCGGCTCCGATCAAGCCGTTCGTCAACCCCCCGCTGCCAAATGAGGGTAAGTGGTCGGCCGAGGGCCCGCTGGTCAAGGGGATCCCCAGCCTCTACGTGACCCTGATGAGGCCAGATCCGATCCACACCTCCCTGGTCGCCGGCGTAGCTTGGATGGATCCCCACCTCGTAAACTTCCTCCAGTTTGCCGGAGCCCAGGAGCCGCCCGGCGGGCAGCACTGGCCCTACATGTCACCGATCCCCTCCGGGATGGCCAACCAGCTGGTTGCGGCCTTCAACTCCGGCTTTCGGATGCAGGATGCCAACGGCGGGTACTACGCCTACGGGCAGACCGCGGTGCCGTTGCGGAACGGGGCCGCCTCTTTCGTCATCTACCAGAACGGCACGCCCAACATCGTCACCTGGAACTCGGGCTCGAAGGTCCCCTCCTCGATCGCGGTCGTCCGCCAGAACCTGATACCGCTGATCTCCAACGGGAAAATCAACCCGTTGGTCAACTCCACCAACTTTGCCCTCTGGGGAGCCACCGTCGGCAACCAGCTGCTGGTCTGGCGGTCGGGTGTGGGCGTGACCAAGAACGGAGCGCTGATCTACGCGAGCGGCCCCGGCCTCTCGGTTTCCTCGCTCGCCAACCTGCTCAAGCGCGCTGGCGCGGTCTCCGCCATGGAGATGGACATCAACTCCGACTGGACCAACTTCTTCTACTTCAACCACCAGATCGGGCAGCCGGCATCGCCAAGCAACGGCTACCGGCTGGTCTACAACATGCTCCGGCCGCCGCTGCGATACTTCGAGGGAACCGCGCGGGACTTCGTCGTTGCGGAGGCTCGCACCACCCCGCTCAAGGGGAAGCTGCTAGCCGCCCAGTGACGCCCGGTCCGAAGCTTCGGACTTAATCGGACGCCCGGGCGATGGCGGCCGAGAGGGTATTCCAGGGAAGAGTCGCGCACTTGATCCTCACCGGGAACTTGACAACGCCCTGCAGCGCGGCAAGCTCGCCAAGGTTGTGCACATCGGCAACCTCCGGCTCGCCCTGCTCCTCCTCGCCGACTCCCATCATCCGCCGGAAGCGCGCCAGCACCTCGAGCACCTCGGAGAGCGGCTTGCCCTTGACCGCCTGCGACATGAGCGAGGCCGAGGAGCGCGAGATCGAGCACCCCTGCCCGGAGATGCGGATATCGGCAATCCGTCCGTCACCGACGACCACGTAGACCTTCACCTCGTCCCCGCAGAGTGGGTTGAACCCCTCCTCTACCAGCGCCGGAGGCGACTCTATCGTGCCCGAATTGCGTGGGTTCTTGTAGTGATCGAGGATTATCTCCCGATACAGGTCATCCAAGTCTGCCATCTATAGCTCCCTAGTTGAACAGCGCGTACGCATCTTCAAGCGCGATCACCAGCGCGTCAATATCGGTCTCGTCGTTATACAGGTAGAAGGAGGCCCTCGCCGTCGCCGTGGTGCCGATCTGGCGCATGAGCGGCTTCGCGCAGTGGTGACCCGCCCGGACACAGACGCCATGCTGATCGAGCACCTGGGCCACGTCGTGGGGGTGGACGCCGGCAAGATCAAAGGAGACCACGCCTCCGCGATCGGCGGAGATCTTCGGCCCGTAAAGCTTGAACGCATCTCCCAGCGTCCCGGTAAGGTTGGCGATCGCGTACTCCGTGAGCCTAAGGTCGTGGGCGCGCAGCCTCTCCATCCCCACCGACTCCAGGTAGTCGATGGCGGCAGCCCATCCGATCGCCTCCGCGATCGGCGGCGTACCGGCCTCGAACTTGTAGGGGATCTCGCTGGCAACAAAGCCATCGAGCCGGACATCGGCGATCATGTCGCCGCCACCCAGGAAGGGGGTCATGCGATCGAGGATCTCCGCCCGCGCCCAGAGAGCGCCGATCCCGGTCGGTCCCAGCATCTTGTGCCCGGTGAGGCAGAGCAGATCGACACCGAGGGCGCGAACGTCCACCGTGAAGTGGGGGGCGAACTGGGCGGCATCGGCGAGGATGAGGGCGCCATGCCGGTGGGCCGCCGCGGCAAGCTCCGCTATGGGGTTCAGCGTTCCCAGCACGTTGGACATCATGGTCACGCCGAGAAGGCTCGCACCCTCTAGCAGGTGGTCGAGGTCGTCAAGAACCAGGTACCCGTCCGCGTCGAAGGTGATGTACCGGATGGTGAAGCCGATCTGCTCCTGGAGGATAAGCCAGGGGACAAGGTTAGCGTGGTGCTCCATCTCCGTCAGGACGATAACCGAGTCCTTGTCGAGCAGAACCCTTCCCAGCCCCTGCGTCACCAGGTTAAACGCCTCAGTGGCGTTCTTGGTAAAGACGATCTCGCGTGCCGGGTCGTAGGCCCCGAGGAACCGCCCGACTCGGATCCTGGCCGCCTCGTACCTTGCCGTCGCCGCCTCAGCGAGCGTGTAAACGCCGCGGTGGACGTTGGAGTGAAAACGGCGGTAGTACTCGT
>JAJYHR010000032.1 GCA_021784675.1 Actinomycetes bacterium
GTCGGTTGGGGAGGCGATGGCCATCGGCCGGAGCTTTCCCGAGGCGCTCCAGAAGGCGCTCCGCTCCATCGAGAGGAACCGGGCCGGTCTCAACGCCGATCCAGCCGAAGCCTCCTACCGGGGGCTCTCCGACGCCGAGCTGCTCGAGGCGCTCGCCGTCCCGACCCCGGAGCGCATCTTCCAGATCGGCGAGGCGCTCTACCGGGGGATCGGCTGTGACCGGATCCACTCCGCATGCCGGGTCGACCGCTGGTTCCTGGCCGAGATGGAGCAGATCGTAGCCCTTCGCCACCGGCTGGAGGGGCGGGAGCTCGCCTCCCTCACCGGGCCGGAGCTGAGCGGCGCCAAGCGACTCGGTTTCGGCGACCCCCAGCTCGCCTACCTGACCGGCGCGGAGGAGGCCGAGGTTCGCGCGGCGAGGGCGGTACTGGGCATCGGCCCTGTCTACAAGGCGGTGGACACCTGCGCCGGGGAGTTCGAGGCCTACACCCCCTACTTCTACGGGACCACCGGGGACGAGAGCGAGGTGCCAGCCTCCTCGCGCCCGTCGGTGATCATCCTCGGATCGGGCCCCAACCGGATCGGGCAGGGGATCGAGTTCGACTACTGCTGCGTCCACGCCAGCTACGCGCTCCGCGCCGCCGGCTTCGACACGGTGATGGTCAACTCCAACCCGGAGACGGTCTCCACCGACTACGACACCTCGTCCCGCCTCTACCTGGAGCCGCTCACCGCCGAGCACGTCCTCGACGTGATCGAGGCGGAGAGGGGGCGGACGGAGGTGGCCGGCGTCATCCTCTCCTTCGGCGGCCAGACCCCGTTGAAGCTGGCCCGCCAGCTCCCCCGGGAGCTGATCCTCGGCACCTCCCCGGAGTCGATCGACCGGGCCGAGGACCGGTACCGCTGGTCGGAGGTGTGCAACTCGCTGGGGATCGCCCAGCCGCCGGGAGGAACCGCCACCGGGCTCTCGGAGGCGACCGAGATCGCCGCTCGGGTCGGGTACCCGGTGCTGATCCGCCCCAGCTACGTGCTCGGGGGCAGGGCCATGGAGATCGTCTACTCCGACTCCGAGCTGGCCAAGGCCTTTGCCCGCCTCGGGCAGCTGAGCGACGAGGGGTCGATCTCGAGTGACCGCCCGGTCTTGATCGACCGCTTCCTGGAGGGGGCGATCGAGGTCGACGTGGATGCGGTCAGGGACGCGGCGGGCGAGTTCCTGCTTGGCGCCATCATGGAGCACGTGGAGGAGGCGGGAGTGCACTCGGGCGACTCCGCCTGCACCATACCTCCGGTGACCCTCTCCCCGGCGGTCCAGGGCGAGATCGAGGAGATTACCCGCCGGATCGCCGGCGAGCTCGAGGTCGTCGGGCTGGTCAACGTCCAGTTCGCCATCCAGGAGGGGGATATCTACGTCATCGAGGCAAACCCGCGCGCCTCGCGGACGGTTCCCTTTGTCGCCAAGGCGACCGGGGTTCCGCTGGCGAAGATCGCGGCCCGGGTCGTGGCGGGGGAGACCCTTGCCGCGCTGCGGGAGGAGGGAGTGCTTCCGGAACGGCGCGATCTCACCTACCACGCGGTGAAGGAGGCGGTGCTTCCCTTCTCCCGCTTCCCGGAGGCGGACTCGCTACTGGGGCCGGAGATGCGCTCTACCGGCGAGGTGATGGGGATAGACACCTCGGTGGCGCTCGCCTTTGCCAAGTCGCAGCTGGCAGCCGGAATGGAGCTTCCCCTCTCCGGCATGGTCTTCCTGTCGGTGGCGGACCGGGACAAGGCCGAGAGCGAGAAGATCGCCACCATGCTGGCGGGGATGGGGTTTGAGATCGCGGCGACCTCCGGAACCGCCGCCTACCTCCGGGAGCGGGGGGTCGCCATCGCGACCGAGGTGGAGAAGGTAAACGAGGAGTCGGGGCGGGTAGAGCCGGCGCAACCCGGGCGGGTCGATGCGGTCGAGCTGATCGAGTCCGGCCGGGTCAAGCTGGTCATCAACACCCCGCGGGGGGCTGGCCCGAGGGTGGACGGGTACCGGATCCGCTCCAGCGCGCAGCGGGCCCGGGTTGCCTGCATCACCACCATCGCCGCCGGGCTCGCCGCAACCCGGGCGATCGAGGCGTTGCGCGCCAGGCCGCTGGGGGTAAAACCGCTCCAGGAGTACCACCTTGAGCGGCGGTGAGCTCGATCTCTCGGTCAAGCTGGGACCGGTACGGCTGGCCAACCCGGTGATGACCGCCTCCGGAACCGCGGGGTACGGCGCGGAGTTCAGCACGATCCTTCCCCTCGACCGCCTGGGAGCGCACGTGGTGAAGTCCCTCGCCTCCTTCGCGTATCCGGGGAACCCGCCCCCGCGGTTGGCGGCGATCCCTACCGGCATGATCAACTCGGTCGGCCTTCCCGGCCCCGGGGTCGAGAGGTGGAGGCGCGAGTACTTGCCCGGGCTGTTGGGTCTTGGCGTCAACTTTGGAGTGAGCATCTGGGGAAGGAGCGTCGAGGAGTTCTCGGCGGCCGCCATCGGGCTCGGGGAGGCACTGCAGCAGTCGGCGTTCTGCGAGATCAACGTCTCCTGCCCCAACAGCGAGGCCAACCAGGCACTGTTCTCTCACGACCCGGGCGAGGCCGCGAGGGTGGTCGCCGCGGTACGGGCGGTTACGGACTCTCCCCTCTTTGTCAAGCTGTCGCCGAACACCGACCGGTACCTGGGGGTAGCGGCGGCCGCCATCGCGGCGGGTGCCGATGGGATCACCGCAATCAACACCGTCTTTGGGCAGTGGGTCGAGGGTGGAAGCGGGGCGCTCGGCCGCGCCGGAGGTGGTGGGGTCTCGGGCCGGGGGATCCATCCGATCGCGCTCAGGGTGGTTTCCGAGCTGCGGGCCAAGTTCTCGGACCTGCCGATAGTAGGGGTAGGGGGCATCGCCACCGGCCGGGACGCGCTGCGGATGCTCCAGGCGGGTGCCGACGCGGTTCAGGTGGGCACGGCGACCTTCGTCGATCCGCGGCGGCCGTACCTGGTGCTGCTGGAGCTCGAGGCGGAGTTGCGGCGGCTTGGCATCCATAGGCTCCAGGAACTGGCGTAGGCTTGGGTACGGGCGAAGAAGGGAGGCGCTGTGACTTCTCTGACCGGTGAAGCGGCCAGCTTCTTGTCAGGCAGCCTCTTCCGCTTTGGCTTTGAGCATGCCGGCGAAGGCTCCGCACCCGGTTTCGAGGAGAGATCGGTTGAGCGCGGACTATGCCGTAGCCCCGCTGGGAGCAGGCCGGCCGGGGTTGCTGGGCCCGGATCCCGCCCGGCGAACGGCGCTTTGGATCTTCGGGCCCTCCGCGGCCGCCACGCCGTCGCAGGAGAGGACCAAGCGCCGCCTCCTGCCCTCTCTTCCGATCTCGATCGCCTCCACCCGGCCTTCAGCCGGGCGGCGGGCGGTGACTTTGACGCTCCCGGCCCCCTAGAGGTGCACGTGGCAGACCCCGGGCTTCCAGCGGCACCCGCCGCCGCCTCTTTGCCACTCCACACTGTCGAAACGGTGTTCGGCCTCGAACCTGGGGCAGCCGGGCGCCCCGCCCGCCTTCACCCTGCGGATGAACCCCGCGAATGCCCGGTTGAGGCGGCGCGAAGTGGCCTGCTGGGAGGGGAGGGATTACCGGGCGGCGTCCGGGAGAAGCGCGCGGATGCCGGGCATCCTGAACTTGCAAGCCCGGCTCACGCGGCGCCCTACTGGTACCGGCGGACCGTCTGGGCGGAGACGTACCCGGCCGCCACGGCACAGTACGATTTCGGCCACGACACCAGGTGTAGTCCGAGCGACGATACACCACCTGTAGAACGAGGAAAGCGAGAAGCAGCCATGCCATTACGAGCCTACGATTCGGGCGCGACCCGCGAGCACAAGATCGGACCTGTAGCCCGAGTCCCGATTCCCCCGGCGGCTAACGCCGCCAGTCCGCTCGGGGCGATCTGATGAGCAGAGAGAGATTGGTTCTGGCGCTCGATTTGGACGACCAGGTAGCGGCGACGCGGTTGGCGGCGACGCTCCATCCGTACTTCGAGGTCGCCAAGGTCGGGTTGGAGCTGTTTGGCGCCGCCGGACCCGGGGTCGTGTACGTGCTCAGGGATATGGGCTACCGGGTCTTTATCGACCTCAAGCTTCACGACATCCCGAATACGGTGGAGCGGGCTTCCCGGGTGCTCGGGTCGCTCGGGCCGGCTTTCGTTACCTTTCACGCCTCGGGCGGCGAGGAGATGCTGCGCGCCGGGGTGGCCGGCCTTGTCGATGGCGCGGCTCACGCCGGCGAATCGTTGCCGATCGCGCTCGCGGTGACCGTGCTCACCTCGGAGGGGTCGGCGAGCGAAGACCTGCTGGCGGAGCGGCTGGGCGTTGCGGTCAAGGCCGGCTGCCAGGGTTACGTCGCTGGGGCTTCCGATCTGCCGACGGCTCGGGCGCTCGCCCCTGCGCTGGTGTCGGTGGTCCCGGGGATCCGGGAGGCGGGCGCGAGCCAGAACGATCAGCGGCGTACCGCCACTGCCCGTGAGGCTCTCGCTCTTGGGGCGGACTATCTTGTGGTCGGCCGCACCGTCACCGCCTCCCCTGAGCCGACCAAGGCGGCGGCCGCGCTCCTGGAGGCTATTTCCGGGTAGGTTTTGGTGAACCCGGCGATTTTTCCCGAAAAATCGACCTAGCTACGCGTGCTATCTGCTAGCTTGCCGTTATGCCATTGCCACCATCATTGACACCAGAGCAGAGAGCAGCAGCCCTTGCCAAGGCAGCCGAGGCTCGGAAGGCGCGGGCGGAGATCAAGGAGAGGCTGAAGATGGGATCGATCTCCCTCCACAAGCTTCTCGACGATGCCGTGAGCGATGAGATTATCGGCAAGATGAAGGTTCTTGCGGTCCTCGAGTCGTTGCCGGGAATTGGCAAGGTCAAGGCGCGCAGGATCATGGAGCAGGTCGGGATCGCGGAGTCGCGGAGGGTGCAGGGACTTGGCGCCCTGCAGCGCCGGCGATTGATCGAGGAGACCGACCACCACTGATAATCGTCATCTCGGGTCCAGGAGGCGTCGGAAAGGGCACCCTGGCCAGGCGAGTTGTAGACCTGGTTCCCGAGTTGAGGCTGTCGCGTTCGTGGACTAGCCGTAGTCGGCGGCCCGGGGAGCCTGGGGAGGCTTACACATTCGTCTCCCGGGACGAGTTCAAAGAGGGGATCGCCGCCGGGCGTTTCCTCGAATGGGCGGAGTTCAACGGCAACCTGTACGGCACGCCGGTGCTGGAGGTAGCGGGCTCGGGCAGCGTCGTGCTC
>JAJYHR010000085.1:0-3124 GCA_021784675.1 Actinomycetes bacterium
TCCCCAGGATGATTACGAGGAGATCAGGACGACCGAGGCGAGGACCAGAACCAAGCCGATCCCGAGTCCCCAAGTGAAGCGGGTGCCGAGGGCGATAACGGAGACGATCGCGACCGCGATCGGCTCTAGGGTTCCGATGACGTTGGCGACCAGGGGTTCGATGGTGGCGAGCGAGACGATGTAGAGCAGGAACGGGATCGCAGTTCCCCCGACGATCACGAAGGCAACCAGCATCAGCTGGGCCGGATCGATTCGCGTGGGCATGTCAAGCAGGAGCCAGGGGAAAAGTACAATCGCTCCGATCAGGAAGGAGCTGGCGACCACCGAGTCGGGGGAGTGGTTCCTGAGCAGCTGCCTGGGCATCACGTTGTACAGCGCGGTGAGGGTCGCGGTGATCACGCCCCAGAGAAGGCCGGCGAGCGGCATGGCAAGATGGCCGAAGGACCCCCGGGTAACCACCATCGCCACCCCCATCACGGCGAGGAGGGCGAGTCCGACCTGCCGGATCGGCGGCAGCTTGGAGGAGGAGAGGGCAACCCACGCCACTATGAGGAGCGGCGAGGTGAACTGGAGAAGGGTGGCGGTGATGGCGTTTCCGTGGTCGATGGCGAGAAAGAATGTCAACTGCACCCCGTCGAGGGCGAAGATGGCGAAGGCGAAAAGCGCGAGAAGCTGCTTGCGATCGGACAGGAAGCCCCTCACGTCGGCCCGGCGGAGGTTCCCGAACCGCCAGGCGCCCAGAATTATCCCGGAGCCGATCACCCGGACCGCCGCCAGCCAGGCCGGGGAGATGTTCCCTCCCTCGAAGAGTTTTTGCGCGGCTACGCCGGAGAAGCCCCAGAGTATGGCCGCGGAGACTATCTCGATTATCGCTACCCGGTGGGCGCGGTGCGAGGTAGTAACCATGCGCTAGAGCCTACCTGGCCGCCGGACGCCCTTTCGTTTCAGTCGCAGACACGGGGGAGAGCCGTGAAAACGGTCGAGCGGAAGCCGGTCCACCTCACTTTCGGAACCGGAGTGCGTCGCGCGGGGATGGCTCGGCACCGGGCTCAAGCGCGGTATCTCCCGCCAGCAGCTAGACGGAAAGGTGAAGCCGGTCCGCCACCGTTCGGGCGACCGCCTCGGCATCGTCGGAGGCGGCATCGACCGTGACCGTTGCCACCCCGGCGTAGATCCGGCATCTCGCCTCGTACAGCGACGCCAGGTCCGGGCGCGCTAGCAGCGGGCGGCTGGTGTCGCCCTTGGTGCGCCGGCGGACGACATCGAGCGGAACCTCCAGGTAGACCACGGTCCGGCCAGCGAGCAGGGGAGCGTTCTCGGGTTGAGCCGGAAGGCCGCCTCCGGCGGATATCACCGCGGCTGGAGCCTGTACCGCCTCGCCCAGCGCCGCCGTCTCCAGCTCGCGGAAGCGCTGCTCGCCGCTGGCCGCAAAGATCTCCGCAGCCGTCATCCCGGCCTTCTTCTCAACCAGGGAATCGGTGTCGATGAAGGGGATCCCGAGGAGTTTGGCAAGCCGCCTTCCAACTGTGGTCTTGCCGGACCCCATGAAGCCGACGAGCACTATCTGCCGATGGTTCTCCTCCCCTGCCAACCTCGATGCCCTCTCTTTGCCAGCCGAGCCCTGGACCTCTCGCGCGGGAGGAGGTGGCCAGCGAACCCTGCCACTCTCCCGGGCTGCTCCGGGGCCCAGGCTAGCGTGAACTGCGGCGCCCTAAGGGCGAGGTAGCGAAGCGTCTGCGGCGCTCCTGGCCCGCTTTCCCGGCAGGGAAGGGCGGCGGTCCCGCCGGGACGTTCTCCGCTTTGTTGTAGATTTCAACTGTAACCAGCCGGGTGTGCAGGCCGGCCGGGAAAGGTTGTCTTATGAAAGGCAGGACCCAGTTGACCACCCCCAGCGCCTCGTTCTCGGTTACCCTGAGGATCGACCTCGACGATCCGAAGCTGGTGGGCGCGCTCTCCTCCCGCCTGGTGGAGGAGGGTGGGGTGATCACCGCCATGGACATGATCGAGTCCCGTGCCGACGGCCTGGTGGTGGATATCACCTGCAACGCCGTCGACGAGGTCCACGCCACCACGTTGGCGGAGTCGGTCTCCAAGATCGAGGGAGCCCGGATGCGAGTGATGAGCGACCGGACCCTCCTGCTCCACCTGGGCGGCATCCTTGGCACCGCGGCGAAAATTCCCCTGAAGACCAGGGATGATCTCTCCATGGCCTACACGCCGGGGGTGGCGAGGGTGTGCCGGGCGATCGCCGCCGACCGGGGAGCGGCCCGAAACCTCACCATCAAGCACAACTCGGTGGCGGTGGTGACCGACGGCTCAGCAGTTCTCGGCCTCGGGAACCTGGGCCCGGAGGCCGCGCTTCCGGTGATGGAGGGGAAGGCGGCGCTCTTCAAACGTTTTGCCGACGTCGACGCCTGGCCCATCTGCCTCGATACCCAGGACGTCGACGAGATCGTCCGAACCGTCGAGATCATCGCCCCGGTCTTCGGGGGGATCAACCTGGAGGACATCTCCGCCCCGCGGTGCTTCGAGGTGGAGAGGCGGCTTCGCTCCTCGCTCGCCATCCCGGTCTTCCACGACGACCAGCATGGCACGGCGATCGTGGTGCTGGCTGCTCTCCTCAACGCCCTCCGGGTGGTGGGGAAGCCCCTCTCCGAGGTGCGGCTGGTCGTGCTCGGGGTGGGCGCCGCCGGGGTCGCCATCTCCGAGCTCCTGCTGGCCGAGGGGGTGGGCGAGCTGATCGCGGTGGACCGCCAGGGGATCCTCGACCCGAAGACCGCCTCCATGGATGAACACCGCCGGCTGGTGGCGGAGCGCTCCAACCCCAGGGGCCTGACTGGGGATCTCTCGGTCGCTATGGCCGGTGCCGACGTGGTCATCGGGGTGTCGGGTCCCAACCTGATTACCGAGGAGCACCTGCGGTCGATGGCGCCTTCACCGATCGTCTTCGCGCTGGCCAATCCGGACCCCGAGGTTGACCCGGCGATCGCCCGCAAGTTCGCGGCGGTGGTCGCCACCGGGCGCAGCGACGAGCCTAACCAGATCAACAACGTGCTGGTGTTCCCGGGATTCTTCCGGGGCCTGCTGGACTCGCGTGCCCGAGAGGTGACCCCGGCGATGGAGA
>JAJYHR010000085.1:3134-5249 GCA_021784675.1 Actinomycetes bacterium
AGATTGCCGCCGCCAAGGCCCTGGCCGGCATCGTCTCTGAGGGTGAGCTCTCCCCGGCCTACATCGTCCCGACGGTCTTCAATCCGGTGGTTGCGCCCTCGATCGCGCAGGCGGTGGCCCAGGCGGCCAAGGCCGGTGCTTAGGGGCAGCTAAACCGGGCGGCGGCAAAGGTCTGTACCCGGTCGAGCCGGGCGTGCGATCCTTTCAGGGTAAATGCGTAGTTGGCGACTGCGGCGGGGGGTATGTCGGCCTCCTGGAAGTTGGGGTCGGTGAGTCCGACCACGGTGAAGCTGTCCGACGTGAGGAACACCGGGGCCTGGGTGACGCACTTTACCTGGGGAAGGACCGGGCCGCCAACGGTGTAGGCGTCTTTGGTGGTGGTGCCGGGCGGGCTTGGGGTCGCCCTCTCCGGCCGGCTGCCGGCAAGGATGGAGGTGAAGAAGAACACGGTGGAGGGGTTGTCTCGCTGCAGGGGGCTGGCCGGCACCCCGACCAGGACGCCGTCGAGCTTGGGTGTCCGCGCCCCGGGGCTTGGCGGCGAGAAGAGGTATACCCCGGTGGGAGGGGTGCCGGCAACGCCGGCGCAGGTGCCCACCACCACCGCCTGGACGTTGGACCTAGCGATGTAGCCGACGATCCTCCCGGTGTCGCGCGCCGGTCCTCCGGACGGCGGGTGGCAGTGCGGCGCCACGCCCGGATAGGCGATGCTGTTCCAGCCGACGCCGGCAAAGGCCGCTTTTGCCGACCGGTCTGCAGCGGTGAGCGGTGCCGCCTTGCCAGCCGGAGCCTTGGCGGCAGCCCGCGCGGAGAAGCCGCTTGCCTGCGATGAGCCGCAGGCGCTCATGGTGATGGCGGTCGCCCCGATGATGAGCACGGGGACGAGCTTTTGCAGCTTTTGCTGCCCTCTCAACATGATTCCAGGCTAATTGGCGACGGCAAGGGTTTGATGCCTTCCAGCCGACGCCGGTTTCCTCGGCGGCGGTCCGGGAAGCTGTGATCGGCTGGGGCGTGCAGCCTCCTGGGATACTCCCCAGGGAGGCGGTTGCCCGGCGGCGGGTTTTGCTGTGGCGGCGGAGGGAGGACCGCCCTCTCGCCTGGAGCTTGGCGGTCTCTAACCCGCCGGCACCAGTGGTGCCGGGTCCTTGTCGAGCTCCGAGATGTTGCAGCTGGATCCCTTCGCACCGCCATCACCCGGTGGCAAGGCGGAGCCCCTCGCGTCGAGCTCGGCTAGAAGCAGGGTCGAATTGGCCGCGTGGAAACCCGCGTTAGCGTTGCCTCATCAGTTAAAGTAAAAGTGATGGCCGACATCCAGTCCTGCCCCAACTGCGGCAAGAGGAACAGAGTCCCCGGGGTTGCAGGCGGGGTTCCGGTCTGTGCTGCCTGCGGCTCGCGCCTCCCCTGGATCGTTGAGGCGAGGGATAGCGACTTCGGTTCCATCCTGGGCAACAAGGTCCGCATGCACCTGGTCGATTTCTGGGCTCCCTGGTGCGCCCCGTGCAAGCTGATCGAGGCGGCGCTCGACGAGCTTGCACGCGAGTTTGCCGGCTTTCTCCAGGTGGTTAGGGCCGACGTCGACAAGGCGCCGGAGACGGCGCGCGCCTTCGGGATCCGCTCCATACCCACCCTCGTCTTCATCCGGGACGGCGAGGAGGTGGCGCGGCAGGTGGGCGCGGCCCCCATCGAGCGGATCAGGGCGGTGCTCAGCGACGATCTGGTGAAGTGGCGGTCGGAGGGATGAGCTTGGCGGACGCCGAGGACCGTTGGGGGATCGAGGCGTACCTTGCCACGAAGGCGCACCTCCGCCCGGCTAGCAAGCGCAGGTACGAGGCGGCGCTGCGTGCGCTCATGGACTCTTGCGAGCAGATGGGGGTGCTCGACCCGCAGGGGCTAACCCCTCAGGTTCTCCGCAAGGTGGTCGGCAGGGAGATCATGAGCAGGAGGAGCAGGGCTACGGTCGACGTCGAGCTCGCCGCTCTCCGGGGCTACCTGCGCTTCCGCGGTCTCCCCGACCAAGGGGTAGCGGTTGGCCGGAGCGGGCAGCGGGGACGGCGCCTCCCTCGGACCATCTCCAAGCAGGAGATGCGCGAGAGGCTGGATGCCGGGGTGTCTCCGGCC
>JAJYHR010000108.1 GCA_021784675.1 Actinomycetes bacterium
GAAGCAGCTGGCGAGGAGGACCCAGGACGCCACCGGCGAGATCCGGGGCAAGATCGACGTCATCCAAGGGGAGAGCTTGCGAACCATCGACTCCGTCGGGCAGGTCAGGTCCTTCATTCTCAACATCTCTGACCTGCAGAACTCGATCGCCTCGGCGGTCGAGGAGCAGTCGGCCACCACCGACGAGATCGGAAGGATGACCAGGGTGGCGACCGGTAGCGCCGAGAAGATCGTAACCTCGGTGGATGCGGTCTCGGACTCGGCGCGGGAGACCTTGGGGGCGTCCGGAAAGGTGAGCGAGTCGGCGAGCGTCGTCGAGCAGGCAGCTGAGGAGCTGCGCTCGCTTACCGGGCGGTTCCGTGGGATCCGATCCGATCGAGGCAAGAGTGCGGAAAGGCGGTTCCGGGTCGGAGAGGGAGGCCGTAACGGGTCGGAGGCGGCCCCGCAAGCGAAGGCTAGCTCGAGCCTTCTCGCCTGATGACGCAGGCCTCTCCAGTCGCCGGGAAGCGGGCGGCGACGCACGCTGACTTTCTTTGCCGATATACCTGCCATGGTATCAATCCACGCGAGAAGCACCCCTGCTATAATGGGTTCGGAGGCTCCTGCCGGCGTGAGACTATCCGGGAAAGGGGCGTCGTGCAACGGCCGGGAGCAGCCGTGGCGAGTTTCGAGCGATGGAGTCACAGGGTGAGTGGAGTGGAGATGGTTGGCCGTCCGGCGGCGGGTGTACCGGTCGTTGGCCAGCCGGGGCATGAAGTGCCCGAGGAGCTTCAGGCCGAGGTGGTGAACCTGACCCGCCGGCTGTCCCGGATCGAGGGGCAGATCCGCGGGATCAAGCGGATGGTGTCGGAAGGGCGGGACTGCCGGGAGCTGGTAACCCAGTTCACGGCGGTGTCCAAGGCCCTTGAGCAGGCGGCGCTCAACTACGTGACCGCACAGCTGGTCTACTGCATCGAGGAGCCGGAGGCTGCGGGCAAGGAGGGCTACTCCGTGGAGGAGGTCAAGCGGCTGCTCGCGCGGCTGCGTTAGCCGGCTAAGGCTGGCCAAGGCACCAAGCAGGTATGATTGGTGTGCTATGCGCTCATCTGCTGAATTTAACCCAGAGTCGAACACCGCCGTCCTGACCATGGAGTTCCGTGAGGAGGAGATCCTTCCCCATGTCGACAAGGTGGTACACAGGCTGCAGCAGCAAGCCAGGATCCCTGGTTTTCGGAAAGGGAAGGTTCCGCGCACCGTCCTGCTCTCCCGGGTCGGCGGGGAGGCCATGCGTGCCGACGCCATCGAGGACGCGGTGCAGGAGCGGTACGAGACCGCAGTGGTCGAGAACGGGCTGGATCCGATCGCCCAGCCGTCGCTGCGGGTGCTCGCGGGACAGGAGTCCGGCGACGTCACGGTGGAGATAGACCTCCAGCTGAGACCGCGGGTGTCGGTCGAGGGATGGGAGGCGATCGAGGTACAGGTCCCGGCCATCACCGCCTCCGACGAGGACGTCCAGGACGTGCTCAACTCCATCAGGGAGCAGATGGCTACGGTCAAGGAGGTCGAGCGGGCGGTCCAGGTGGGCGACCAGGCGACGATCAACGTGATCCAGGTCGGGGAGGATGGCGCGGAGGAGGTGGTAACCCCCTACCTGACCGTGCGTGTTGGCCGTGGCGAGCTGGGCGAGCAGGAAGAGGAGGCGCTGATCGGCGCCGCCATCGGCGACAAGGTTCCCAGTCCCCAGGGCGGAGAGGGGCGGGTCTACGAGGTCCTGGCGGTGAGAGAGCTGGAGCTGCCGGAGGTCAACGACGAGTTTGCCAAGCTCGTCTCGGAGTTCGAGACCTACACCGAGCTGATCGAAGACATCAAGTCCACATTTTCCCGGCGGCGGCAGCAGGAGGCTAGAAACGCCTTCGAGCAGGGGGTCTACTCGGCGCTGCTCGAACTGGCGAACCCCAAGGAGATTCCGGAGCCCCTGCTCACCTCGGCATACCAGAAGGAGATCCGTGACTTCGGGCAGGTGCTTGACGGCTCGGGCATCTCCCTCCACCGTTTCCTGGAGATGAGCCAGCAGGAAGAGGGTGATCTCGCCAGGTCGCTCTCGAACAAGGCGGCGCAGGAGGTCCTCTGGGACCTGGCGCTGCGCGCGGTCGCCTTCGACGCAGCCTTGGAGGTTAGCGATGGGGAGGTCGCCGCCGAGATCGAGCAGCTTCTCGGCGAGCGGGGAGCCGATCGGGAGCAGTTGATGAAGCCGATGCAGCAGGCACAGGTGCGGGCGGGGCTGCTCAAGCAGAAGGCGTTCCGGGAGCTGATGGCGAGGGCCAAGGCGCTCGCACCCGATGGAACGCAGCTGAGTCTCGAGCAACTTGGTCTTGGCGAGGAGGCGGAGCCCGCCGCCGGGGATGGCGAGGGCGCGGTAGCCGCGGCGGCCGATGCCCCCCACGATGCCACCGGCGTGCAGTCTTAGCCGGTTGGTCACCGGGATGGGTTTAGAATGGAGTGCGGCTCGAATTCCGAGAAGCGAGGGTGACATGCAGGCCTACAATTACCTTGTCCCGACGGTTATCGAGTCGTCATCCCGTGGGGAGAGGGCGTATGACCTCTACTCGCGGTTGATGCGGGAGCGGATCATCGTTCTCGGGACTCCCATCGATGACGCTGTGGCTAACCTGGTGTGCTCCGAACTCCTCTACCTGGAGTACGAGGACCCGGAGCGGGAGATCAGCCTCTATATCAACTCTCCTGGCGGCGAGATCACCGGCCTCTTCGCGATCTACGACACGATGCGCTTCATCCGCCCCGACGTCTCCACCTTCTGCTTCGGGCAGGCGGCATCGGCGGCGGCGGTGATCCTCGCGGCTGGGGCCAAGGGGAAGAGGTACGCGCTTCCGCACGCGCGCATCCTGCTACACCAGCCCTACGGCGGCGTGGGAGGCCAGGCGACCGACATCGAACTCCAGGCTAAGGAGATCTTGAGGATGCGCGATCTGCTCAACCAGATGCTCTCCGAGGCGACTGGGCAGGAGACCGGCAAGATCGCCCAGGATACGGACCGGGACTTCATCCTCGAGGCGGACCAGGCCGTAGAGTACGGCGTGATCGACGAGGTGATCAGCAGCCGGGAGGGAGTCCCCGTCAGCCTCCCGGGCTAGAACCGCTGCGGCATACTAGTTAAGTTTCGTCTCTAACGTTGCGATTGCGCTATGGTGGAGATGCGAGTTCGATCGAGAGGTGCCGGCGATGGCGAAGTTTGGTGAGGGGCAGGAAGTTGTGAAGTGCAGCTTCTGCGGAATGTCCCAGAAGCAGGTTCGTAAGCTGATCGCGGGTCCTGGCGTCTACATCTGCGATAAGTGCATCGATCTCTGCAATGACATCATCTCCGAGGAGCTCGGAGATCGGGTGGAGGCTCAGCCGCAGGAGCGGCTCCCCAAGCCCAAGGAGATCATGGACTTCCTCAACGGCTACGTCATCGGCCAGGAGGCGGCGAAGAAGATCCTCTCCGTGGCGGTCTACAACCACTACAAGCGGATCAGGTCGAACAGCAAGGACGATGTCGAGCTGGCCAAGTCCAACGTGCTCCTGCTCGGGCCGACAGGCTGCGGGAAGACCCTGCTTGCCCAGACGCTGGCCCGGATGCTCAACGTCCCGTTTGCCATCGCCGACGCCACCGCCCTGACCGAGGCTGGCTACGTGGGCGAGGACGTCGAGAATATCCTGCTCAAGCTGATCCAGGCGGCCGACTTCGACGTCAAGAAGGCTGAGCAGGGGATCATCTACATCGACGAGATCGACAAGATCGCGCGCAAGAGCGAGAACCCGTCGATCACGCGCGACGTCTCCGGGGAGGGTGTCCAGCAGGCGCTGCTTAAGATCCTGGAGGGGACGGTGGCGTCGGTCCCGCCCCAAGGGGGAAGGAAGCATCCCCATCAGGAGTTCATCCAGATCGATACCACCAACGTCCTCTTCATCTGTGGCGGAGCGTTCGTCGGACTCGAGGAGCTCGTGGCGAGCAGGCTCGGGCGCCGGGGGATCGGCTTCACCGGTTCGGTCTCGGCACAGCGCCGGGACGCCGACGTCCTCAGGGCGGTACAGCCGGAGGATCTGCTCAAGTTCGGGCTGCTTCCCGAGTTCATCGGCAGGCTTCCCATCATCGGCACCATCGAGAATCTGGAGCGGCCCGCCTTGGTCGAGATCCTTACCGAGCCCAAGAACGCTCTGGTCAAGCAGTACAAGAAGGTTCTCGAGCTCGACGGCGTGGAGTTGGAGTTGGGTGATGGCGCACTCGAGGCCATCGCCGACCAGGCGATCCTCCGGGGAACCGGGGCCCGCGGGCTGAAGGCGATCATGGAAGAGGTTCTCCTCGACGTGATGTACGAGGTGCCGAGCCGCGAGGACGTGGCGAAGTGCGTGATCACCCGGGAGGTAGTGCTGGAGCACGTGGCGCCGTCGCTGGTGCAGTCCACCGATCCGACCGAGACCGAGCCGCGCCGCCAAGCCTCCTAGGTGTCCGGGCTGGAGTGGCTGGAGAGCCTTCCGAACTTCGAGACCGATAGGAGCCTGGGGTTCTTGCCCCTGAGCGGTATCAGGAGTACGCTCGCCGCCTTGGGCGATCCCGAGAAGGCCTTTCGGGCCATCCACGTCGTTGGAACCAATGGGAAGGGGTCGGTAGCGGCGATGGCCGCTGCCGTGCTCGCCAACCTCGGATACCGGGTCGGCCTCTACCGTTCTCCCCACCTCTGCGACCTCCGGGAGCGGATAGCGATCAACATGGAGCCGGTTCCGGAGGAGGTGCTCGAAGGCGAACTCGCCCAGCTGGCCCGGATGCAGGTAGCCGGTCTGGCGCCGGTGATGACTCACTTCGAGGCGCTCACCGCTGCCGCCTTCGCCATCTTTGCCGGGGATGGGGTGGAGGTGGCGGTGATCGAGGCCGGCATGGGTGGCCTTCGGGATGCCACCAACGTGCTCGCCGCCGAGGTTGTGGTGGTCACCTCGATCGGTCACGATCATCTGGCCGAGCTGGGCCCGACGCTCCAGGACGTGGCTCGCGAGAAGTTCGGCGTGGTCGCTCCGGCATCCGCAGTCATCGTCGGGGAGATCCCTCCGGATCTCTCGTTCCCGCTTCCGAGCTGCCGGGTGCTACTCCATCTGGGAGCGGAGGTAAGAGTCGAGAGCCGGCGGGAGGGAGTGGGCGGGCAGCTGGTTGCCTTCTCGACCCCCTTCGGGTCCTACGAGGAGTTCGT
>JAJYHR010000192.1 GCA_021784675.1 Actinomycetes bacterium
TGCAACCTTTGGAGATGATCCCGCCAGATGCCCGGCCCCCCTTCGGCCAGGCGGCCGATGGCGGCGGGGAGAGAGTAGCCGGAGGAGAGCAGGTTGGTGAGTTGCGAGAGCAGCTTGTATAGTTCCTGCTCGGAATGGCGCCTCGCCTTGGTGGCGGTGTCGTGGAGGAGACCCAACGGGACAAGGATCGCCGCTCCAGCCACTACCAGCGCGCATGCCACTGCCACCAACGGCGGTGCCCAGATGGAGGCGGCGCCGAGGACGATTAGGGCGGAAGAGGAGGCGAGCCGGGCCAGGTTGAGGAGCCACTGCCCGGCGCGAACGTCAGGGAGCACCAGGTCGAGGTCGCTTTCCAGCCAGCGGCGGCGGGTGGTGGCACCGGGATCCGAAGGGCCTTTCAGGGACGGTTGGAGGTGTCTCAGGACGCGCTGCAGGCCGTTTGGCCGCAGCGCTCTCGGGGCGGCGAGGAAGCCGGACAGGGCAAGCAGGGCGGTAGCCGCTGCGCGGACCCATGCCCCGCTCACCGCGCGCTCCCCAGAGCCAGCCAGCCGGGTGGACGTACCCTTCTCGCAGCCGCCTTCGTGGGCCTCAGGTAACGGGTGCTCCAGGCCCAGCAGCCCGCAACCAGCAGGCACGCTGCCGAGATCGATGCCAGGCCTAAGGCGCTCTCGTAGTCTGGGAGACCGCCGATCGCCAGGCCGACCAGCAGGAGGGCGGAGGGGACCAGGAGTACGAAGAGCCTGGCCAGCCGGACGCCGGCCATCTTGGCATGAACCTCGAGCTCGATCCGGGCGCGGTGCCGGCAGGCCTGTCGGAGCGCGCGGCAGGAGGCAACCATGTCGGGGGTGCCGAGACGGCAAGCCCTAGCCAGCGACTCCAGGTTGAGGCGCGACCAGGGATCGAGCGAGGGGGAGGGGGCGGTTAGCACGCGGGCGAGATCGCCGGTGAGCTGGAAGGAGTCTCGCGCCTTTTCCAGGTGATCGCGGAGGGGGCCGCCGACCGCCCCCGTCGAGCGGAAGAGCGCGACCGCCAGCGGTTCGCCCAGGCTTTCGATTCGCACCAGGGTATCATCGAGCAGGTCCGGCCACTGGGTCACCTGGTCGCGCTGGAGGAGGGTGCGGGGTACCCGCCCGTAGACGACGGTGCCGGCCAAAAGGGCCAACGCGATTAGCGCGGCGACGCCGGGGGCGATTGGGAGGAGGAGAAGGTCCGCTGCGATCGCGGCGGCAGCGATAGCTGCCTTCGGGATCCGTGCCTTCGATTTGGCCGGCGCAGCCAGCGCCGCGGCGGCGAGGATGGCGAAAATGCAGGCGGCTACCACTGTCGCTTACCCCGCGTTCCGACTGTCCGCGACGGCCTCCTCCACTCCGGGGAAGCGTTGGAGCAGGCGAGTGGTGACCGGGAATTGCGGGACCCCGGCAAGGAGTTGGGCGCCGGTGGTGACGAAGGAGTAGCCGTGGGGGGTCGCGATCGCGTCCTCGACCGCGATAATACTGTCGATGTGGAAGTCGCCGCCGCTACGCGAGACGTAGGCGACCAGGTCGATCCCCTCGGAGATCAGGGAGGTGAGGAGATCGTCGCCCAGGTTGCCCTCGGCCAGGCGGCCGAGCGCCCTCAGCCTGCTGAGGGCCCCGCGGGCGTCGCGGGCGTGGATGGTGGAGACTCCGGTGATTCCGCTGGTGGTAGCGATGATGAACGGCAGGGCTTCGGCGTCGCGGATCTCTCCGACGACTGCTACGTCCGGCGACATCCTTAGGAAGGCGTTCACCAGCTTGCGAAGGTCGATCCCTTCGGCCCCGGCACGTCCGCGCCGGGTCTGGAGATGAGCCGCATTCGGCATCTCCACCACGGTCTCGCCGACCTCCTCGGCGATCACCACCCGGGTGGAGCCAGGCATGGCTGCAAGCAGCCTGCGCACCAGTGTGGTCTTGCCCGACCCAGGGAGACCGGCGATGAGGATGCTGGCGCCGCACGCCAAGGCCCGGGAAAGGAGGCGTTCCCCCTCCCCCAGGTGGGAGGAGAGGCCGCTCTTTCTCGGCTTTCGGATGTTGACGATAAGGTGCGAGGACGGTGAGAGCTCCGGGTGCACCAGGTGCATGCGGACGCCGCCGGGGAGGTTGAAGTCCTGGATCCCCTCGGCCGGATCCAGGCTCCGGGAGGCTCCGAGGGCGCTGTCCGCCAGCCGCTCTACGATTCGGTTCACGTGGTCGGCGTCGTAGAAGGCGTCGAAGACCTCGAGGTTCGATGCCCCAGCCCGGTGGACGAAGATGCGGTCGGGCGCGTTCACCAGGACCTCCTCGACCAGGCCGTCGGAGAGGAGCGGCTCGAGCGGGCCCTTTCCGAGCATCGAGCGGGCTACGTAGGTGCCGAGCTTGGAGGCAAGGTCGGGGGTCACGTCCGGATCGCCGGTGCCCGCCGCCTCGATGGCGATGAGGCCGAGAATCCGCTGCTGATCGGACCGATCGTAAGAGTTGAGGCGCTCGCTGTCGGCAGCCGCTTGCACCCTCTTCTCCACGGTCAGAGCCAGGCTCAAAAACCGCGCCATCCAGGCACGCCTTCCTTGGCGGTCCATCTCCCTCCTTGGATCTACGGAACCGGTCAAGCTCTAGTATGGTCATGGAGGGCGCCCCGGTCAAGGATCCGGGCCGAAGGAGCACGATCGCCATGGACCCGAGAATTGCCTCACCGGTTGCACCGCTGCTCGCGGGGGCTACGGCGTTAAGTCCGGGCCTGGTCAGGGTCGTAGCGCCGAACCCGTCGCCACTGACTCTCGACGGCACCAACAGCTACGTCGTGTTCGGCGCCGATCGCCGCGCGATCGTTGTCGACCCGGGACCCGTTGCGGCCAGCCACCTGGAGTTGCTCGAGGCGGTGGTGGAGTCGGAAGGTGTGAAGGTCGTCGCTGTGGTCACCACGCACTCCCATCCAGACCATTCTGAGGCGCTCGAACTGGCGGGCGAGCTGTTTTCGGTTCCGGCGGTTAGAGCCGCCGAACTGCTGATCGGAGCGCAGGCAGGCCTGCTCGGCTCCTTGCTCACGGCGGTTCCCACACCGGGACACTCCAGCGACCACGTCTGCTACCTGACCAGCGGCGGGGTCCTTCTCACTGGAGATCACGTCCTCGGGAGGGGAACCACCGCGGTGCTCTACCCGGACGGGAACCTGACCGACTACCTTGCTTCGCTGGCCCGGGTGGACGAGATCGGCTTCTCCCTCCTCGCTCCCGGGCATGGACCCGCGCTGGAGGCGGGGATCGCGAGGGCCACGCTTCGCTACTACCGGGAGCACCGGTTTGAGCGGTTGGAGCAGGTCATGGCGGTGGTGGAGGAGGAGCCGGCCAGCATCGAAACGATTGTGGCGGCGATCTACGGCCCGCTTCCCGACCCGCTGCTTGCGGGGGCGGCGGCGGCCTCCACGCTCGCCTCGCTGAACTACCTTGGCGAGCGGGGCGACCTGGTGGAGGAGGGCGGGAGCTATCGGTCCGGCCCGCGGTAGGCGCTCGCTCTGCGGCCGTCAGGCGAGGTAGCCGGCCAGGTCGATCGGAGACGCCAGATCGAGCGGTGTAGCCCGCGGTTCGAAGGCGGTTCCGGCGGCGGTTGCCAGGCGGCCGGCCGCGGCGGCGAGGGGGCCGGTCAGCGCGGCCGGGATCGGCGCAACTCGCTCGTGGATCGGGTCGGCGTCGATCGCGGGAAGCCGGATCACCTCGAAGTTGCGGGTGCGCCTCAACTCTCCGGCGAGGGCCGAGCGGAGTAGGGGTTCCGGGTTTTCGGCCCAGAGCTGGCGGCCCACCCGTACCTCGTGCACCACGACTATCAGGTTCGCGAGCTCCTCGCGGATGGCAAGGGCGCTCTTTGCCAGCTGGACCGCCATGAACCGCCCCCTGATGGTGTTCTCCTCAGCTACTACCAGGTTGGCGCTCGAGTGCAGGATGGATGAGGAGAGGAAGTTGAGCTCGTCGAGGTCGAGGAGGCCGGTCTCGCGGGTAGAGGGAAGCGGTGGCTCAAGGTCGGCCACCAGCACTCGATGGCTTCCGGCGACCATCTCGAGCAGAGCCGCGGTCTGCTCGGAGGGGATCGCCGGGCATCCGGAGCGTGACCGGTGGGAGGCGAGAAGGGAGTAGCCGCGGCTCGCGATCCGATGCTCGAAGGCGGAAAGGTCGAGATGCCGGCTGCTCGCCGCCAACTCGATCGCGAGGGCGTCGAGGCCGGCGGTTTCCGGCGCGACGTCGTGGTAGAAGGCGAGATCGGGTACCAACTTGGCGTCGAGAAGGAGGGTGTCCGCTCCGCGTGAGGTGCACGCGGCGATCGCCATCGCGGTGAGGCTGCCGGCCGAGGGGGTCCGGCTGACCACCGGTATCAGGCTGATTCTTCCGTCCGGACTGTCCGGGGCACCCGGGCGACCGCCAGCGGCGGGGGAGGGCGGAGCCGGCCGCTCCTGGGCGCCGATCCAGCGCGATACGGCCGCCACCAGCTGCTCCAGGTCGACCTCGCCGTCGGGGCACACCAGCCAGTTGGCGCCGCCACCCGCCGGCTGCGGGGAGAGGACGGCGGCAAAGCCGTCGTGCTCGTGCGGCGCCGTACCCAGCTCCACGCAGCGGATCGCTAGCGGAAGCTGGAGTCGGCTCAGCCGTTTCATCACCGAGCATGCCCAGGCGTCGTCGCCAGCGAGGGCGATCGGCGGCCTATCCAACTGGACCTACCGGGATCACCGGCGGGTAGGCGGCCGGCGCCGAGTCGTTCGTGACGCCGGTGGCACCGACCAGGGAGATCTTGGCCACCTGGATCGCCTGCGCCATCGCTACCGCCATCTCCAGCGTGGGCACATCCACGGTCACCATGTCGGAGGTCTGTCCCGGTTCGAAGTTGGCGACCAGAAGCTGCGTCCCCAGCGTGGCCGAGGTTGCCGGCAGCGCTTGGGAAAAGGTGGCGACCACATCTACGCGGCGACCCGGCTGGACCAGGGTGGGATCGATCGTACCCGCCGGGACCGGAATGGTCATCTCCCGCATCGGCGGCGGGAGCGGCCGGAGCTCGACGACAGCGGCGGTGATGATCTGGCCGGCTCCGATCGGCACGGACGCCCGGTAGCGGGATATCCGTCCGGCCGAAGGTACGAGGCTCTTCGCGAGGTTCCAGGACGGCTCCGGCACCTGCTCGATCGCTATGCTCCTGGGGTCTAGCCGCGCCCCCGCCGGAACCGGTGCGGTAGCTACCAGGACCACCAGCTGCCGTTTCGAGCCGGGAAGGAGCGACGCTACCAG
The DNA here is from genome assembly GCA_021784675.1 of Actinomycetes bacterium. GTDB lineage: Bacteria > Actinomycetota > Acidimicrobiia > Acidimicrobiales > Acidimicrobiaceae > JAKARV01. The sequence continues at coordinate 5,261 of JAJYHR010000192.1, forward strand.
GCCGGCGATGGCGAGGCCGGCGAGTACGAAGCTGGCGCCGTAACGCAGCTGGCGCTCGTTCGGGCGGAACCGGCGCTCCGGTGATGGGTCTTGCCGTCCCGGCCCGCGAACGGCCGAGCGGACCCGCGAGAGTGTGGTCATCGCTTCACTCCTTGATCGATGGTGGCTTCCTTGCCGCCCCAATATTAGGTGCGGGCTCTGCGGCGGTCAAGGACCGGCGCTGTTCGGCATGCCGAAGTACACTTGATTGGTATGGACGGATATGACGATAGTCAAGAGCGGGGGCGGGAGCGCCGGCAGAGCCCGGCGTGGGTCAGCACCCGGGAGGCAGCCGAGCAGCTGGGAGTGTCGCTGCGCACGGTCTACAGGCTCATCGACGGCGGAGAGCTTGCCGCCTACCAGATCGGGCGCAATATCAGGGTGAAGGAGGTGGACCTTGAGCGCTACCTCGACTCCCGGAAGATCGCTCCGGGCGCGCTCCGGCACCTCTACTCTTTCGAATCCGTGGAAGAGGATGTCTGAGTGGCGCTAGAGTAGATGCGAGGGTTAAGGCAGGAGCAAGGGGCTGATTACCGCAAGGCTGTTGATCCGCTGGACAGTAGGGTGGCCGCGGTCGTTGGTGTACAGTATGTTCTGGTCGCCTACGGCCAGCAGCTTGGGGAGCGCTAACGAGCGTCCCAGGGTGTCAAGGATGGTTAGCGCGGCCCCGGTCGCCGCCATCCTTTCCAGTTCCACCGTGAAGGAACCGATCGGTTGAGTAGCCTTCTTCGAACGCCCCAGACGCTCCGCTTCGATGATGTGGTTCACGGATACCAGGCAAGGTGGGGTGCCGTCGGGCCTGATGGTGAGGGCATCGGGGCCGGCGCCCTCGGTCTCTCCCAGAAGGGTGTGCCCGCCGGAGGTGGTCACGCGGACGCGGGAGTTCTGGCAGAGTCCGGGCACGGTGATCTCCTGGAGCCGCCGCTGCGCCTCCATCCGGCGCTGGAGCCGGCTGCGGGCCAGCTCGAGGTTGGCGGAGCCCTGGATCACCTCGCGGAGGACGGCGTCGATCTCGTCGGGGGCTTCGGGGGGCATGTCCATAGATCGATCGGGAGTGGCCAAACCTTGAGGGTCCACTCCAGCAGTGAGAGTAAGGCCGCCGGCCGGCGGCAGCAGCGGCGAGAGCCAGTGCGGAGGTTTGGTTGACATCGTTAATGCGTCTGCCCAGCGAGGCTGGTGACGTGCGTTTCCAGGTGGAGAGTCCCGCTCTCCTCCTGGCGGTGCTGGGAAGGCATGACGAGTACCTGCAGGTTATCGAGGAGGCCTTCCCGGACTGCGCGATCTTCGTCCGCGGGAACGAGGTAAAGGTATCCGGAGAGCGTACCGAGCTGGTGGTGGCGCTCTTTTCCGAGCTCTCGCGGCTGGCGGAGCGCGGGGAAGGCATCGACGTTTCGACTGTGCGTCAGGCGATCGAGATGGTACTCCACGACGAGAGCCCTCACGGGATTACCAGTCTGGAGCTGGCGCGGACCAGGCTCGGGAAGCCGATCCGGCCGAAGACGCTCGGCCAGCGGCGCTACGTGGAGGCTATCAACTCCTCGACGATTACCTTCGGGATCGGTCCGGCTGGCACCGGAAAGTCGTACCTCGCCGTCGCTCTCGCCGTCGCTTCCCTGCAGGCGAAGAAGATCAACCGGATCATCCTCACCCGCCCGGCGGTCGAGGCCGGAGAGCGGCTCGGGTTCCTGCCCGGGGATCTCAACGCCAAGGTCGATCCTTACCTCCGTCCCCTGTACGACGCCCTCTACGACCTTCTCGACCCCGAGCTGGTGGCGAAGCTTTTCGAGCGCCAGGTGATCGAGGTAGCCCCGCTGGCGTTCATGCGGGGGCGGACCTTGAACTCGAGTTTCATCATCCTCGACGAAGCCCAAAACACCACCTCCGGGCAGATGAAGATGTTCCTCACCCGGATCGGCTTCGGCTCGAAGGCGGTAGTGACCGGCGACGTGACCCAGATCGATCTGACCAACGGCCGCTCCGGGCTGGTGGACGTGGAGGAGACGCTGAGAGGGATCGATGGGGTCTCTTTCATCAGGCTCTCCTCTCGCGATGTCGTCCGCAACCCGATCGTCACCGCCATCGTCGAGGCGTACGACCGGGTCGTCACCGTGGGGCAGGGCAAGTGAGCGGGGCGCGGATCGAGGTGCTCTGCAGCAACGAGCAGGAGGAGGTCGAGATCGATACCGACCTCGCCGCCGCGCTGGCCCGGGAGGTGCTTGAGCTCCGGGGGGTGGTGACCGCTTCCGAGCTTTCACTGGTCTTTGTCGATCCGGACACGATCTGGGAGCTGAACGAGCGGTATCGGGGGGTGGACGGCCCTACCGACGTGCTCTCGTTCGCGATCGAGGACGGGGAGGCCCGAGCGGGGCAGTGGCCGGACGGCGGCGGGAAGGACCATCCGGCGATCCTCCTTGGGGACGTGGTGATCGCTCCGGCGATCGCCCGCCAGAACGCGGCCACCAGGGCCGGGGATCGCGGCCACGACGGGTCGGTGGCCGACGAGGTCGCTTTGCTGATAGTGCATGGGATTCTTCACATCCTCGGCTACGACCACGAGATCGAGGCCGAGGCGGAGAAGATGGAGGGGTTGGAGGGAGCGCTGCTCGAGCGGGTGTACGCGCCCTTGAAGGTTGCCGGCACCCGGGGTCTGGCCGGGTAGGGCGCTCGCCATGTCTTCTTCAACGCAACTGTGGCTGGCTCTTCTCGCGGTTGTGGTTCTGGTCGGGCTGTCGGCGCTGCTGTCGGCGGCGGAGACGTCGCTAACGCGCACCTCGAGGGTGAGAGCCCTCGCTCTCAACGAGCAGGGGCGCCGGGGATCGCGTCGGCTTCTCCAGCTGGTCGAGCACCCTTCGACCTACCTGAGCACCGTCCTGCTGGTAACGCTGCTCGCGCAGCTGGTGGCGGCCACCGTCGTCGGGGTCCTTTCGGACCGGCTTTTTGGGACCCTCGGGGTCCTGGTGGCCATCGTCGTCGAGGTGCTGGTGATCTTCGTCTTTGGCGAGGCGATCCCGAAGAACATCGCCGTCATGAAGCCGGACTCGGCGGCGCTCTTCTCGGCGCCACTGGTTGCCGCCATCGTCAAGTTCTATCCGGTGAAGATTGTAGCGGTCGCGGTCTCCCGCCTCTCGAACCTCCTCACTCCCGGGCGCGGGCACCTCGGCGGGCAGGTGAGCGAGGAGGAGCTGCTGGCGATGGCGGATGCCGCCGAGGAGGGCGACGTGATCGAGACCGAGGAGCGGGCGCTCATCCACTCGGTGATCAGCTTCGGGGACACCATCGTGCGCGAGGTAATGGTTCCCCGCCCCGACATCGTGGCGATCGCGGCGCAGACCAGCGTCAACGCCGCCATCGACGTCGTGATCGGGGTGGGCAGGTCGAGGCTCCCGGTCTTTGACGAGTCGCTTGACAACATCATCGGCATCGTCCTTGCTAAGGACCTCCTGGCGCTGGAGCGCAAGGACGCTGGCGATGACGCGGTAGGAAGGCACATGCGGCCGGCCCACTTCGTTCCGGAGACCAAGCCGGTCTCCGGCCTCTTGCGGGAGATGAAGGTTGGAAAGTTCCACATCGTGGTGGTCGTGGACGAGTACGGCTCGACGGCTGGCTTGGTAACGCTGGAGGATCTGATCGAGGAGCTGGTCGGGGATATTCAGGACGAATACGACGTTGCCATGCCCCCGGTGACCCCGCTTGCCGACGGCTGCTACGAGGTGGCGGGGACCTTCTCGATGGACGACCTGTCCAAGCTGCTCAACGTCGCCCTCCCGGAGGGGGGTTGGGACACGGTTGGGGGCATGGTGATCGGCCTTCTCGGTCACCTTCCGGCGGCAGGCGAGCGCGTGTCGGTAGCCGGCTTTACCTTCGAGGTCCGCAATGTGATCAGGCACCGCGTCGCCTCCCTTCACCTCTCGCCGGATGCGGCCTTGGGCCCAGAGGAGCTGGACAGCTGATGGCGGAGGATGGTTTCCGTTCGGGCTTTGTCGCGGTCGTCGGGCGCCCCAACGCCGGGAAGTCATCGCTGATCAACGCGGTTGCGGGAGCGAAGCTCTCGATAGTCTCGTGGCACCCGAACACTACCCGGAGGGCGCTTAGGACGGTGACCACGGGCGAAGGCTTCGAGCTGATCCTCGTCGACACCCCGGGAACGACCCAGGGACAGGCCGGGCTGGGCAAGATGCTGGCTGGTGTCGCCGAAGAGGAGATGGGAAACGCCGACTTCTCGCTGGCGGTGGTAGACGCGTCGCGTGGGGTAGCTGGCAAGGATGCCTTGCTCCTCGACCGCCTGGGCGAGAGGGATCTGGTGGTGCTTACCAAGATCGACCTGGTGCCAAGGCCAAGGCTCCTAGAGCTGCTTGCCGAGCTCTCGCGCTGGAGCCTCGGGGAGTACCTGCTCGCCTCGTCAAAGACCGGCGAGGGCGTCGGGGAGGTGAGGGGGGCGCTAGTGTCGCGGCTGCCCTTCGGCCCCAGGATGTACGATCCAAACACCCGGGTCGACCAGCCGCTGCTCCTCTGGATTGGGGATCTGGTCCGCGAGCAGCTCCTGCGTCACCTCCGTGACGAGCTTCCCCACGCCGTCGAGTGCAGGGCGGAGGAGGTGGAGGAGGGAACCGTCGATGTGGTGATCTACGTCGAGCGCGAGTCCCAGAAGGGGATCGTGATCGGAAGCGGCGGCTCGGTGCTGGCGGCGGTGAGGCGCGCGGTCAACCGGAGGATGCCGTCCGGGCTTTCTGTGCAGCTTCGGGTTAAGGTCGCCAGCAACTGGCAGCACGACCCGAAGCGCCTGGCCGAGTTCGGCTACTGATCGCCCCGAGCCTTCGCGCTTGGCGGGGAGTCGCCTTCCGGTTAAGCTCGTCAGAACAGCGAGGAGGGGAAGTGGCGGAACCGCTGGAGCGTCTCTTGGGACACTGGCACGGAACCGGGGTTGGGGGCTACCCGACGGTAGCGGAGTTCGGCTACACCGAGAGCCTGGTGTTCTCCTCCGATGGCAGGCCCTTCCTGCACATGGCGCAGGTCACGCGGGACTCCGGCGGCAGCAGCCTCCACGTCGAGCAGGCGTACCTGCGCTCTCCCGCTGCCGGCAGGGTAGAGATGGTGGTTGTCCAGCCCACCGGCGTGGTGGAGGTTCTCGAAGGCGAGTTTAGCGAGGCCGGCGGTAGTGCGATTATCGACGTCACCTCGACGATGGTGGGGCTCACCTCGACAGCCCGGGCGGTAGGCGCCACCCGGAGGCGCCTGGAGCTCTCCGGGGACCTTCTCTACACGCAGCTGTGGATGAGCGCGGCCGGACACGAGGACGTGCTCCACCTCGAGTCGCGGCTCAGGCGGGGCGATGATCCCTCCTGAGCTCCAGGACGCGCGGATACCGGAGCACATCGGCTGTGTCATGGACGGGAACGGGCGCTGGGCGCAGCGGCGGAGCCTTCCCAGAACCCAGGGGCACGCGGCCGGCGAGGAGGCGCTCCTCGACACCGTTTACGGCTGTCTCGATCTGGAGGTGAGGTGGCTCACCGTCTTCGCCTTCTCCACCGAGAACTGGCGCCGGCCGCCTGACGAGGTCCGCTTCCTGATGAACTTCAACCGGTCGCTGCTGAAACGGCGCCGCGACGAGCTCAACGAGATGGGGGTGCGGATCCGCTTCTCGGGGAGGCGCGACTGGCGCGTGCCCCGGTCGGTGCTCCGAGAGATGGACGCTGCCGAGGAGATGACCGCCGGCAACCGGACGCTCACGCTCACCATGGCCTTCAACTACGGGGGTCGGGCGGAGATCGTCGATGCGGTGAGGGGGATCGCGAGAGCCGGGTTGAAGCCGAACCAGATCACCGAGCGGGCGATCTCCCAGCATCTCTACCATGCCGACCTTCCTGATCCGGATCTGGTGATCAGGACATCCGGCGAGTACCGGATCTCCAACTTCCTGCTCTGGCAGATCGCCTACTCCGAGCTCGTGTTCATGGACACTCTCTGGCCCGACTTTCGCCGGGAGCACCTCTTCGAGGCGGTTCGCATCTACCAGGGGCGGAGGCGGCGCTACGGCGGGATAGCCGAGGGCAGCTAGTGGCTGTGCGTGCGGTAGCCGTCGTGGCGGCAGGGGCGATCGTCGTGGGCGTGCTGGTGGCGGCAGCGGCCGCCGGCGCCGGCGGGGCTTCCCAGGTCGGTTCGGCAGCGGTGCTTGCAGTGGTGGTGGCGGCGCTGATCGCCGTTGGCGGGCGCCGGAGCAGGTTCCGCCGCCGGTGAAGAACTACCGCGATCGCGCCGTAGTAATGAGGTCCTGGCCGCTGGGGGAGGCCGACCGCATCGTGGAGATGTACGGGATGGAGGCAGGGAAGCTGCGGGCGGTCTCCAAGGGGGTACGGGGGCGGAGGAGCCGGAACTCGGGGTTGATGCAGGTTACCGCCGAGGTAGACGTGATGCTCTGGCGGGGGCGGGACCTCGATACCCTGGTGCAGGCCGCGCTGGTCCGGCCGAACCTGGTCGGGCCGGAGATCGAGCTCGATGCCTACCAAGCCGCGTGCGAGCTGATCGAGACCGTCGATCGGCTGACCCCGGATCGGCAGCCGAACCCGCAGATCTACCGGCTCCTCTCCACCGGGCTGCGCATGATAGCCGAGGAGTGGAGTCCCTTCCTGCTCGGGTCGCTCCTGCTTCGCCTGCTGCAGCTGGAGGGGTACGCCCCGCTGGTCGGGGCGTGCTCGCTCTGCGGCCGGCGTGATCGTCTGGAGCGCTTTGACTTCGGATCGAGTTCGGCACGCTGCTCCGACTGCGGCGGCGAGCCGGTGGCGCCGGAGGTGATCGCGGTAGTCCAGAGGGTGCTCGACGCCCGGGTGCGGGAGGTACTGGCGCAGCGGCCGGGGCCGGAGGCCGGCGGATTCGAGGGACTGGTGGCCCGCCTGGTGGCCGAGCACGCGGGGAGGAGCCTCCGCTCCGCGGGCGTCAGGCTCACCCCGTGATCGGCAGAGGAGCGCGAGAGCTGGTCCTGGGCGCTCGCGGAGGTACCGATCGGGCCTCCATTAGCCGGCGCGCCGCCGGTATACTTTCTTGGTCAACGGCAATGGCGCCGGCGATGGGCGCGGCCGCGCCCTGGCTGTAATCAGTCACGGCACGGTGCCGAGACCGGACCATCAGGAGATTGGCGTGAGCTTTGTATTTGCCTTCGATTTCCCGCACCCCGTTCCCCCCAGGGAGCTGAAGGACCTCTTGGGGGGCAAGGGTGCCAACCTTGCGGAGATGACCTCGGTCCTGGGATTGCCGGTGCCGCCGGGGTTCACCATCTCCACCGAGGCTTGCCGCTCTTACATCGTCTCCGGCTGGCCGGAGGGGTTGACCGGTGAGGTGGAGGCGGCGATAGCCTTTCTCGAGACGGCGCTCGGCAAGCGCCTGGGGGACGCGCGAGATCCGCTTCTGGTCTCGGTCCGCTCTGGCGCCAAGTTCTCAATGCCTGGGATGATGGACACGGTCCTGAACCTCGGCCTCAACGATCGTTCGGTTGAGGGGTTGGCGCTCCAGACCGGCGACATCCGCTTCGCCTACGACTCCTACCGGCGCTTCATCGCCATGTACGGCCGGATCGTGCTCGACCTCCCGGGCGAGGTGTTCGAGGAGCTCTTCGCGGCCGCCAAGGAGCTTGCCTGCACCAAGAGCGATAGCGGCGTTCCCGCCGAGCTGCTCAGGTACCTGTGCGGTGCCTACAAGGACATCGTGGAGGCGAGGACGGGAAGCCCCTTCCCGCAGGATCCCAAGGAACAGATCTTTGGCGCGATCCGCGCCGTCTTCAGCTCCTGGAACGGCGCTCGCGCCGTCGCTTACCGGGAGCGGGAGGGAATTCCGCACGATCTGGGGACGGCGGTGAACGTCCAGGTGATGGTCTTTGGAAACCGGGACGACAGCTCCGGAACCGGGGTCGGCTTTACCCGCGATCCCGCGACCGGGAGCAAGGGAATGTACGGGGACTTCCTGGTTAACGCGCAGGGCGAGGATGTGGTCGCTGGGGTGAGGAACACCGAGCCGCTCTCCACGCTGGAGGCGAGCTTTCCGGCCGTTTTTGTGGAGCTGAGCGAGATCTTCCAGCGGCTCGAGCTCCACTACCGCGACATGTGCGACATCGAGTTCACCATCGAGCGGGGGAAGCTGTGGATGCTGCAGACCCGCGTAGGGAAGCGGACCGGTGTCGCCGCCATCCGGATGGCGGTGGAGATGGTCTCCGATCCGGCGATCGGGCTCTCCCGTGAGGAGGCGCTCTTGCGGATCTCCTCCGACCACCTCGACCAGGTGCTCCATCCCCAGTTTGCCACTCAGGTGGTGGAGCCGCTCACCCGCGGCCTGGGCGCCTCGCCGGGAGCGGCGGTTGGGCGGGTCTACTTCAACTCCGGCGACGCGGTCGCCGCCGCCCGGCGGGGCGAACCGGTGATCCTGGTCCGGAAGGAGACCTCTCCGGACGACGTTCACGGCATGCTTGCCTCCGCAGGAGTGCTCACCACCAGGGGAGGCCTGGTCAGCCACGCGGCTGTCGTAGCCCGCGGATGGGGGAAGCCGGCGGTGGTCGGAGCGGACGAGATCAAGATCAGCTCCGGGTGCATGTGGGTCGGCGACGTCAAGATCGAGGAGGGGGAGGAGATCTCCATCGATGGAACCAGCGGCGTGGTGGTCAAGGGGACGGTTCCGCTCCAGGCGGCGCACCCGCCACAGGAGTTCTCAGAGCTTCTCGCGTGGGCCGACGCGGTAGCGGCGTCGCGCGTGAAGGTGCGGGCCAACGCCGACTCCGGGCCGGACGCCAAAGTTGCCAGGGAGTTCGGAGCGAAGGGTATCGGCCTCTGCCGTACCGAGCACATGTTCCTCGGCGAGGGCCGGCTGCCGGTGGTGCGGGCGATGATCCTGGCTAGGACCGAAGAGGAGGAGGCGGCCGCGCTGGAGGAGCTGAGGCGCACCCAGCGGGACGACTTCATGGAGATCCTGGAGGTTATGGACGGCCTGCCGGTGACGGTGCGGCTCCTCGATCCGCCGCTGCACGAGTTCCTCCCGGACACGCGCGAGCTGGAGGTGAAGAAGGCGGTCGAGGGGCTGAGCGTCGAGGAGTCGCGGTTGCTCTACACCGCCAAGCAGTGGGAGGAGGCCAACCCGATGCTCGGGGTCCGTGGCGTTCGCCTAGCGGTGCTGAAGCCCGGCCTCTACGCCATGCAGGTACGGGCGCTGGTGGAGGCGGCCATTGCCCTCCGGCAGAAGGGGCGGAGCCCGAAGGTGGAGATCATGATCCCGCTGACCATCTCGGGAGCCGAGCTCCGGCTGGCCCGCAGCTGGGTTGAGGAGGCGATCGCCACCACCGGCGGGGAGGGGATCGACATCACCATCGGAACGATGATCGAGACGCCGCGAGCTGCCCTGGTCGCGGGGGAGATCGCCGAGTCGGCCGAGTTCTTCTCCTTCGGTACCAACGACCTGACGCAGATGACCTTTGGCTTCTCCCGCGACGATATCGAAGGGAAGCTCATGCCCACCTACCTCGGGCTCGGTCTGCTGGAGGAGAACCCGTTCAAGACGGTGGACAACCGGGCGCTGATGGAGCTGGTCCGGCTGGGTATCCAGCGGGGAAGGGAGGCCAGGCCCGGTCTCAAGGTCGGCATCTGCGGGGAGCACGGCGGCGAGCCGGAGTCGATCGCCCGGCTGGTCGGCGCGGGAGTCGACTACGTAAGCTGCTCTCCCTACCGGGTTCCGGTCGCCCGCCTCGCGGTGGCCCAGGCCTTGATCAGGATGGCAGGCTAGCCGGCATGCCCTGCTCCTCCGCAGTTCTCCCCGTCGGGAGCCGCCTACTATGTAGCTGTAGTAGGAGCTGCGGTGGCGTATTCAGAGGCTGACATTCGGCGGGTCGTTGAGACTACTGACCTGGTGGCACTCGTGGGAGAGTCGGTCGCTCTGAAGCGCGTGGGCCGGCGGTACTCGGGACTGTGCCCCTTCCACTCGGAGAACACCCCGTCCTTCTCGGTCAACGGGCACGACGGGGTCTACTACTGCTTTGGCTGCCACGCCAAGGGGGACGCGATCACCTTCATCCGCGAGTTGCACCGGGTGGGATTCGCGGAGGCGGTGGAGACGCTCGCCGCGCGGGCGGGGATCCAGCTCGAGGTGGTCGAGGTCCAGCGCGAGGTGCGGGATTCGCGCCAGCGCCTGTACGCAGCCTACGACCTCATGTGCCGGCGGTACCGGGAGAACCTGGACGATCCGGCGCGGGGGGTAAGGGGCAGGGAGTACCTCCTCGAGCGGGGGATCTCGCTGGAGGCGATGAAGGCCTTCCAGATTGGCTACGCCCACCCGTCGCAGAGCGTGCAGCTCCAGCGGCTCGGTCTGTCGTCAAAGGAGTGGGAGGAGGGCGGCCTCGGTTACGTCGCCGAGTCGGGGGAGTGCGGCGACCATATGCGGGGCCGGGTGATCTTTCCGATCAGGGACAGCTCCGGCCGAGTGGTTGCCTTTGGCGGCCGCATCTTACCCGAGGAGCTCGAACGCCTTTCGGGGAAGGCGCCGAAGTACAAGAACTCCGGTGATTCGCCGATATATCACAAGCGGCGGGTGCTCTACAACCTGGACCGGGCGCGAAGCGAGATCGTCAAGCTCGACTCGGCGGTGGTGTGTGAGGGGTATACCGACGTGATCGGGCTCTGGCAGATGGGGGTGCGGAACGCGGTGGCGACATGCGGAACCGCCTTTTCCGAGGAGCACCTCGACGTGCTGCGCCGCTTCACCCGGAACGTTGTCCTGATGTTCGACGCTGACAAGGCGGGGCAGAACGCGGCGGAGCGGCTTTGGGAGTTCGAGGAGCGATACGGGATGCAGCTCAGCGTCGCCGTTCTCGAGGAGGGGATGGACCCTGCCGACGCCGCACGCAAGGATCCGGAGATGGTGACAGCGGCGCTGGCAGAGGTGATCCCGATGACCAGGTTCCGGCTGAACCGGCTGGTCGCCTCCCATCGAACCGACTCGCCCGAGGGGCGGGCGGCCGCCGCCAAGGCCGCGGTGGAGCTGATCGGCCGGCACCCCAACCCGTTGGTCAGGTCGGAGTACCTGGCCTGGATCGCCGACGTGACCGGGTATGCGGTTGGCGAGCTGTGGAGGCAGGTGCGCCACCGGGAGCAGCCACGCGGCGGTGGGCCGGTGGCGCGCGCGTCCGAGGGAGACCGGCCGTCGCTGGAGGCGTTGAGATTGCTGGTCCACGACCCCGATGAGGTGGGGGAGGTGGTCGTGCGGGAGCTCTTCCGCGACCCGGTGAACCAGCGGCTGGCGGCGATCCTCTCCGGCGCTGGCGGGAAGAAAAAGGCGAGGGAGCTGGTCGATGCCTCCGGCGACGAGGAGGTGCGGGAGCTCTACTACCGCCTTGCCAATGCCCCCTCGGAGATGGAGGGGGTCGACGTGGTGACGACGCTGGTGATCAGGGAGGCCGGGTACGAGCTCGACCGGACCGTCCGGGAGATCAAGCTCAGGGGAGCGACAGGCGATCTGGCGGAGCTTGCCGGCGGCATCTCGCGGATCAAGCTGCAGCTGCAGGAGCTCTCGTCCGACCGGTCGAATCTGGAGGTGTTGGGCCAGCTGATCTCCTGGTTGGTGGAGCGAAGGCGGGTTGTGGCTGGAGTTTCGCTGGATAGCGGGACGACCCAGTGACCAGGCGCGGCAGCGAGGAGGGGCTGGAGGAGATCGCGGCGTACCTGCACTCGCTCGCTGAGAGGGATGCGGGCCTGAGCCGGGTCGACGAGGTCAGGCTCTCCGGGATTATTCACGATCTCGCCGACCGGGAGAACCTGTCGGTCGCGGAGGAGAGAGTGCTTGCCGAGGCAAAGCAGGTCTTCGTCCGCAGCAACCTCCGTCTCGTCGCGGCGCTTGCCCGGAGGTATCACGTGCAAGGGATGCCCCTCGATGACCTGGTCCAGGAGGGGAACATCGGTCTGATGCGCGCTGTCGAGCTTTTCGATGGGCGCAAGGGCTTTCGCTTCTCCACCTACGCCAGCTGGTGGATCAAGCAGGCCATCTTGGAGGCGATCTCCTCCTACAAGAGCGAGATCAGCCTACCGCGCAACCTCCGCCAAGAGCTGGCGGCGCTCCAGAAGTCGAGGCAGGAGCTGCAGCAGCGGTTGGGGCGTGAGCCCAGTCCTCAGGAGCTCTCCGAGGACAGCGGTATCGAGCCGTTGCGCGCCGCCGAACTGCAGACCTACGTTCCTAACGTGCTGTCGCTGGAGGCGTCGCCGCTATCCGATGGGGAGTCGGACATCACGCTGGGGGACATGGTCGCCGACACCGCGTCGCTCCCGATCGAGGGGACCATAGTGCGCCGGGATCTGAGCCGGGTGATCGGGAAGGCTCTCCAGCACCTGGATCTCCGGGAGCGGCAGATCCTTGCCTTCCGCTTTGGCCTCGAGGGGCAGCAGCCACACACCATCGAGGAGGCGGCCGAGGAGTTTGGGGTCTCCCGGGAGCGGATCCGCCAGGTGGAGGTGCGGGCGATCGCGCGGCTGCGAAAAAACGACGCCGGCTCGATCCTTCGGGACGTGATGCGCGATTGAACAGGCGGCAAGGCACGATGCCGTAGCCGCTTCCCATGCGGCGGTGCGGTGCCTTGTCGGGGAGCCCGGATTTTCTCTTCCCTCGATTACGGAGATCTCCCGCCTGGGAAGCTGGTGCGGCGGTGGCCCCGCTATTCACGTGTAACCGGGTGCCAAGAGAACTCTGGGCGGTTACTGGCGGGTTCCGCACCGCCATAGGGCGTTTTGGGGACGGTCATCTCAGAGCGTAGGAGAGGCATTGGGTCGTGCAAACCGGAGGGCCCGGAACCACCTTTCGAATGGTCACGCGAAAGTAGCCGGATCCGAACCGCATGACCGGTTTGGAGTGCTCGAACGCCACGTAAGCGGGCTTTGATATGGAGTGCTGGATTGATCTTTGATCGGCCTGGTTGTAGATCTCCGACGGCAGCTGGAGAGTGATGCGAACCATGGATGTTGAGATGATGTAGCCGATATCCTTTGCCGGATCGGGGTAGCGGTGCACCACCTCGGGATCTGGCCCGTACTTCCACACCCAGACCACGTGCGTCGGCGCAAATCCCTCGTCAACCATATCCAGCCACATGTAGTCATCGGTGATGAGCACCGATGTTCGCGGGATGTGCGTGCTGATCCACCTCTCAGCCTGCAGCATCGGCAGCCACCTGTCTCCGCTCGGTGAGACGTCCATCAGGTGGGCGTCTGCCGCCGTATACCGGGGATAGGCCAGGATGGAGGCTGTGGCCACGAATATTGCCGCTAGCAACGCGCTTATGATTGCTCTCGTGCGGCGCGCACGCCTCGGTAGGTCGTCCGCGGTTAGCGTCTTCGCCCGCTTTCCGGGAGTGGAGATCTCCGGCTCCGGACCGGTCAGATCGATCACCAGGTTGCCTCGATGCCAGGCTTGCGCCCGTGACGCCAGCGATGCGAGCGGTGGGATCATGAGATCGACGATGATCCTGCTTCCGAGACCGACCGCGATGGCGCCGGTCCCGATGTAGGCGATGATGAACATGGCCGGAACATACCCACCCGGCCTGAAGAGCATCGCTGCCCCGAAGAGGTTCATGACGCCGATAAACGATGTCGACCGGCGAAAGAGGCAAGGAACGCTGAGCACCAGTATCGCGAGCAGGAAGTAGGGATCGAGGCCCCACCAGACGGATATGAACTTGGCCGCGATCGTTCCGGGAGTGAAGATGCTTCCGCCAGCAGCCCGCTGGAACAGCTGCCATTCGATTGCGCCGATGAGGCTGGTGTGATGCAGTCCCGGCAGGAACTCTCCCCGCAGGGCAGCGAAGAGCAGATAGAACGAGACTACTATACCCGACGACCCGAGAAACAGCGCCATCGAGAACCTCCGTACAGCACCCTTCGTGTTGACCGCGATGTACAGGATCGCCGACGGCAGGAAAAGGGCCAGCGTCTCCTTCGAGAGCACCGCTATTCCCAGCAGGATGCCACCGATCGTGGCTCGAAAGAGCCAGGTGCGCCGCGATACCAGCACGGCGATGCTCAGTAGCAGCCATGTCAACCCGATGTTGTCGAGGAAAACCTGCCTGAGGTAGTAGATTGAGAGCGGGGAGAGGCTGAAGAGAGCGAGCGCTCCCAGGCTGAGAATTATCCCGGCCCCGAGCCGTCGAAGGATGTAGTAAAGCGCAAACGCGTCGATCGTAAAGTAGATGAGCATGATCTTCCGCGCCGCCAGGGTGGTCATCAGGCGGCCGGGGCCTGATAGGTGTACCAGCCAGCTCACGATTGCGAGCTGGATCCATCCCAGCGGAGGGTGGTCGTACCAGTAGGTGTACTGCGCCGGGCCGTGGTGGGGACCGAGGCCCGTCATCACGGCCCAGGCTTGGGCGACATAGGTCCCCTCGTCGTCGTTGACCGGTGCGGGATGGACCGTCATCCCGTGGGCATGCGCATACACCCCCAGGCCTACGATGGTCAGCAAGGCGCTTGCCTCGGCCAGCCGCCGTGCGCGGAAAGCCCTCCGGGCTTCAGGCTGCAGCTGCGGCTCCCAGGTTGGCTGCTCGCGGTCCGCGGCTGCAATTCGGAGGTCGATCAGATCAGTAGGCTGTTCCATCTAGTCAATCTCCCGGCTTTCAATATCGGATCGCATGCTCTGCGGGGGTCATTCTGGCAACGGGGTCGATGCTTGGACGGGTCGGGGCGAGCCAGCTTGGAGAAGGCGGTGGCTCCGGTGAGCGCCAGCGTGGTCCGTCTTCTCCCAATCGGTACGTTTCCTGATCTCTCTCCAAACGGCACGCATCCCTGAATAGCTCAGAATCAGCTGGTAGGGCAGTGTGGATACTGCAAGCATTCCAATATCTCGCACTCCCACCTTCACGCCGAAATCTCTGCCGAACTGGCGGAGCGCGATCGCATCGAGGAAGGTAGTCCAGATCAGCATCAGTGCAGGGAGGAGGGTGAGGATGGCGACGTTGACGCCGACCTTGAGGCTGGTGATGCCGAGAATTGCAACCGGAATTGCCAGGACGGTAAGCGCTTGCCACACCGGCGTGAGCAGCGTGTAGATGGCTACGAAGCGTTGGGTCCTGGATGGCAGCCGGAGCCAGGTTCCTTTCTTGAACACCTGAAGAAAGCCCTGCCCCCATCGAGTTCGTTGGCGGATAAAGGATCCGAAGTCGAGAGGCGTCTCTTCGCGTGTTGCGGTTTCCGGGCTGTAGACGATCTCTACCGGGGCGCTGTCGATCCCCAGCCGGATACCAAGCTCGCAATCTTCGGTGAGGCAGGACTCGTCCCAGCCGCCTGCCCGTTCAAGCACCGGGCGGCGAATGAACACGGTGTTTCCACCGAGGGGAATGAAGCCCCCACTGCGGACGTGCCAGTGCAGACGGCTGCGGTACCAGAGGTAGTACTCGAGGCAGTTGCGAACGCTGAACCAGCGAGATCGAGTATTCATGAGCTGCACGCCCCCCTGGACGATGGCGGCACCAGTAGTGTCGAACCGCTCAACCACCGCACCCAGAAGGTGAGGGGAGATGTCGTCCTCGGCATCGAAGACCCCGACGATATCACCGCTGCACACCTGAAGCCCGACATTCAGCGCGCTGGGCTTGCTCTTGTTGGGGTTGCTGTCTACTGCGACCGTAATGATGCCGGGGACGTCGTTGGCGAGCTTCCATGCAATCGCCGCGGTGTCGGGATCGTCGTCCCCAACGATCAACACAATTTCAAAATTGGTGTAACTTGATGCCAGAACCCCTTCGATCGTTTGCTCGAGCACTGCGGTTTCATGTCTGGCCGGCACCAGCAGGGAGATGGTAGTCCGGTGGCTGGTAGCCTCGGGTAACTCTATAATCCCGGAAGCGAGCTCATCATCCTCTCGCCAGGCTTCCATCATCCAGATAATTGTCGCGGCTCCGAGCACGCTCAGGAAAATACTCACGATGATCGTTACCGGTTCATAAACCAGGTGAACCACAGTAACCTCCGTCGAAGTTCGACTCACTCTTCGAGAACATCTTGGCTCGGTCTCCAGAAAGCGTTAACTTGGGTATTCTAGAACTCTTTTCCACCCCGATCTGGCAACTCGTTGCCAGATCCCCCGATGGTAGCACACCCCTGGCCCCGGCGACGCCTACGGAGTATTTCGGGGGGGGGGTAAATGGAGGAGACTTGGAGTCGCTCCGGTGGAGTTGCTACGTCTCAGCGGAGGCAAACCGCCGATCCGCCGATAGCAGCACCAGGGAGGACACTTCAACATGCGCCGTCTCGCTGTGTGAAGAAGAGCAGCGAGACGGCTGGTTCGTGGTAGCGAATTCCAGCATTCGGGGGTGGTGTCCTGCTGGGAGGTGAGCGTTGAGATATGGGGGTTGGTAGCGAGGGTAATAGCCAACCGCATGGCTGAGACGCTAATCGTCGGCAACTCCCCTCCGACTTGACCATTTGTTGAGTTGCATCGCCGCAGGTATGCCCTTCCCTGTGCTCTCTCCTTCTGGCTTCCGTTATCCGGCTCTCCAGCTATTAGCGGGGTCTGAGGGTCTCGGATCACCGGCCAAGCAGAGTTTGCTTGGGAAGACGACGGGGGAACCTGTAGCTTCTCAAGCTGTGAAGAAAAAGCAAGCCTTTACGTCCCCCGTCCTTGTCGATCCTACCGACATCTGCAACGCCGTCGTCGGGCTGAAGGGCACGAGAGTCCTTCACTACCAGCGCCAGGGACCCATGGCCGAGATCGGCATCGAGCAGGTCCCAGGTGAGGTGCTCTGCTCCAGGTGCGCCTCTCCCGCCAAGGTGAAGGAGCGCCCCTCGGTCACCTGCGTGGATCTTCCCTTCGGGGGCCGTCCAGTGCAGCAGGCGATCAAGTATGGTGGTTGCCAGTACTGCATCTCCGAAGAGGCTTCCCCATTCTGTGAAGCTCTTGTTGGAGGAGCAAATTATGGAGGCGGTCTGGTAGCGCTCCGATACGACCTCGAAAAAGGTGCTCCCGGCGCGGCCGTCCAATGGGCGATAGCCGATCTCGTCGATGACAAGGACCTTGGGCCCGAGGTACTTGCGCACCTTGGCGGGGGTGGGGACTCCGGCCAGATCGGCGGCCATCTCGGCCATGGTGGTGAAATAGACGCTGTGTCCCCCGGCGATCGCCTCCAGGCACAGCGCCACCGCCAGGTGCGTCTTTCCCACCCCGGGAGGCCCGAGGGAGCAAATATTGGTGGCCGCAGAGACGAAGCCCAGATGGGAGAGCTCGGTCACAGTCTTTTTGTTTTTGTCCACCCCCTTGGCGAAGGCGAAGTCGAAATCGCCAAGCCCCTTGTGATGAGGCAGGGCGGCCATCTTTAGGCGGGTGTCGTAGGAGCGCTGGCGGCGGGCGTCGGTCTCATGGGAGAGCAGTCCGGAGAGGAACTCGAGATAGCTTTCCTCCGTGGCCATGGCCGCCTCTATGCCGGCCTCCAGCCGGACCGAGGCCTGGCTGAGGCCGAGTTCTGCGAGCAGGGCGGCGGTCAGCTCAATCATGGGCGCGCTCCTCATAGACCGCAAGGGAGCGCGCCTCGACCGCCACCTCCTTCTCCCTGGCTCTTCCCGGGGGGATCCTGCGCGCAGTCTTGGGGTCGAGTCCCTGGTACTGCCCGGGGAGAAAGACTGTCTTGCGTTGCTTGAAGACCAGGGCATGGCTGGCGATCAGCTCGGCACCTTTGCCGCACTCGACCAGCGGGTGACGCTGTGCTACGCGCTTCCCCCGATGAGCGGCGATGAGACCGCGAGCTACGTGAGCCATCACCTTGCGCTATGTGGACGCTCGGACACGCTCTTTTCCGACGACGCTCTATCGAGCATTCATCAGGTCGGCAGAGGTCTTCCCCGAGCGGTGAACAACCTTGCCCGTCAAGCCTTGGTCGCCGCCTATGCCAACCGCAGTGCGATCGTGGACGAGAAGGCGGCCCGCCAGGCCATCACCGAGATGGACGCCGAGTGAAATGACGAGAAAGGAGCCTCATCCTCAACGT
>JAJYHR010000020.1 GCA_021784675.1 Actinomycetes bacterium
ACGCCTCCTCCGGGGCGCTGAACGTGTTGGCAAAGGCCAGCCAGGTGGGATCGGGCTTGCGTCCGGTCCCGATGCGCACGAGAGCCGGAAGGTTCTTTGCCGGCTGCGGAGTCAACTGGGTGATCGCGAAGGCTCCCGAGCGCAGCGCCAGCTGCTCGCGCACGATTTGGGCCAGGTACTCGCGGAGGCGCGGGGACCCCTCGACGACGAGCACGCGCAGGTCTGCGGGGACGTCGATCAACAGATCAAGCCAGCCGACTCCGGCGGTCTCGCCACCGAGGACCACCACGATCTCGGAGGCGGCCTCCACCGAGTTCCGCTCCAGCGCGAAATCCGGCAGCGGCGTTCCGAGATCCACGGTGAGGTCGATGCTGCGCCGGTCGCAGTACGCCTTGAGCGCCTGGAGCAGCAGATCCCCGTAGCGGGCGAGGTCGGAACCGCTCTGGTGGCGCGACGCGTTGGCAAGGATGCACGGGATGGTGGCGCGATCCGCGAGAAACTCGGCGGTGTCGTGGGTGCGCGCGCTCAGGAGGTCGCCGACGGCGGCGCTGATGGTTTCCAGGCGAAACAGCGCTTCTGTCTGCTCCCCCGCCGCCCGGAGCGCACGGTAGACCGGATCGAGGCTGGCGAAGGTCTTCAGTTCGGTTCCCCAGCGGAGCCGCCACAGATCGCCGGTCGCTCCGATCTCCACGAGGAGCCGCGGACCGGGCGTCCAGTCGGTGATGAGCGCAGCGGTACGGCCGCGAGGCCGGGTTGGAGCGCTAAGCCCTTCCCGTCGCGTGCCGGAACTTAACGACTGCTATCAGATCACCACCATGAAATATGTCTACGATGACAGTAGAGAAGTTGAGTGGCGATACAATAGGTTTTGTCAATTGGAAGCATAGGTTCACGACTAAGGAGGAAGCGATGGCACTTGCGCTCGACCCGTTCCGCAACTTGGATCAGATCGCCCAGCAGGTCTTTGGAGCCGGACGATCGGCAATGCCGATGGACATCTACCGCAAGGGTGACGAGTTCGTCGTCGCCTTCGATCTTCCCGGGGTCGAACCCGCCAGCATCGAGGCTACGGTCGAGCAGGGCGTGCTGACGGTAAAGGCCACCCGCAAGCTCCAGCCCGGCGAGGGCGTCGAGGTAATTACCCAGGAGCGCACCCAGGGCCGGTTCATCCGGCAGCTGGCGTTGGGGGAGTTTGCCGACACCGAGAGGATCCAGGCCAGCTACGATCGCGGCGTGCTTTCGGTCACGATCCCGGTTGCCGAGAGGGCGAGGCCCCGCCGGGTGGAGATCCGAGCCAAAGAGGAGGCTTCTCCGGTGGTGACCGGCATCAAGGCGAGTTAGCCGCCAGAAGCTCTCCGCAGCGCCCGGCCCGCAGCGCCCGGCCGGGCGCTGCGTTTCTCTCCGGCCAGAACTGGATCCGCGAGCTAGGCACGCCAACATCGCGTGAACCTCCCCGCTCTTACGGGCGGGTCTTCAACTCTCGTCCCGCTTGCCCTGTTCGCTCGGGAGGTACGGATCGCCTCATGGAGATCGTGAGCGGTTATCTCGGTGGTGTGCGCGTGCAGGGGCGCTCGTCTCTCGGCAGCTGCTTTGGGAAGAACTGGATTTCGAGCCGAGAAGGGCTGCACCCCTCCCTCCACTCCGCATGGACTCGCTCGACGGCCATGTTCCGCAGGAGGTCGGCTACGTGACAGGCGTCGTGAGCATGACGGCAGGCGGCGCCGGAGAGAATCGCGGTGCGCATGCTTGTGCCGGATGTCCTGTTCTTGCTGGTGCCGGGTGATGTGCCCCTCATTCCCATCGTACTGGACAGGTGTTCGCTTATGGTGAACCGCCGTCATTTTGTCGGCAGCGTTAGCCCCCCCAAAGTGCCACGGTGGGACATTTCCCGGCTCGCAGCCTGGCACAAACTGACGCTGCGTTACCACCGTGGTCATAACGCTCTGCATTTTCCCAGGCCAGGTGGGGTCTATCCTTCCATTGCAGCAGGCCCTTCCTCTCCACGGAGCGCGGATCTGCGAGCATTTGCACCCCTTGGGTGGGGGCGGCTCATGCCGGTACCCTCTGCCTCCCAAACTTCCACTTGACCGGCGGGTAACGCGTGCCTATTGTTTGAGAGAGGAAGCCAGTAGTGGCTATGGACAGGTACGGACGGCTGGGGTTGCGGGCGGCCTGGGTGTTTTCCGGCGAAGGAGCTGGTGAAGAGTGGAACCTACCGATGCGAGCGATCCGCAGTTCTACCACCGCGTAGTGGAATGCCAGTGGGCCTGTCCCGCTCACACCGACGTGCCCGAGTACATCAGGCTGATCGCCCAGGGGGAGTACGCGAAGGCCTACATCCTCAACCGGAGAACCAACGTCTTCCCCGGAATCCTCGGCCGGACCTGCGATCGCCCGTGCGAGCCGGCCTGCCGCCGGGGACGGGTGGACGGGAAGCCGGTGGCGATCTGCCGGTTGAAGCGGGTGGCGGCCGACGCCAAGGGGTCGATCGAGTCGCTGATGCCGGCGATCCCGGCGGAGAAGAACGGGAAGCGGATCGCCTGCATCGGGGCCGGACCGGCCTCGCTTGCCCTCGCCAACGACCTGATGCCGCTGGGTTACGAGGTGACGGTCTTCGAGGCCGCCGCAAAGCTGGGGGGCCTGATGCGCTCCAACATCCCGGCCTTCAGGCTGCCAGTCGAGGTCCTGGACGAGGAGATCGCCTCCATAGTCGACATGGGGGTTGACGTTCGCTACTCCTCCCCGGTCGAGAGCCTGCGGAGCCTGCTGGGGGAGGGTTACGACGCGATCTTCATCGGGAGCGGCGCCCCCAAAGGCAAGGACATGAAGCTGGAGGGGCGCAACGGCGACGCCAGCGGCAACATCCATATCGGTATCGAGTGGCTCCAGTCGGTGGCCTTCGGGCACGTCACCAGCATCGGTAGCCGCGTCCTCGTCATCGGGGTGGGGAATACCGCCATGGACTGCTGCCGGACCGCGTTGAGGACCGGCGGGGAGGACGTGAAGGTGATGGCCCGCCGCCCGCGGGAGTTCTTCAAGGCGTCCGAGTGGGAGCTCGACGATGCCGAGGAGGAGGGCGTGGAGGTCGTGGTGAACCACGCTCCCAGGCGCTTCGTAACCGAGGGCGGCAAGCTGGTCGGGATGGAGTTCGACATCGTCGAGTGGGACGAAGGGGCGCGGTCGTCCACCACGACCGGAAGCGCCTTCTTTCCCTGCGATGACGTGATTCTTGCGGTCGGCCAGGAGAACGCCTTCACCTGGGTCGAGCGCGACCTCGGCCTTGAGCTCGACGAGTGGGGCATGCTGGTAACCGACCCGGTTACCCACCAGACCACGCTCCCAGGCGTCTTCGTCGGCGGGGACGCAGCCTGGGGCCCGAAGAACATCGTGACCGCCGTCGCTCACGCCCATGCCGCCGCCATCTCCATCGACAGCCTCTGCCGCGGCCTTCCGGTGGGCGAGCGGCCGATGGACGGGATGACGCTGAGCAGCCAGAAGATGGGCCTCACCCAGTGGAGCTACCACAACGACTACAACTCCTCCCCCCGGCAGGCGATGGAGCACGTGGCGCTGGCCCGGAGGCTTTCGGATCTTGGTCTCGAGGTCGAGGTCGGGTTCAACGCCGAGCAGGCGGCGCGGGAGGTCCAGCGCTGCCTCAACTGCGACGTGCAGCCGATCTTCCGGCCCAGCCTGTGCATCGAGTGCGACGCCTGCATCGATATCTGCCCGGTCCAGTGCCTGAGCATCGTCCAGAACGAGGAGGACGAGTCCGTTCTCCGGTCGAAGCTGAACGCTCCGACCCGGAACCCCGACGAGCCGCTGTTCGTCTCGACCCCCCTTCCGCAGACCGGCCAGGTGATGGTGCAGGACGAGGATCTCTGCGTGCACTGCGGGCTGTGCGCCGAGAGGTGCCCGACGGGCGCCTGGAACATGGAGAAGTTCGAGCTCAATCTGGCCTATCTGGCTATAGCAAGGTCGCGGAGGGTGTCATGAAGACCGAGGAGAAGCCGTCACAGGGGGAGCAGGACGAGCCGGCGGTTCCGGTTCGGCGGGGGGTGAACGAGTTCGCGCTCAAGTTCGCCACCGTAAACGGCACCGGTTCGGCCAGCGCCAACAACCTCATCCTTCGCTCCATCTTCCGTATGGGGGTCCCGGTGTCGGGAAAGAACCTCTTTCCCTCCAACATCCAGGGGTTGCCGACCTGGTACGAGATCCGGGTGAGCGGTGCCGGCAACACCTCGAGATCGGCGGCCTTTGACCTGACGGTCGCCATGAACGGCCAGACCTATGCTGCCGACGTCGCCGAGGTCTCCCCGGGCGGCTACCTCCTCTACGACTCCTCCTGGCCCCTTCCCAAGCTGCTCTTGCGCCCGGAGATCAACTTCCTGGGCATCCCGCTCGCCAAGCTGATCGGCGAGATCTTTCCCGAGCCCCGCCAGCGCATCCTGATGAAGAATATCGCCTATGCGGGTGCGGTGGCCGCCCTGATCGGTATCGACCGGGATGTGGTATTGGGCCTGCTTTCCGAGCGCTTTGGCGCCCGCAAGGCGATTATGACCGCCAACCGCGACGCCTTCCTGCTCGGGTTCGACTACGCGGAGTCGCACTTCTCCTGCCCGCTCCCCTTCCACCTCGAAAGGATGGGCGCGAACGACGGCAAGATCCTCATCGACGGGAACAGCGCAACCGCGTTGGGATGCCTGTACGCCGGCGCCACCGTTGCCGCCTGGTATCCGATCACACCGGCTACGTCGGTGGCGGAGAGGTTCCGCTCCCTCTGCGAGCGGTACCGCCGGGAGGAGGTCGCCACGGCCGGTGGGGAGAGGGAGATCCGCAACAACTACCTCATTCTCCAGGCCGAGGACGAGCTTGCCGCCGTCGGCATGGTCATCGGGGCGTCCTGGGCTGGAGCTCGCTCCTTCACCTCCACCTCGGGTCCGGGTATCTCCCTGATGAACGAGCAGATCGGCCTGGCTTACTACACCGAGATTCCCGCGGTGATCATCGACGTCCAGCGGGCCGGCCCATCGACCGGCATG
>JAJYHR010000167.1 GCA_021784675.1 Actinomycetes bacterium
AGGTAGAGGAGGCGCGCTGAGGTGAAAATGCTGATGGGAAGGTCGGAGGGATCGAGCTCGGTGGACACGCCCAGGTAGGTCATCATGGTCCGCTCCGCGTCCGGCGTCACCAGCACCATGCACCGCCCGGTCCCCTCGCTGAAGCCGCGCTCCGGGACGACCACGGCCACCCCCGCCTCGGTCAGCGACTCGCCGAAGAAGGTGCCGGCCTCGTCATCGCCGAGCGCTGTCACCAGCGCCGAATCCACTCCGAGGCTGGCCAGGCCGGCAAGGGTATTGGCGCACGACCCGCCGCCGACCCTGATCGGGGTGGCGGTCACCCCCGCCTCCAGCTCCTCGATGGCCTCCCGGTTGACCAGGGTCATCGTCCCGCGCCGGTAGGGAACCCGCGAGAACTCGTCCTCGCTGGTCGGAACCAGCATGTCCACTATCGCCGAACCAAATCCGACCACGTCTGCTTTAAACACGTCTGATCAGCCTAAGCGACAGCAGGCGGCGGGGAACGCAGGGCTCCCGGTTTTGCCGGGAAACTCCCACGCTCCCCGGCTAGCGTAGGGGGAGTGAGAGATGACAACCCTTTCAGGCTTGCTCCTGGCATCCGCCCCATCGCGTATCGCCTCCGGCTCAGGATCGATCCGGATGGCGAGGAGTTCGAAGGGGAGGTGTCGATCTCGATCGAGGCCGACGAACCCTGCCGCTCGATCGAGCTGAACCTGGTCGATCTCACCATCCAGCGGGCGGCGGCAAAGACCCGGGGCGAGAGCACGCCGCTCGCGGTGAGCTACCGGCCAGAGAACGAGATCGTGCTCCTCGAGCACCCCACCGGCCTCCCCACCGGGCAGGGGTCGACCCTCGAGCTCTCCTTCACCGGCAGGCTGCGCTCCGACCTCTCCGGTCTTTACCGCTCGGTCTACACCACCAAGTCCGGCGAGCGGCGCAACCTCGCCACCACCCAGTTCGAGTCGACCGGGGCGAGGAAGGCCTTTCCCTGCTTCGACGAGCCCGAGATGAAGGCGACCTTCCAGGTAACCCTGGAGGTGCCGGCGGGCGCCTCGGCCGTCTCCAACTACCCGGAGGTCTCCCGGGCACCGGTAACCGGGACCGGCTTCGAGGCGGTGAGCTTCGGTGAGACCATGCGGATCTCCTCCTACCTGCTCGCCTTCATCGTCGGTGACCTGGTGACCAGCGAGACCGTCTCCGAACGGGGCGTTCCGATCCGGGTGATCCACGTCCCGGGCAAGGAGGGGCTCGACGCCTTTGCTCTCGACGTCGCCAGCCACGCCGTCCGCTACTTCGAGGACTTCTTCGACATCCCCTTCCCTGCCCCCAAGCTTGACCTCATCGCCATCCCCGACTTCGCCTTCGGGGCCATGGAGAACCTGGGAGCCGTCACCTTCAGGGAGACCGCGCTGCTGGTAGACCCGGAGACCGCCTCGCAGCCGGAGCTGGAGCGGGTTTGCGATGTGGTCTGCCACGAGATCGCCCACATGTGGTTCGGTGACCTGGTCACCATGAAGTGGTGGAACGGGATCTGGCTCAACGAGGCCTTCGCCACCTTCATGGAGGTGAACGCCTCCGACGCCTACCGTCCCGACTGGAGGAAGTGGGACTCCTTCGGGATCGCCCGGCTCACCGCCCTCGGCATCGACTCCCTCCCCTCCACTCGGCCGATCGAGTTCCCGGTGATCTCTCCCCGGGACGCCGAGGGGATGTTCGACCCGCTCACCTACGAGAAGGGTTGCGGCATCCTGAAGATGGCGGAGCAGTTCCTCGGCGAAGAGACCTTCCGCAAGGGGGTGAAGGCCTACCTCGTAGCCCACTCCTACGGGAACTCCGAGACCACCGACCTCTTCGACGCGCTCTCCGCCGCCAGCGGGCAGCCGGTCTCAGAGATGATGCAGACCTGGATCAACCAGGGCGGGCACCCGCTGGTCACCGTCGATCCGCTCCCGGACGGCGTCCGGCTCACCCAGACCCCCTTCCGCCTGCTGGGGCAGGAGGGGGATCCCTTAGGCGAGATCGGGCGCGCCTGGCACATCCCGCTGATGGCGCGAACCCTCGACGGCCAAGAGCAGCACGCGCTCATGACCCAGGGCGAGCACGCGATCAAGCTCGGGCCGGCGCCGGTGGTGGTGAACGCCCACGGCTGGGGCATCTATCGCACCCGCTACAGCCAGCAGCTCCTGGTTCAGATCGCCGAGAACCTCGCCGCTCTGGAGACAATGGAACGCTTCAATCTCTTCTCCGACACCTGGGCTATGGTCATCGCCGGGCAGTCGCCGCTGTCGGCCGCGATCGAACTGTTCAGGCGGGCCGCCGATGAGCGCGACCCCAACATCTTGCAGGTGGTCTCCACCGGCCTCCAGGTCCTCGACCGGGTAGCCGGCCCCAGCGGGATCGCCCCGGTGAGGGAGCTGGCCCAAGCGGTCTTCCGCCCCGTCCTCGACGCGCTGGGGATCGAGCCCGGCGAGGGTGACGGTGCCCAGAAGCGGGTATCCCGGTCGATCGCCTTCGCCATCTTGGGAACGCTGGTGCGCGACGGCGAGGTGATCGAGGCCGCCACCGAGTGGTTCCGCGAGGAGATCAGCGGCGTCGGCGGACCCTCCGGCGACCTCGCGCAAGCGGTGCTCGCCACCGTGGCAAAGCGCGGAGACGAGGCGGACTTTGCCTTCATCCTCGACCGCTTCCGGCACCCCAAGAACCCCCAGGACGAGAGGCGCCACCTCTTCGCGCTCGCCGGCTTTGAGCAGCCAGGCCTGGCCGGAAGGCTGCTCGCCATGTGCCTCGGCGAGATCCGCACCCAGGATGCCCCCTTCGTCATCGACCGGGTTCTCGCCAACCCCGCCGCGCAGGAGATCGCGCTCGACTTCGTATTCGAGCGCTACGACGAGCTCCTGGCGCGGCTGCCCGGCAACACGCTCGAGTACATGCTCGCATCGCTGTCGCTCTTCATCGGTCCGGAGTCCCACCTGCGCGCACCGCAGATATTCGACTTCTTCAAGAGCCACAAGCTTCCCAGGGGGGAGCGCGGGCTGCAGCAGACTCTGGACCGGCTCACCGCCAACCTGCGCTTCCGGGCTAACGTTGCCGGTTCGCTCGGCTCCTACCTGTAGCGGGGCGGGAGCCGCCGAAGATGCATTGGCGGCGCGAGTAGACGAAGCCGACCACCGCGGCGAGAACGGTCGCGGCCAGCGGGAGGGATCCCCCGGCCAGGGCGGCGGCCACGGCTACCAGGATTGCGGCGGCTACCGCCACCTGACCCTGCCGGAGAGCCGAAAGTCGTCCCATGCCTGCAAAGCCTAGCCGCAAGCTCGAGCAGGCGCTCGAGCTGGCTCTGGCAACACCCGGGTTCTTCGAGAGGGAGGAGCTGCTGGAGCTAGCCCGGATAGCGACGGCGGCGCTGGGCAACCCGGGGCCCCTGGTCGAGCTGGGAAGCTACTGCGGCCGCTCGACGGTGGTGCTCGCGACCGTTGCCGCGCAGGCTTCGAAACAGCTGATCTCGATCGACCACCACCGCGGATCGGAGGAGATGCTGCCTCCCTTCCCCTACTTCGAACCAGCCCTGGTCGATCCCTTCTCCGGGCGCTTCGACTCGCTGGGGACCCTGGTGGAGACGCTCGACCTCGCCGGACTGCGCTCCAGCGTGACCATGATCGTTGGCGGTAACCGCCAGGCGGCGTCCGTGCTTCGCTCCCCCGCCGCCTTCGTCCTCATCGACGGCGGGCACGACCAGATCTCCCCGTGGTGGGATCTGAAGATCGCGCTGCAGCTCCTCCCCCGGGGGGGCCTGCTCGCGCTCCACGACGTCTTCGAGGACCCGAGGGACGGGGGGAGACCTCCGTACTGGACGATGACGGCGGCGCTCCACCTCGGCTTTGCTCCCCTTTCCCGGCAGCGCTCGCTGGCAACGCTGGTGCGCGTGTCGGAGGTCTAGCCGCCGCCGGCGCGGTCGCCCAGCTCGATCAGCGCCTCGACGATACCAACCCTCCGGTGCAGCGATAGCACCCGGTGGGCGAGTACCACCGCGGCCGCCGAGTATGTAGAGCACTCGCCGGCGGGAAAGGGCGCCAGCCCGGGGAGAACCCTGCCGGTGAGGTAGGAGCCGTCCCCCTGGCGAAGGTTCCCCACCGCCGCCAGCAACGCCTCGGCGGTCTCTTGCTCGCCGGCATGGATGAAGGCCATCGCCGCCTCCGCGGTCTCCGCCGCGGTGACCCACTCCGAGCTGGAAAGCGCCCGGATGCCGTGCCCCGCGATCAGGTGCCGGCTCTTCAACCCCTCGAGCATCTCGCGGGCGGCATCTCCCGAGACCGCGCCGGCGAGCACCGGGTAGTAGGCGTCCATGGCCCACTGCGACTTGTCGAGAAAACCCTCGGCGCTCGAGGCGATCGACGACACTAGCGCCTCCCTCGCCTCCTTGATCCGCCCGCGGCTCCGGCCTAGCAGGTCGTCGAGGGCTTCGATCGCCTCGAGCGCGATGACCATGGCGCTCGAGCCGGCCTTGAGCGAGCCCGCAAGCGCCCTCCGATCCGGATCGAGTGCCCAGGGGAAGCTGCCGTCTTCCCGCTGGAAGCCGAGCACAAAGGCGGTGGTCGCATCGAACCAGCCCACGTGGGAGCGGACCGCCGCGACATCCCCCGAGAAGAGCAGGTACGAGAGGATCCCCACCGCAGGGTAGAGGCAGCAGTTGAGGTCGATGCGCGGCTCCTTGACGCCGCTTGCCAGGAAGTACTGGCAGAAGGAGCCGTCGCGGTTCACCGCGCCGGAGAGCCAGGAGAGACCCGCGGCGGCTTCGGCGGCGAACCCGCCGGCGGCGAGAGCGATCACCGCCTCGGTGTGGTTCCACGGATCGCCGTGGTGGCCCCGCGCCCACGGGATCATGCCGGAGGGGAGCTGGACCAACGCGATCGAGCGCAGGGTCGCCGCCTCCTCGGCCGGCCTCATAGCCCTGGCCTCCGGGCGTAGATCGCCAGGCTCTTCCCGATCAGCGGGTTGAGCCAGCGGTCGGCACGGCTCAAGTCC
>JAJYHR010000174.1 GCA_021784675.1 Actinomycetes bacterium
GGGATCGGCGGCCGCTCGAGATCGTGGCGGCGGTGGCCCTCGATGGGCTTCTTGGCGATCCGGAGAACCGCTTCCACCCGGTCGCCTGGTTCGGAAGGGCGGCGTCGATGCTGGAGTCGGCGGCTTACGCCGACTCGGTAGCGCGCGGGGGAGTGGTGTGGGCGGCCCTCGTGCTACCGGTTGCCGCCGTTGGGGCGGCCGGCGAAGGGTCGGTTGCCGCCGCCGCGATCGGGCTCTGGTCCACCCTGGGCGGGCGGAGCCTGCGGGCGGAGGCGGAGCGGATCGCTTTACTGCTGGAGGCGGGCGACCTGGTGGCCGCCCGAGCCGCCCTTCGCAACCTTGCCGGAAGGGACGCCAGCGAACTCGACGGAGCGGAGATAGCCAGGGCGGTTATCGAGTCGGTGGCTGAGAACTCTGCCGATGCGGTGATCGGACCGCTGGTGTGGCACCTCCTGCTCGGTCTCAAGGGCTCGCTCGCCTTCAGGGCGGTGAATACTTTGGACGCTATGTTCGGGCACCGCGACGCCACCTACCGCAACTTCGGAAGGGTCTCCGCGCGCGCGGACGATCTCATGGTCTACCTCCCGGCGCGGGTTGGGGCAGCACTCGGGATCCCGGCAGCGCTTTGGCGTACCGGCCTGCGCGCATCCGTGGAGGTGTGGCGGCGGTCCCGCGGGCATCCTTCCCCCAACGCCGGCAGGATGGAGGCTCTCTTTGCCGCGGTCTGCCGAACCAACCTCGGCGGGGCCAACCGTTACCGGGGCTCCCTGGTGAAGCTGCCCGAACTCTCCGGGGGACGCTCTCCATCGCCGCAGGGCATCCGGTGCGCGGTGGCGCTCTCCCGCCAGCTCGAGCTCGCCCTGGCCGGGATCGCCCTCGCCATCTGGGTGCGGGGGCGGCTAGCCGGAAGTTGGGGTGGTTGGCCCGGGGCCGCTCGAGACGACGAGGTTGACCGCGGAGCCCACCGTCGCGGTAGATCCTCCGCTCGGGCTGGTGGAGATCACGTCCCCGTTCGGGACGGAGGTGCTCGGCTGGGAGGTGGTCGTTCCCACGGTAAGTCCGGCCGAGGTTATCGCGCTGTCAGCGGCGGACTGGGTGTCGCCAACGACGTTGGGAACGGTGGTGTTGTTCCCGCTCGAGACGACGAGGTTGACCGATGAGTTGGGCGCAACCTGTGTCCCGGCCGCCGGAGACGTGGAGATCACGTCCCCGTTCGGGACGGAGGTGCTCGGCTGGGAGGTGGTCGTTCCCACCGCCAGCCCGGCAACGCCCAGCTTGTTGGAGGCTTGGGCCAGCGAGAGGCCGGTGACGTTGGGAACCGTGATCTTTGCCGGGCCGTTGGACACGGTGAGTACCACCGTCGACCCCTTGGGTGCGGCCTTGTCCGGCCCGGGCGACTGGTTGACTACGGTTCCCTGGCTGGCGCTGGCGTTCTGGTAGTTGGTGGAGACGTTGAAGCCGAGGGCGAGCAGCTTGGCCTCGGCCGTGGTTGCCTGCTCCTTCTCGACGTTTGGCACCACTACTGTCCCGGGGCCGTTGGATACGGTGAGGTAGATGAGCGATCCCTGGGGCAGCTTGCTCCCTCCGGAGGGCCGTTCGCCGATGACGGTGCCTGCCGGGGCAGAGTTGGCAGCGAAGTTTAGGGTCGACTTGAAGCCCGCCTGCCGGAGCGAGCTGGTCGCCCCCTGCTCCTGCGCACCGACCACGCCGGGAACCGCGACCTTGGTGACGGCGGGCTTCTTCTTGGCTGCGAGCAGCTTGGGGCCCAAGAGCGCACCGGCAAGCGCGAGCAATAGCAGCAGGACGACCACTGTGATCGCGATCCACCGCCGTTTCTTGGAGCGTTTCTGCTCCGGCTCCGGCTGGATCGCCGGGATGGTGGAGGTTGGGTCGATGGGGGCGATGAACTGGGTCCGGTCGTGCAGCCCCGATTGGGGGTTGGAGATGGTGGGGGCTCCGCTCACGATCAGGGAGGGGGTCTTCACCGGCAGATCGTCGAGGTAGCGGAGCAGGTCCGCCCGGAGCTCGTTGCAGTCCCTGTACCGCTGGTCGCGGAGTTTGGCGAGGCACCTGAACACGATCGCCTCCAGCGGAGCGGGGATCGACGGATTCACCTTGCTCGGTGGCACCGGAGCCTCGGTGACGTGCCTGTAGGCGACGGCTATCGGGGTGTCGGCCGCAAAGGGGGGGGCTCCGGTGAGCATCTCGTACATGACCACGCCCAGCGAGTAGATGTCGCTTCGGCCGTCCAGATCCTCCCCCCTCGCCTGCTCTGGGGAGATGTAGGTGGCGGTCCCGAGTACCGAGCCGGTCTGGGTGAGATCCTCCTCGTTGGTGACCGCTCGGGCGATCCCAAAGTCGGCAACCTTGACGATCCCGTCCTCGGTGATAAGGACGTTGGAGGGCTTGATGTCCCGGTGGATCACACCATGGCGGTGGGCGAAGGCAAGCGCCATGGCGACGTCGGCCGCGGTTGCCGCGGCCTTCTGCGGCGCCAGCCCTCCCGACTCCCGGATCACCTGGGAGAGGGTCGACCCCTCGACCAGCTCCATGGCGATGAAGTAGGTGCTGTTAGCCGGGCCCCAGTCGTAGACCGAGACGATGTTCGGGTGCGAGAGGGCGGCGGCGGACTGCGCCTCCCGGCGGAACCGCTCCACGAAGGTGGGGTTGGTCGAGAGTTCGGAGAAGAGGACCTTCAGCGCAACCAGCCGGTCGAGCAGGAGGTCGCGGGCCTCGAAGACGTCGGCCATGCCGCCGCGGGCGATCTTCCGGATCGGCTGGTAACGGCTTCCGAATGCTGGAAAACTGGAGGACTCGCTCACCTGATCTTCTCTATCCCTTCACGCCGAGAGCTGCGGCAATCATAGCTTTTACGATCGGGCCTGCGTACTGCGCTCCCGTCGGGTTTGCGGAAAGTCCCGCCTGCTTCGGAACCACCACGCACACCGCGATCTTCGGGTCTCCGACCGGCGCGAAGGCTACCATCCAGTTGTCGGAGGCGCCGGTGACGGTGGAGTTTGCGGTCAGCGTGGTCTGGGCGGTTCCGGTTTTGGCAGCGATCGTCACCCCGGGGATCGCGATCCCCTGGGCGGTTCCCGAGCGGACCACCCCCACCATCAGCTGCGCGACTTTGGCCGCGGTCGCCGGTGAGGTGGCTACCTTCCAGGCGGTGGGAGCGTACTGCTTGATGGTGCTGTCTTGAGAGGAGATCACCTTGTTGAGGAGGTGGGGCGTCATGATGATCCCGTTGTTGGCGATGCCCGCCCCGGCCAGCGCCATCTGGAGCGCGGTCGCTTGCACGTTCCCCTGCCCGATGGCGGAGAAGGCGACCTGCGGGAGGTTCTGTTTGAAGAAGGAGACCGGCGGGAAGGTGGAGGCCGCCGCCCCGGCAAGGTCGATGGGGGGTACCTGGTTGAAGCCGAACTTGGAGGCCTCCGCGGCCAGATTCGCCGCGCCGAGCCGAAGGCCGATCTGGGCAAAACCGGTATCGCACGACACCGCCAGCAGGATCGGGAGCTCTCCGCCGCAGACCTCGTAGGCGTAGTTGTGCAGCTTGTGCGTGGTCTCTGGCAGGGGGATCTGGGCAACCGGCGGGAAGTTCACGGTTGCCAGCGAGGGCTTGTGGTCGAAGATGGCCGAGGTCGTGATGATCTTGAAGGTCGAGCCGGGAGGATAGGCCCGGGAGATCGCCCGGTTGAGCAGGGGCTGCGACGGGTTGGAGATGTCCGCCTTCCAGGCGGCGATCTCGGTGCCCCCGTTTGGAGAGGCGAGCGGCGCCGGTTGGAAGGTGGGACTCGACGCCATGGCGAGGATCGCTCCGGTCGATGGGTCGATGGCCACCACCGCTCCCTTGAGCTGACCGAGCGCCTGGTAGGCCGTCTTCTGCAGCTGGGAGTTGATGGTGGTTACTACCGAGTCGGTTTGGTAGTGGTTGGAGAAGAGCTGGGAGAAGCTGGTAACCGGCGCGATCTGGGCCTGCAGGTACTTGTTGTACTGGTACTCCAGGCCGGAGGCGCCATAGATCACCGAGTAGTAGCCGGTCAAATCGGCGTACAGGCTTCCGGAAGGGTAGATCCGCTGGTAGTGGTAGACGTTGTTGGCGGGGACGGTCTCGGCCATCACCTGGCCATCCGCCGTGAGTATCGCGCCCCGTGGCAGCGAGAAGGCACGCGTGGTTGCCTGGTTGTTGCCGGGAGCGTTGGCCAGCTTGGAAGCCTTGACGATCTGCAGGTTGTTCAGCTGCAGGAAGACCAGCGAGAAGGCAAGGATCAAAAGGGCCCCAACCAGGGACATCCGCCGCCTCATCAGGCCGTCGCCGTCAGGAAGGAGGCGGGGATGGCCGCCACTTTGGCCGCCTTGGCCTGACTCTCGATGTTGTGGACGAAGGCCTTCGCCTTCGGCAGAGACGGCTCGACCACGCCGTGGAGGATCTGGTCGCGCAGACCCTGGGTGAGCTGGTCAAGACGAACACCGGTGTAGTCGACAGCGTGGGGCTTGAACCAGAGGATGCCGCCTACCCGTCCCTGGTAGATCGTTACCTGATGGCGCGACACCCCGACAAAGAAGGAGTGGTTCACGTAGATGGAGACCGCGAGGATCACCGCCGAAAGCAGCACGGAAAGGAGTATCAGAAACCCGATCAGGCGGACCACCGGGTGTGTGAGAATCGACCTCTCGACGAGCTGGGTTGGGAGCGGCGCCGGGATCTGCCCGCTGAAGTGGAGAAGGGCTCGTGGTTCGGGACGCGCCGGAGCGATGGCGGTGCGGGTCAATTCGATCCGGCCCGCGGGAGGCACCGGGATGCCTTGCGCCGCAATCGAGAACTGGATCACGATGACGGTCGTGTTGTCGTTGCCGCCGGCTGCGTTGGCCGCGTCCACCAGGGAGGCCGCCGCGGTCGAAAGGTCGCCGGCCGCAA
>JAJYHR010000119.1 GCA_021784675.1 Actinomycetes bacterium
CTTAACCGCCTTGAAGCTGGAAGACTCGTAGGTGAGCTTGGCGATCCGGTCTCCCGGTGGAACCGACGCCTCCACACGGCGGAAGCCGGCACTCTCTGCCAGCGTCACCAGTTCCTCGAGAAGCATTCCTCCGAGGCCCAGACCACGGAATCCCTCCTCGACAAGGTGGTAGCGCACCACTACCGCGTCGTCCACGGCATCGGCGCCGATGATGCCCGCGGGGACGCCGTCCGCAAAGCCCGCCAGGCGGAAGGAGCACTCCGGAGCGTCGGGAAAGAGCGTGGCGAAGCCCGCCCTCCAAGCCTCAATCCGGAGCTGCATCCGGAGCTTTGGGGGCAGGGCGGCGCGAGGTGCGGGGAATCTTGGCCATGATCTCCGGTTTGGGGGGTGGCGGAACGGTTACGCCCAGCAACTCCGCGAGCGCGGGAATCCGTCCCGCACTCTCCTTGGCAAATTCGACCAGCTCCGGCGGGGCGCCGGATGGGAATGAGCCCGGCTTTACCAGCCTTCGCACGGGCGATTGCGCCACGGCATCGATCAGCACCATCCACCTCTCGGCTGCGGTCTCAGCGTTCATCTCCGCCGACGCCGCCCCGGTGAGCCTTTCGAGTACTTCCTGGGTGAGCTTGGATGCCGGATCCGGCAGCCGTGAAGCGAGCCTTAGCGCCCTGATCAAGCGGTTCCCGTCGAGGGCGGCTCCGATCTCGCCTAGCCACTTGGAGGTCTCCGCAGTGGACCGCGCCTCGAGGACACCGCTGAGTTCGGCTGTGAGCTCGGTCACCCGCTGGTCCTTCGCAGAGCGGTCGGCGGCGGCAACAACAGACCGGAGGTCCTTGAGCGATATCTCTTGGGCGATCGGCTTCGCCGCTTCGGCACGGTCAAGCCAGGTCGCGACCCTAATTTTTGGAAGGATAGCCTCGGCTATGCGCAGCGTGGCGTCGATCGGAGTGAGAGGCAGGTTGCCCTCCTTCTCCCGCTCGTTCTGGGCGAGGATGGCTGCCCTTACGGCCGGCATTCCACCGCGAAGCAGCTGCTCGCCGATCGGCTTGTGCTCCGGCAGCAACTGCTCTATGGCTGCGCGCCGGTTCGCATCTCTGGGGCGGAGCTTCTTCGGCTCTACCTTTGGCGTTGGAGCCCCCCGGGGCGCGCGGGGCTCCCGTTGCTGGCTCCGGTGAGCCGACGGGCGCGGCTCGCGGTTGCCGGCGTCCTTGCGGCCGCCGCGAGGCTTCCGCCCGGCATGCGATGTGGTTACCGGCGGCTCATCGTGCTGCTTGCCGACCACCTGGATTACGTTGGAGGGCGTCTCCGGGACCTGGGGGGCGTGGAGCGAGACGATCTCGATCCCGTCGATGCCGACCACCACCTCGGCCTTGGCTACGTCGCCGATCCTCGCGCCTGCGTAGACGATGCTGGAGGCGACGGTACCCCGTGGGTTGCGGGCGCCAGCGGCGCGCCACGTCCAGTACTCATCGTCAACCATGCTGGTCAGTTCGATATCTATCTTTGACGCCATTCCGCCCACCTGGAAACTCTACATAATCTGGCCAAGCGGCAATCCTAGTGGGTCGACCTGACTAACGTGCAGGATGTCTTGTGCCGCGGAGAGGAGCAGAAATGCGGTTTGGCGCTCACGTATCCGCAGCTGGCGGCGTTGCCAAGGCGCTGGATCGCGCCGCCGGGATGGGCGCGGACGCCGCCCAGATCTTCCTGTCATCCCCGCGCAGCTGGACCTTCAAGCCCCCCGATCCTCTCCCCGATCTGGCTGCTGCGATGGCTGGTGCCGGCATCGCCTCTCTGGTAGCACACGCCTCCTATCTGATCAACCTCGCCTCCCCGGACGAGGGAATATCGTCGAAGTCGGTTGCACTGCTCGCGAGCACCCTGGCCGCCGCCGACGGGTTCGGTATCGAGGCCGTCGTCCTCCACGCGGGCTCTCATCTCGGCGCCGGGGTTGAGCCGGCGCTCTCCCGATGGGCCGCGGCGATCGAAAAGGCTCTTGAAGGGCTCTCCGAGGTTACCCTGCTCCTCGAGAATACCGCCGGGGGAGGCGGCACGCTCGGTAGGTCCATCGAGGAGTTGGCTCTCCTCGCTTCCATCGCCGCGCAATTCGGAAGGGTCGGGGTATGCCTGGACACGCAGCACCTGTTCGCCTCCGGGTACGACCTCCGCGATCCCTCCGCCCTGGCCGACCTGGGCAGAGAGGTCGAGCACCACTTCGGACGCGTGAATTACATCCACCTTAACGACTCCAAAACCGGTCTTGGCTCCAACCACGACAGGCACGAGAACCTTGGCGAGGGGGAGATCGGTGCCGCCGGCCTTGGAAGCTTCCTCAAGCTTCCAGCGGTGGCGGAGGCGGTCACCCTCCTGGAGGTGCCGGGCGATGGAACTGGACCGCGAGCGGCGGACATCGTCACAGCAAGGGGCCTCCTGGGGTAAGAGGAGGTCGACCGCGTCGCCCGCTTTGCGCCCCACGCTCGATGGAGTCGCTACCCCCCGATCAGGTGCAGCGAAACGCCGGTTCCGAGGACCGCCTCGAGCAGCCTCCGCTTCTTCCGCACCGCGTAGCCTTCCGCGCTCATATCCCCGAACCCGGTAACGGTCAGGTCGAGACCGGACTCCCTGGAGCCCCCCTCGATCTTGGCCACCAGCTGCTGGTGCGACCGGTCCAAGGCATCGGCAACGCGGAGAATTGCCGCCAGCTGGGTGCAGATCTCGGCGTCGCGTCGATCGAGGTCGGTGTTGACCCGCGGATCGCCTCTGGTATGGCTCGCCACCACCGTCTCGATCATGCTCAGCTCACGCCGCGAATACCCCCTCGGTGGCGCTGCTTGGAGCAGGTAAGCGCCGTGCCTGTCGTGATCGGAGATCGCGACAAAGTTCCCGATGTCGTGCAGCTTCGCCGCCGCCTCCAGGATTGGATACGCGTTCTCTTCCAGCTCCAGCGCCGGTGCAACTACATCGAACAGCATCCGCGAAAGCCTGGCAACCTGTTCCGAGTGGAGCCGGTCGGCCTGATACTTCTCAACCAGGTAGTCCACCGAGCCGGTGCGCATCTCCGAGGGCGTGAAGGCAAACTCCAGAAGGTCGTGCTCCTCGATCTCCCGAAGCACCATGCCCTCCCTCAGCGCCCAGGAGCAGAGCCAGATCTCGTCTACCTCGAGCCCGTCGAGCAGCACCTCCGCGACGACCGCGCCGTAGGCGACCGTCTCCTGCCGTCTCACGTCAACTCCCGTCAAGAGTCCCCGCTTCGCCTGCGGAGTCGCCAGCACCTTCCTCGCTGCAGCCCGGAAGCTGCCGGCATCGATCCTTCGGACCAGCAGGCCGTCCTCTCCGGTATCGCGCTCCCCCGCCAGCGAGATTGCCAACCTGCCCAGGGCTAGAAAGGTGCCGCTAGTCAGGATCAACCGCGACGGTTGGAACGAAGCGATATCGCCAAGGACGTCGCCGATCTCGCCTTCCAGGTACTTCCGCAGCCATTTCACCCGATTCTCCGACACCGGGTCACCCAGTGGATGACGGACCTTCAGCCGGCCGACCCCGACCCGGAGACTCCGCCCCATGATCAGCTGCCGCTGGTCCCCCAAGGTTAGCTCCAGGCTTCCGCCACCAAGGTCGGCGCCGGCGACGGGGAGGGTCCCGAAGTGGCAGGCAGAGCGGATCGCGTAGAAAATGGTCTCGGCCTCTTCGTGGCCGGAGATCACGCGGATCGGTACCCCGGTGGCTTGGGTGATCTCAGCCACCGCCTCCGGCCCGTTCTCCGCCTCCCGAAATGCCGCGGTGGCTTGCGCCACGATGTGCTCCGCCCCTGACGACCGCGCGAACCGGTGAAAGCGCTCGACGGTCGCGATCGCCCGGTCGATGGCGCTCGCGTCGAAGTAGCCAGTTTCGGCTACCGACTCCCCCAAGCGCAGCATCTCCTTTTCCTTGGCGATCGCGGTGATCTGGCGGTCGGCGCTGACCTGGACGATACCGAGATGGAATGAGTTCGATCCCAAGTCCATCGCCGCGACAATCCTGCTGCTCACTTCCTACCAGCTTCCTTCCAGTTCCGATGCGGCGCGTTCCCGCGCTACCGGCACCACGGAGATCTAATGGTACCCGCGGATCCGCCGGCAAAACCCTGCTCCAAGGCGTCAAGGAGGATCCTCACCGCCCCAGGATCCACCGGCACCGGATCCCCAATCGCTCGCGACAGCTTGTGCCCCCGGCTAGGGGTGATCTTCCTGCCCAGCTCCGCGATCGCGCCGGCGATTCCCGAAAGCAACTCGCCATCGGTCGACTCGAACTCGATCTCCGCAAACGTGGAGACGCGCGGGTACTCGACTGAGACCGAGTCGACCACCGCCTCCACCCGCGAGCTCCCGAGCTTGCCGTCGAACGTAGCACGGCGGTTGGATAGGCGGGCGATCTCTACCAGCTCCCCGATACCGGCAATTGCCGCCGCGAACTCTGGCGGTATCTCGCACCAGCTCCCCGCGAGCTCGTACTCGGTCGCGGAAAAGCGCGAACCTACCTGCGACTCAGCAAGCTTCATCGTCCAGATTGCAGAAGCACTGTCCGGGTTCCCGCGGGCCCTGAAGCCGGCGCCGGCCTTCGCAAGCGAGCCGGCCTCGCCGTCGATGTACCGGGAGAGCAGCACTCGGGTAACCGGAGGATCGAGACGGATACCCATTGCGGCGGCGGCCGCCCAAAGGATCTCCTCTCCCTCCTCTGCCGAAGCGACCTCGAACTTCAGCTCTATCTCCTGCCTGCTAGGCACCGGGAACCCCCCGGCTGGCAGCCGGCCGCCGGTCGAGCTCCGCCTGCACGGAGATCCCGCCCTCCTTGGCTCTCCGTTTCCACGTACCGCTCGGGCCGAGCGACCAGGAGTTGGAGTCGTCGAGAAGGTAGAGCTTGAAGGTCGATGCGAGCTGCCGGCGGAGATTGGGGTCTTCGATCGGGAACATCAACTCCACTCGCCGGTCGAGGTTCCGCTGCATAATGTCGGCCGAGGACAGATAGATCCGTGCCGATTCGCTCTCCGGGTCACCGAACAGGAAGATCCGGGAGTGCTCCAGGAAGGGGCCGACAATCGAGCGGATGGTGATCCCCTCGCTTAGCCCGTCGATCCCCGGCCGCAGCGAGCAGATTCCCCGGACGATGCCGACAACCGGGACCCCGGCATCGCTCGCCAGGTAAAGGGCGTCGATGACCTCCGGATCCACCAGTGAGTTCACCTTGAACGCGATCCGCCCCTCCGGGCCCTTCCGCGTCTCCTCGGCGATGAGGGAGAGCAGCGCAGTCCGCAGCTCTCCCGGCGCGACGATCAGCTTATCCAGCACGCCTGGCCGCGAGAAGCCGGTCAGGTAGTTGAAGACCTCTCCGAGATCCCGCCCGAACTCGTCCCGGGCCGTGAAAAACCCGAAGTCCTCGTAGATCCGGGCGGTCCGGGCGTTGTAGTTGCCCGTCCCGAGGTGGCAGTAGCGGCGCAGCGCCGAGCCTTCCCGGCGGACCACCATCACCGCCTTGCAGTGGGTCTTGAGCCCGACCACGCCGTAGACCACGTGGACCCCGGCCTCCTCTAGCTGGCGGGCCCATCCGATGTTGGCAAGCTCGTCGAAGCGCGCCTTGACCTCGACGATAACCACGACCTGCTTCCCCGCCTCGGCCGCTTCGATCAACGAGTGCACGATTGCCGAGTCGCCAGAGGTCCGGTAGAGGGTCTGCTTGATCGCCAGCACGTCCGGATCCTTTGCCGCCGTGCTGACGAAGACCTCGACCGAAGAGGAGAAGCTCTCGTATGGATGGTGAACGAGGACATCTCTCACCGCGAGCCTCCCGAAGAGCCCGCCATGCTCGTCAAAGGGTCCGAGAAACGCTTCCGGGATCCTGCCGGCGGCAGCGGGCAGCCTCGCGTCCTCGATATCGAGCTTGTAGACCTCCCACGCAAGCGAGAGGTCGAGTGGGACCTGGGAGTGGTAGACGTCGTCCGCGTGCAGCTCATGCTCCTCGATCAGCAGGGCCTCGATCGCCGGAGACGCGCCCGCTCCCACCTCGAGCCTGACTGCCCGACCGAAGCGCCGCCTCCGCAACTCGGTCTCCACCGCCGCGAGCAGGTCGTCCGCCTCCCCCTCCTCGAGGACGAGGTCCGCATTGCGCGTAACCCTGAAGATGGCTGACTCCCCTATCTCCATCCCTGGGAAGAGGCGGTGAAGGAAGGTGGACACCAGATCCTCGATCAGCACAAACCCGTTCTTCGACACCGGGAAGAGGCGCGGGAAGTTGGACGGAACCTTGATCCTGGCAAACCTCACCTCGCGGTCCACCCGATCTCTGACCTCAACCGCCAGATTGAGCGAGAGATTGGAGATGTACGGGAACGGGTGCGATGGATCGACCGAGAGTGGGGTTAGAACCGGAAACACCGACCTCTCGAACTCCTCTGCGAGCCTTGCCCGGCCGTGCGACCCCAGCTCCGCCAGCGGGAGAATCTCGTAGCCCGTCGACGCCAGCCCCGGCAGGAGGGTGTCGGCGTAGAAGCGCTCGAGCTCGCTGAGCACCTCGCGCAGCCGAGCCCGGATCGCCTTTAGCTGCCCGCGCGGGCTGAGCCCGTCAGGCGACAGGATGGTGACCGCCGACAGCAGCTGAT
Organism: Actinomycetes bacterium; assembly: GCA_021784675.1. GTDB lineage: Bacteria > Actinomycetota > Acidimicrobiia > Acidimicrobiales > Acidimicrobiaceae > JAKARV01. Next base: position 6,632 of record JAJYHR010000119.1, read on the forward strand.
CCTTGAGACCGGCCACCCTGACCTGAAAGAATTCGTCGAGGCCGGTGGCGAAGATGGCCACGAACCTCCACCTGTCCAGTATCGACAATCCCGGATCAGCAGCCACCTCAAGCACGCGCGAGGCGAAGTCGATCCAGGAGAGCTCGCGGTTGGAAAAGCGGTCTGGCGTCTTGGACGGCTCGGGGCCGGGGAACTCCAGCGGATCCTGCATTCTCTCCCCCATCGGCGTTCCAAATTTGATGCCTGCTAGTCTATGCGCTAAATCTAAATGATGGGGAGAGCGTGACAAAGCCAGGCCGCTTGGACGCCGCGGATACTGGAGCGGCACGGGATCGCCGCCGGCGAGAACTCGAGCTTGTGATACTGGTCGATATCGCGGTCGCGCTTGCCTTCGCACTTGCCTTCTACGGCAAGAATCCCAGCGGGTCGATCGCCGGCGCAGCGGTGCCACTCATTGCGATCTTGCTGTTTCCGTTCGCGGCTCACATAGCCAACCGGCTGGTCGCCCCGCGCGCCGACGCGATTCTCCTCCCGCTGGCCGCCCTGATGAACGGCTTGGGCTTCGTGATGATCAACCGGCTCGACCCTCACGAGGGAAGCCTCCAGGCGATCTGGACCGGGATCTCGGTCGCCGCCTACATAGTGACTCTGGCGGTGGTCCGCAGCGCCGACAAGCTCGACCGCTACCGGTACCTGCTCGCGATCGCCGGCATCGGCATGCTCTTCCTTCCCCTGGTGCCGGGCCTCGGAATCGATATCAACGGTGCCCGGCTGTGGATCCACGTCGGCCCTATGAGCTTTCAGCCGGTGGAGATCGCCAAGCTTCTTCTCGCCGTCTTCCTTGCGTCGCTCATCGCTGAGAAGCGCGATCTTCTCGCTCGCCTTCGAGGTGGCGGCTTCACCCGCCTTGGACCGCTTGTTCTCGCCTTCGGGACCGCGCTGATGATCATGGCGGTGGAGCGCGACGTCGGCTTCGCCCTCCTCATCTTCACCGCTTTCGTCCTGATCGGCTGGATCGGGACCGGCAACCGGACCTACCTGGCGCTCGGGGCTATTGCATTTGTAGCCGGCACCGTGGTGGGGGGGCTGCTGCTCCCACAGGTGCACGAGCGCATAACCGTATGGCTGGATCCATGGAAGTACGCCCAGAGCATCGGGTACCAGCTGGTTCAGGCGCAGTACGCCTTCGGCATCGGGGGCCTCTCCGGAACCGGCCTCGGTCTGGGCCATCCGTCGCTGGTCCCCGTCGTCACCTCGGACTTCATCTTCGCCGCCTTCGGTGAGGAGACCGGCCTGCTGGGGACCTCTGCCATCGTCATCGCCTTCATCCTGATGGTCGGGGCCGGAATCCGGATCGCGCTCCGGGCGAGGAGCGAGTTCTCCTCCCTGCTCGCCATGAGCTTCACCATCATCCTGGGACTGCAGACCTTTTTCATCTTGGCGGGCGTGATACGCCTTCTTCCGCTCACCGGCGTCACCCTTCCCTTTGTTGCCTACGGTGGCTCCTCCCTACTCGCCAACTACGTGCTGATCGCGGTGCTGATGCGAATCTCCGACCGCGGCAACCAGGCCAACATCGCCGCTTCAGGACGGCCGACTCCGGTCGGTGCCGGCGATGGCTGACCTTCCTCCGGTCCGGGTCGTAACCGCCTTCGATCTCCCGCCGGTGGATTCCCAGGCGATCTACCATGCGGTTGCGGAGTGCTACGTCCCCGGTGGCCCGGATACCGTCATTCTGGCCAGGCCGGCGAGCCCGTATATCTGCATCGGCTACCACCAGGACCTCGATCGCGAGATCGACGTCGCCGCCTGCGAACGGCACGGCCTCCCCGTCTACCGGAGGCAGGTCGGAGGCGGGGCGGTCTACCTCGACCGGAACCAGGTCTTCCTCCAGTGGGTATTCGGCCCGCGCCACCTTCCGATCACGCTAGAGAGCCGGTACCAGCTCTACGCCAAACCGCTGATCGCGACCTATGTCAGCTATGGCGTCCCAGCCGTCTTCAGGCCAGTCAACGACATCCACGTCGGCAATCGGAAGATCGGCGGAACCGGCGCCGCAACGGTGGGGGCCGCCGAGGTGATGGTGGGAAGCATCCTTTTCAACATCGACGCCGATGCAATGGCCGCGGCCTTGCGCGTCGACTCAGAGAAGATGCGGGACAAGATCGCCTTCAGCATCAAGGAGTACGTAACTTCGCTGACCCGGGAGACCGGAAGGGAGATTCCGCAGGACGAGGTCGTGGCGACCTACCTCCAGCACCTCGACGTCGCTCTCGGCAGGACGCACTACCCGGGCCCGCTGACGGCAGAGGAGGAACACCGGCTGATCCAGGTGCGGGAGCGGTTCCTCCAGCCCGGGTGGACTAGTAACGGCGGTGGGCGCCGAGTGATCGGAACCAAGATCCACGAGGGGGTGTCGGTCCTCCAGGGGGTCTACAAGGCGCCCGGAGGGCTGGTCCGCTGGATCCTCCTGGTCGAAGATGGAACCGTGGTCGACGCAACCCTGGAGGGAGATTTCACGATAGCCCCCGGCGACGCTCCGGCGTCCTTGGCCGACCTGATAGTGGGTCGGCAAGCGGAACCCTCCCTCCTTGCCCAGCTTGTGCTTGCCGGATTCCCGGCCATCGTGAGCTCCTCGCCGGGCCTCACGGCTCAGGACGTGATTGGAGCCCTCAGCAGGGCTTTCCAGCCCACTTGATTTGAGATCGTCAACCCCACCAGCTAACGTTATCCGGGTGGACGCTTACGATCTCCTGAAGGTTGAGATGGACGAGGTGGTTCGGATGATGTGCAAGGCACTGAACGACCCAAAGCGCCTGTTGATCTTGGCTATCCTGGGCGAGGAACCAAAGACGGTGACCCAGCTCGTACACTTGATCGGGTCTCCGCAGGCGAACATCTCCCAGCACCTTGCCGTGCTACGCGATCGTGGCATTGTCAAGGCCGTCAAGGACGGCAACTCCGTGATCTACTCGCTGCGGTACCCCCGCCTACTGGAGGTGGTCTCCATCCTTCGAGGTGTCCTCCACGACGAAGTGGAGCGACGGGGAAGCCTGGTCGCGCCCGAGGACTAACCGGCGGGACCGGCGCCCACTCACCCCTCCAGATCGATCGCTTCGAACCGGGAGTAGACGTTGAACCGGCCCTCGCGTAGGAAGCCAACCAGGCAGATCCGCGCCTTCGACGCGTACTGGACGGCGAGCGAGGTGGGCGCAGAGACCGCCGCCACCAGAGCCGCCCCAGCGCGTGCGGACTTCGCCACCAGATCTACTCCGGCCCGCCCGGAGAGCACCACCACCGAGCCCGCGGTGTCGTTACCGCCGATGAATGCCTTCCCAACTGCCTTGTCGAGGGCGTTATGCCTGCCCACATCCTCGCCGATGTAGGTGCTGCCGTCGCGCGTGATGATCAGAGCGGCGTGCCCCGCCCCGGTGTCGCTGAGCCCCTGCTGCCGGTGAACCAGTTCGCTTGCGAGGTCGCGGATCTCGCTTGCCTTGAAGACCGCTTCGCCCGTCCCCCTCCCGCTAGCCCTCGATAGCTCTTCGAGTCCGAAGGTGCCACACCATCCGCACGAGGTCGTCCGCAACGTCGGTACCGTCTCTCGTAGATCCCGCGATACCAGCAGCGTGACTGCGTTGTACTCTTGCTGCTGCTCCCGGGGGACACAGTACTTCGCCCCAGAGATCTCGCCAGGAGAGAAGAACCCTTCGGTTATTGCCAGGCCGGTAGCGAGAGCGAAGTCTTCTCCCGGGGTCCGTAGGGTCGTGGTAATCAACTGGTGCTCGCCCGACGGCCCCTGGCAGCCAATGCTTAACGGCTCCTCGCCGATGAGCGTATCCATCGCCAAACTCCCCGAACTACCGCTAACCCGCAGTACCTTTGCTCTCTGTTTCGCGGTACGAAGACCCATAGCCCTGGATTCTATTCTCCATCGCGAGCACGGCGATGGACTTGGACCCTGGCCACGCTTCCCGCCGCTCGCTGTCTCCGCGCAACCTGGTCTGGCCGACCTGGCATGCGAGCACATCAGGCTCCGACTCTGCGAGACCCGCCCGCCGCCGAAGCCTGATGGAACGCCACTGCTACGATGCGACCCTGGCCTTGCGCTGCACCCTTCTAATCCTGCGGATTATCCTCCGCTCCTCCTCGTCCTTCCCGCCCCAGATTCCGTACTCTTGATTGGTTCGCAGGGCAAACTCCAGGCACTCCAGCGAAACCGGGCACGCGGAGCAGAACTCCTTGACCCGGCGAATCTGAACCTCGGAATCCCCTGTCACACCGACCGGAAAGAACCAACTCGGGTTCGTCTCTCGGCATTTGGCGCTATCGCGCCACGAACCATAGTCCCAAGTAGCCAACTTGGCTGACTCCACCGCGGTACCTCCGCCAAAACTCCGCAAGTCCCGGTCCCCCGCCCGGAAGTCAAATCGGATACACACCAATCGAGCTGCCGATGCAGCTGAGGGCTCCGAACCCCCCGGTTGAAGGCCCTGTGTTCGGTGGGAGCGTCATAGAACAATTATGAGGTTGACCGAACGTTAATATAACTATAATACAAGCGCCCCGGAATGGTAACCGAGAATGGTAAATTTGGCTGGGCTTCCCGGAGTCACGAGCCTAACCAAGGATCTCCGCTACCGCCCCTCCGATCACCGCCGGTGCGGTTGCGAGCAGCCGGTGCCCGTGCCCTGGCAGCAGGATCAACCGCGACTGCGGTACCAGATTCACCAGGTCACACACGGCACGGGGAGGAACAACCCGGTCATTCATCCCGTAGATCACGCTGGTTCGGGCCCGGATCTCCGGCAGCCGCCCCTCCACCCCTCGCAGCTCCGCCACCATGTGCCGTTGCTCGACATGGAAGCTCGCCCCATCCCGCCGGTAGGCGCCCAGCTTGGAAGACTTGCCCCCGGCTTTCCCGAACGAACCCTGGAGCGCTCGCCCGACCAGGTCTAAGGCGAGCAGGTAATCGACCGCAAGCAGCGATGATTGCGTCGCTGCCGGTGCGACCAGCACTAAGCCCGCCACCAGGCGCGGGTACTCGACGGCGATCGCGGCAGCGATGGCCGCGCCGAACGAGTACCCGACTACCACCGTCTCGGCCGCAAGAAACTGCGATGCCCACGCGGCGTTCCCGGCGATGCCCAGCGGCGGTCCGTCGCCTCCTCCCCACCCAGGGCGATCGGGGGCGATGGCGCTGACGCTCCTGCCCCGCACCCAGCTCCTTGCGACCGCAAAGTCGCTTCCCCGGCCCGGTTGTCCATGAAGGAAGAGGACCCTGGGCCCGATCACGAACGTCCCCTCTCCGCCCGCTCCTGGTAGCCCAGGTAGGCAAGGCTTGTGATCGCCACCACCACCAGCAATCCTGAAAGCGCCCGGTCCGGTCCCAGTGCCGGTTCTCCAAGGACCGCCGCCGCGAGGATGACGGCGGAGATCGGCTCGAGCACGGCGACGACGGAGACCGCTCTCCGGAATACGCTGCCCTGGAAGGAGCTCTGCACTACCACAAGAGCGATGCCGCCGACGGCTAGGAGTGAGTACAACTCCCAGGAGGTGACCACCGAGCAGATACCCGAATGGGCCCATAGCAGGCCGACCGCCCTCTCCAGGATCGCCACGTACCCGAGAAGCAGCCCTCCAAGCAGGGACCCAAGGATTTGGACCCTCCTCAGGAAGGGGCGTGCAACCCCTATCGCCACCACGCCGGCGGCGATAGCTGCCACGGTGCCAACCGCGAGCCGCTGATAGCTCCCGTGGAAGGCGGCTCCTCCTCCCGCCGGGCGAACCGCTAGGAACCCCGCCAGCGAGCCCGCGGCAGCCACGATCGCGGCTATCTCGAGCGGTGGCATTTTATCATTATTCCACTTATGGTCGATTGCTATCGCAACCGGAAACCCGCAGGCAAGCGCGGGAAGTACCACGTCAACCCGGCCGTATTTGAGTGCAAAGAACTGGCCCACCCCTCCGGCCAGATCGAGAGCTACGCCGGCAAGAAACCTCCGGTCGCGCGCCAGCGCTCCGAGTAGCCGGAGCCGAAGGCCCCACTCGCGGTCCACGCCGTTTGCGGCGTTGAACTGCAGCACGGTCCCGAGAGCGTAGCAAGCTGCGGAGGCCAGCGCGAGCAGGATGACCATTTGCAAAGCAGTCTAGATCGCCCGCCGCCGGTTGAGACAAAGCCTCCCTGCTGGCGCAAAACCCCGCGGGTGGAGCGCCCTTTTCCGGTCGATATCTCGCGACGGTCCTTGGAGCCGCGACAGCCAGACCGGCAGAGTGGGAGGCGCTCGACCCGAGTGACTTCGCTGACGGCTGAAGTCGCCAGCTTCTTCTCGAGCAGCTGCCACTGCTAGAAGGGCCAGTCCGGCCCTGAGGATGTTGCGAGCCGCTTGTTGTCGTCTGCGTTGGAGCTGTGGCCGCAGGCGACGCGTCTGAACACGGCTTGGCTGACACGGTTTTCCTTGGTTGCGTACCCGCAGGCTTCGCAACGATCGGAGGTGTGCCGAGGGTCTACTGTCACTACTCGCCGTCCAGCTTCTTCCGTTTTGGCTTCGAGAATAGCGACAAGGGCTCCCCAGCTCGCGTCGTGGATAGATCGGTTGAGCTCAGACTTCGCCGCTTGCCCGTTGGGAGGGAACTGGCCTGGGTTGGCAGGGTCCGGGACCGGTTTGGCCCGGCGGACCATGTTTTCGATCTTCAAGTCCTCGACCACGATCACGTCATGGTCTGCTACTAGTGCCCTCGCAACCTTGTAGTGGAGGTCCTTGCGCTGGTTGGCGATCTTGCGATGCCGAGAGGCAACGGTCTCTCGAGCGCCGCGGCGGTTGTTCGAGCCCCGCTTCTTTCCAGACAGGCGTTGCTGGGCAATCTCCAGCTGTTCCCGACCCTTTCTAGCCCAACGGGGACTGTTGATGTGGGTACCGTCGCTGGTGGTGGCGAAGCTGGTGGTTCCTGCATCGATACCGACCGCCATCCCTGTCTCGGGAAGGGGGAGTGCCGGCACGTCGTCGCAGGACAGGATCAGATACCACCTGTTGCCCTCGCACTTGATCTGGATCGTCTTTACCTTGCCTTGCACCAGGCGGTGCGCGTTGACCTTGACGTTTCCGATGCCTTGGAGGCAGACACGGGAGTGCTCCGGCTTTCACCTGCACCCGTCACCGTCTTTGGACCACTCCACAGCGTCGAAGCGATCTTTGCCCTTGAACCTCGGGTAGCCGGGAGTCCGCCCTTGGCTCGCTCTTCTGAAAACGCTGGCGAACGCCTTGTTGAGGCGGCGCAGGGTGGTCTGCTGGGAGGAGAAGGACCAGAGAGCGACACCGGGTCACACGCTCCTGATCTCCTTTAACTGGGCGGACTGGGCGCCATAAGAGACGCCAGTGGCGGTCGCCAGGCTCGCGGCGTTCCTGGAGAGCTGCGTTGTACAGCTCTCGATGCGAGTCCAGGCATGCTGCGAGGCGCAGGTGTTGGCCCTTGGTGGGGTACATTCGGAACTTGTAGGTTCGTCTCATGCCGCGTCCCACTGGTGCTCGGTATACCTACGGACGGTCCGCTACGAGACATATCCGACACTGGCGGCGAAATACGACTTCGACCACGACACAGGCCGGCGGCCCAGCCATTGTTAACGGCCATGCAAACTCTGCTCGCAGCACTCTGCTAGTACGTCCCTTGAACCGGCGGACAACCTCAGCGGGAGAACCGGTTAGGCGTACCCTCACGAAGACGTGTACGTGGTCTGGCATCACCTCTCTGGCGGCGATCTCGTCCAAGAGTTCATCGAGACGAATCGCTATCCGTCCACTGAGTAGTCGGTGCCGATAATTCGGGCACCAGACAAGGTGCAACCCGAGCGAGCTGACGCCACCAGCAAAACGACGAAAGCGACTATTACTCACCCGATACACGTGTAATACCTGATTACGACGCTAACGAGAAGGATCGGGCCTGTGGCTCGAGTCCCGATTCCCCTGACGGCTAAAGCCGACAGTCCCCTCGGGACGGTCTGATGGGGAGGGGCGAAGGTGGAAAAACACCGTGTTCGCTGGCGCTAACGGCTGGCCGCAGAGGCTCTCGCGCTCATCATTGCACGCCAAACCGATAAATCTGGTCGCGGGCTGTCACTTTCCGCTAAGATTACCCCCGATGTCGCGACCCCGAGTACTCCTGGTCTCCGCTCGCATGGGCGGCGGGCACGACGGTGTCGGGAAGGTTATGCGCAACCATCTTCTCGAGCTCGGCGTCGACTGCGAGATGAAGGACTTTCTCGATGCAGCGCCGCGCATGGGCAAGTTTCTTGAGCGGGCCTTCAGGCTGGAGGTCAAGCGGGCTCCGTGGGCGTACAAGCTCGAGTACTGGCTCTGGAACCGTTTCCCGCTGATGACCCACATCATGAGACGCCTATTCCGGCTGCTCTTCCAGCGGGGCATGGCGGGCTGGATCGGCGATTTCAGGCCAGACATGATCATCTCGGTCCACCCCTTCCCCGCCCAACTCCTGGGGCAGATGCGCAAGCGGGGCAACCGCACTCTCGGCTCTACGCCACTCGCCACCTTCCTCACTGACTTTTCCGTCCACCCGCTCTGGGTGCACCCCTCCGTCGACCTCCACCTGTGCGTCTCCAAGACCGCGGAGGAGCACGCTCGCAGCCAGTGCGGCCCCAAGGCTCCGATCACTACGGTCGGGCCGTTCGTCGACGAAAAGTTCTTCTTTCCCGCCAACCAGGCAATTGCCCGTGAGCGGCTCGGGCTGCCGATCGGCAGGACCATCGTCCTAATCGTGTCGGGCTCATGGGGGGTCGGCGACGTCGAGTCGACCTTCCGGGCGCTAGCCAAGGAGCCGGACCTGCTCCCGGTCCTGCTTTGCGGGCAGAACCAGCAGCTCAAGCAGCGCTTTGCCTCCGTAAAGGGAGGGGTTGCGGTTGGCTGGACAACGGACGTCGATCTGTACATGGCTGCCTCGGATATCGTGGTCCAGAACGCCGGCGGCCTTAGCGCGCTTGAGGCGATGGCATCGGGGCGCCCGGTGCTCACCTACAAGCCGATAGCCGGCCATGGCGTGGAGAATAGCCATGCGATGGTGGCTGCCGGGGTAACCCAGCTGGTGGAGTCGGAGGAGGAGCTCGCCCGAGCGGTTCGCGACACCCTAGCTAACCCGGAGCCGCTAATGGCGGCAGCTGCCTCGCAGTTCACGCCCCATCCGGAGCAGGCCATCCTGGAGCTCCTGCACGCGGCACGGCCGAAGCGGCGCTTTGTCACCGACAACCCGGCCATGCGCGGGACCAAGGTGCTCCTCCGCTTGGGATCCGCTTTTGTCGCCGCCAACCTCGTCTCCGGGCTGATCGGTTACCGCGGCCTCAACCTTGCCAAGGCGTCAGCTGACAGCCACTACATCTACCTGGCGTTGCTTGCGCCGGGCCCGGCTTCCGCGTCTAATCTCCTCGACAACCTGCTCCTCCAGAACAACATTGCCCTGGTCACCACCGGGAATATCGCCAGCTCCGACCCTGCTGCGCTGCTTCACGCCTACCAAAATGGCGTCGAGATCGTCAACGGCGGGACCGGGCACTCCTCCGACTTCAACTTCCTCCTTCCCAACAACGACCTTTCAGGCGGACGGTCCACTATCGACTCCATACTCGGGACGAAGGTCAACATCTACATCCCCCAGAACACCATCAACGCCGTTGACCTCGCCTGGGCCGGGATTCACCACCAGACTGTCGCTCCCGCTCACATCGTGTCGGTGGCCCGCCTTCCCAAGCTGGTCGTTCGTCCGGCGGCCATCATCGAGATCCGGTCATCGCTGCGTGCTCAGGAAAACATCGTCGCGATCCGCGCCGAGCTGAACCGGCTGGCCGCCCGGGGATTCACGGTGGCGCCGCTTTCCACCCTTTCCAACGGAGGGGTGCCTGCGTGAAGGGCTGGCGGCTTGCAGCAGCCGCGGCAGCCGGCGCCTACGCTACTAACGCCGTTCCGTCGCTCTGGTATCACTGGCTCCTCGCGAAGCGGACTGCACCCTGGCTGACCGGCGATGGCGATCCCTCTGGAGTCGCGCTCACCTTTGACGATGGACCGGACCCCAAGTCCACGCCCCTCGTGCTGGATCTTCTGGAGTCCGCCGGCGCCGGAGCAACCTTCTTCATGCTCGGCTCCCAGGTGGAGCGCTACCCCTGGTTGGCGCGGGAGGTTGCCGACCGCAACTTCGAAATCGGGCTCCACGGGCATTGGCACCGCGTGCACCTGCTCCGCTCGCGCGCCAGCGTCGACTACGATCTCGCCCGCGGCACCGCGGCCATTGAGGCGGCCACTGGGCAGACACCAACCTTCTTTAGGCCCCCCTACGGCTGCCTTACCAGGGCCTCGCTTGGCGCGGCGCACCGTCTCGGGCTGAGAACGGTGCTGTGGGGAACCTGGGGGCGCGACTGGCGCCGAGCCTCGACACCGGTCTCCGTAATGGCCGATCTCCGCCACCGGCTGCGGCCGGGTTCCACGATCTTGCTTCACGACTCCGACTGCACTTCGTACCCGGGTTCGTACCGGACGACCTTAGAGGCGTTACCCGCTCTCTTCGACACCGCCAACTCCAACAAGCTGGCGATCCGCGCGCTCCGCGACCACGGGTTCTAGCCACAACGGCCGGCTGGCCGGCTGGGCTGCTCACGCCAGCGCGGAACTCATCCGATCGAGAATCTCCGACATCACCTCGGGATAGGTAGCCAGGTTGAGCCTGAACCAGTTGGAGGCGCCGGCGGCAAAGGTCTCGCCTGGAGAGACCGCCACCCGGGCTTCCCGCAGGAAAAAATCGAACGCGCTCACCGGGCCGAGTCCCTCCACCCTTCCCCATAGCAGGTATGTTCCCTCCGGGTTGTAAACCTTGGCCCTAGGGATGCCTTGGAACGCCGCCAGCGCTGCTTTCACGTTCCCTCCGATGACCCCGAGCGTCTCCTCTAGCCACCCCGATCCTTCCCGAAAGGCGGCGGTCGCCGACGCCAGTCCCAGCAGCGTCGCCTCCCCGCGATCATGGTCGGCGACCTGTGCCAAGCGCGCAGAGATGTCCGGATCGCTAACCTCCAGATGCGCCGCCTTCAATCCTGCAAGGTTGAAGGTCTTCGAAGGCGCCGCGAGCACCACCGATCGCGCGCCCGCCTCGTGATCCAGCGAGTTGAAGGGGGCGTGGCTCCTGCCATCGCGGAGCAGATCGTGGTGAATCTCGTCCGAGATCACTATGACCTCGTTGCGCAGAGCGATGCCGGCCAGCGCGAGGAGCTCATCCCGGCCAAAAACCCTACCAGTCGGGTTGTGGGGATTGCACAAGATCATCGCCTCCACGCTGGGGTCGGCGAGAGCGGTTGCCAGCCGGTCAAAATCGATCTCGAAGCGACCGCCAACGTCTGCTAGTGGGATCGGGACCACCCGGTGGCCGGTCGCCCCGATCACCTCGTAGAAAGGCGGGTAGCTCGGAACAAGGATGACCACCCCGGCGTTCGGCGAGACCAGGGTACGCATCGCCCAGAATAGGCCGGACATGACGTCGGGCAGGAATCGCAGCGGCTTGGGAACGGCGCCAAAGCGCCCGCGAGCCCAGTGGGTATATGCGGCTTCGTACTCCTCGCGGTACCGCATCGAATGGTAACCAACGTCACCTCTGGCAACGATCTCCAGCACCGCGTCGATGGCGCACTTGGGAGGGTCAAAGTCCATGTCGGCTACCCACGCGGGGATTACGTCGGGGCCGTACTCGGTCCACTTCACCGCGCCGCGGCGCCGTGCCCGGATCCCCTCGGCGACTGCGGAGCCCGTTTTCGGCCTGGTGTCCATGGGGATCGAGTCTAGGTCAATCTCGGTTGGGACGGCATCGGCCGGTGCAAACGACCGGGCGCAGGGGAAGTGGCTATGCTAACTCGAGTATGGCTGCATCTATCACACGGCGCGAGCGCCAAATCGGCTACGCCATCATCGGGCTGACCGGCGCTGCGTACCTCGCGATCTGGTCCCCGGTCGTCCTCGGGAGAGTCAAGGTACCGGCGAAGACGGCGTTCCTCGACACACCCGCGTTTGCGATACCAGAGGGTCTTGCTCTGCTGGCGATCGCCGCCTTCATGATCTACCGGGACAAGCGGCGGATCGCAGGTGCCTTCGCCATGCTGGAGGCTCTGGGCGCGGGATGGGGAAACCTGGTCCTGCTCGCCTTCCCCCTCCTCGCTTGGGGGGTTTTCGTCGGCTTCAAGGTCGACAAGGCCGAGGTGGAGGCCCGGAGGCAGGCGAGGATGGCCAAGCGGGCTGCCAAATCCGGTACGCCTTCGCAGCTGGCACGGCATACGCCGGAGGCTTCAAAGCGCTACACGCCCCCGAAGCGGAAGCCTGGAAGGCGAAAGAGCGGATAGCCTTGCAGATCGGCGGGGGTTCGGTCGCAAGTTGGCCCGGTTCTGACCAAAGGATGAAGTGTTCGAAGTCTTGAAGGGCAAGACCCTTTTCGTAACCGGCGGCACCGGCTTCCTGGGTACCGCCTTGATCGAGAGCGCCTTGAGAAAGCTGCCCGATACTCGACTCGCGATCCTGATCCGCCCCGGGCGCAACGCCACTGCGGCAAAGCGGCTGGAGCGCGACATCCTCCGCAATAGCTGCTTCGACCGCCTTCGTGCCGAACTGGGGCCGGATGGCTTCCGCGACTGTGTGGAGCGGCGCCTCCTCGCGGTCGCCGGCGATGTCTCTGTCGACGGTTTGGGTTTGGACGCCGCGGGGGAAGCGGCCCTCGCCGGCGCCGATGTGGTGGTCCACTCTGCCGCCACGGTCAGCTTCGATGCGACACTGGACCAGGCGGTAGAGATCAACCTGCTAGGACCGAGCCGGGTCCTGACCGCCTACCAGAGGCTGCGCCCGCACGGATCGCTCTCTCACTTCATCTCCGTGTCGACCGCCTACGTCGCCGGCTCCAGGAAGGGAGATGCCGAGGAGGCCCCCCTCTCCCGGCAGCCGCACTACCCGAAGGTCTCCTGGAGAGACGAGGTCGCTAGCGCCAGGGAGCTGAGACGGCTGGCCGAGCAGCGAAGCCGCGAAGCCGAGCGCCTGCACCGCTTTCGGCGCGCTGCGGAAGAGGAGCTCGGTTCGGCCGGAGTCGCCCTCCTAGCGGAGCGAACCGAACGGCTTCGGGTTGATTGGGTAAAGAGCGAGATGGTCTCGCTGGGCAGGGCGCGCGCCCAGAGCTTGGGCTGGCCGGACGCCTACGCCATGAGCAAGGCGCTTGGCGAACAAGCCCTCGAGGAGCATGCCTCCGGCATACCGGTATCGGTGGTTCGCCCATCGATCATCGAATCGGCAGTATCCGATCCCTACCCCGGATGGATCCGGGGCTTTCGAATGGCCGAGCCGATCATCATCTCCTTCGCCCGTGGCCTGCTCAAGGATTTCCCCGGTGCCGCCGAGGCGGTGATCGACGTCATTCCCGTCGATTTCGTCGTTGGCGCGTTGCTGGCGGTCGCGGCATCGCCGCCCCCGCCGGAGATCACCTTCTATCACTCCGCCTCGGGATCGCTTAACCCCCTCCGCTACTCGAAGCTGGTCTCCCTGGTGCGAAGGTACTTCACCGCGAACCCCCTCTACGACGAGCGTGGCTCGGCGATCAAGATCCCGGAGTGGACCTACCCCGGGCGGGGCGAGGTCGAGTCCAAGCTGCACCGGAGCAAGGATGTGCTAGAGGCCCTCAACCACCTGGTGATGCGCCTTCCCCTGCGGGGATCCCTCCTTGACTACCAGGACCGGCTGGCGGAGACCAAGCTCACCTTAGAGAGGGCCCAATCCTACGTCGAACTCTATGGCGCCTACGCCGAGTGCGAAGCTAACTACCTCTTCTCGAATCTGCTTGAGATCGCGGCTGGCCTCGATCCAGCCGATCGAGAGCTGCTCGCCATCGATCCCCGGGCGATCGACTGGGATCGCTTCATCCTCGAGACCCACCTTCCATCGGTGGTCGAGCACGCGCGCGCGCGGACGTCACCGGTGAAGCAACGCGGCGAGACGCGGGACGACCGCCTCCGCCGCTCCCTGCTCACCGGCAAGCGAATGGCCGTGTTCGACCTCGAGAACACCTTGATCGCCGCCAACGTCGTCGACTCCTTCGCATGGCTGGCAACCGAGCGGTCACGCCCCGGCCGGAAGGGGGTCATTGCCGCCAGCCTGATCGCTGAGGCGCCGAAGCTCCTGGCGCTCGACTCTCGCGACCGTTCCGACTTCCTCCGCTACTTCTACCGCCGGTACCGTGACGCAGATCTGGCCGACCTCGAGGCCCAATCGGCCCGGTTCATGACCGCTTTCCTGCTTCGGAAGGCCTTTCCTCGAGGAATGGCCCGAGTTCGGGCGCACCGGGCTAGCGGGCATCATACCGTCCTGGTTACCGGTGCGCTATCCTTCATCGTGGAGCCGATCGCGCCCCTCTTCGACGAGGTTATCGCACTCGACATGCCGGCGACCGCGGGACGGTTAACCGGGGAGATACGAGGAGCGTTGCCCATCGGCGAGGCGAGGGCGGATCTGCTCCGCCAGCTGGCCCGGCGGCATGGGTACAGCGAGGAGGAGACTGTCGCTTACGCCGACTCCACCAGCGACCTGCCCCTACTCGAGGCGGCTGGGGTGGCCGTAGCCGTCAACCCCGATCCGCGCCTGCGCCAGCTGGCCCGGCGGCGCGGTTGGTTGATCGAGGAGTGGTCCCGGTCCAAGGGCTTTTCCCCCCTCTTTCTCCCGATTGGACGTCAACTATGAGATCGCTGGTAGTCTCGCGCGCTCCCACCCGGTTCGCGGCGGCGCGGCTGCTCTCGCGCTACGCGGTAGAGCGGGCGGTGGAGTCGGGACCGCTCACCCTGCGCGACGGCCCCGCAAAGAATCTCCCATCCCCGGAGTGGAGGCGGGTGACTCCTCTCCTCTCCGGCATCTGCGGCTCGGACCTCGCGACCGTCTTCTTCGAGACCTCCCGGTACTTCGAACCCTTGACCTCGTTTCCCTTTACCCCCGGACACGAGGCAGTTGTAGAGCTATCCGACGAGCCGGGAACCCGCTATGTTCTCGAGCCCGCCCTCACCTGCTCGGTACGCGGGGTGCCGCTCTGCGGCGCCTGCACCCGCGGAGAGACCGAGCTCTGCTCCAACATAACCCTTGGTGACCTCTCCGAGGGGATCCAGACTGGATACTGCAGCTCTACCGGTGGAGCCTGGTCGACCGAGTTCATCGCCCACCTGAGCACCCTCCACCGCCTTCCGGAGGAGTACACGCTGGAGGACTCGGTGATGATCGAGCCCTTTGCCTGCGCGATTCACGCCGCCCTCCGGCCGGCGAAGCGAGCCGGATCGCTGGCTGTCATCGGGGCGGGGACTGTCGGCCTGAGCATCCTCGCAGCAGCGAGGGCTCTTGGCTGCTACTCCTCGATCACGATCGCTGCCAAGCACCCCATCCAGCGTGAAATTGCGGGGCAGCTGGGCGCCGACGCGGTGATCCAGCCCGGCGAGCTGGCACGGAGGGCGAGAAGGACGGTCCCATCCAATCGGGCTGGCCGCTACATAGGCGGGGGTTTCGACGTGGTCATCGACGCTGTCGGTTCCTCCAATTCCTT
>JAJYHR010000190.1 GCA_021784675.1 Actinomycetes bacterium
GCGATCAGCTGCCACTCGTACCGCTGGACCAGCGGTGCCCTTTCGGATCTCTCGATACCGAGGAGGGACTTCAGCCACCAGTAGGGGGTGTGGATCGCGTGGCTCCGGTGCTCCCGGTAGATTGCCATCCCGCAGTCGCCGACCATCCGCTCGAGCCGCGCCGCGGAGAAGATCCGCACGTGCCCTCCGGGAGCCGAGTGGTACTCGAGGGAGAGCAGCCAGTTGACCGCCTCCGGAAGCAGGCTGGGGACCGAGATCGCCAGTGTCCCGGCACCCCGGAGCACCCGCACCGACTCCGCCAGCACCCGCTCGGGCTCGCCGACGTGCTCAAGCACCTCCGAGATGATCACCACGTCGAAGGAGCCGTCCCTGAAGGGGAGGAAATGAGCGTCGGCAACCACCCCCTCGCTGGCGGACGGCGCCGCGACATCGGCGGCGATCACCCTGGCGCCGAGGTCGCCAAAGGCGCGAACGTGGCGGCCCCCACCCGACCCCACGTCCAGGACCAGCGCCCCGGCGATCCTTCCGATCAGCTCCGGCCGGAAGGTGTTCACGCCCCGCTCCCGGCGAGGGCTCGGGTGTACTCCGCCACGGTGAGCAGCGCGGCCCGCTCCCACGAGTACCGCTTCAGCACCTCGAGCCGGGTCTGCTCGGCGCGAGCCAGAGCCTCGTCGTAGCGCTCGAGCACCCGTCCGATCGCGCCGGCTAGGAGCCGGCCCGACCCTGGCTTGACCGTGGCCGCGAGCCCGCCCACCACCTCGGCGAGCGCGCCTCCGCTGGAGGCCACCAGCGGGATCCCGCAGGCCATCGCCTCGACCGCCGGAAGCGAGAACCCCTCGTAGAGCGAGGGGATCACCGCCACCTGGCTGCGGGCGTAGGTCCTCACCATCTCCTCCAGCGCCACCGCTCCCGCCAGCTGGACCCGCTCCCCGAGGCCAAGCCGCTCGATCAGCACGGCGACATCGGAGGAGCCCCCGTGGGGACCGATGATCACCAGCCGGGTCTCCGGCAGCAACGCCACCGCCTCGAGCAGGTACCTGAGTCCCTTCATGGGCACGGCCGCGCTCGCCGTGGTGCAGATCAGTCCGGGCTCCCGGGGAATCTCCGGCAACGGCCGGAAGACCTCCGGGTCGACTCCGATCGGCACCACGGCGATCCGCGAGCGCGGGATCCCCATCTCCCGGGCGATGTCGAGCGCCGAAACCTGCGACACCGTGATCACCCTGGACATCTGCCGCGCCACCTTCGCCTGCATGGGCAAGAAGCCGAAGAACCGGTGGAGACCGACCCTGGCCTTCAGAGAGGCGGCGACCTCGAGGGCCAGCCTCCGATCGACGGTGATCGGGTGGTGGATAGAGGCGATGCTGGGCATCCCGCGCGCGGCCAGGCCGGCCACCGCCCAGTTGAGCGACTGGTTGTCGTGAACCAGATCGAAGTTCCGCTCGATCTCCCCCGTCAAGCGCCGGAGCCTTGCCCCGAAGGCCTTCGGGTCCGGGAACGCGCCGGTGAGCATCAGGGCCACCTCGTAGAAGGCGACCGCGTCCGGGAAGGAGAGCGGGTTGGGGGGGCGGAAGGGAACCTCCCCGCCGAAAAGATCCAGGCTCGCGAGCCTCCGCAGCTCCACTTCGGGGTCGAGCTCGGGGTAGGGCGGCCCAGAGAGTACCGTAACCTCGTGGCCAAGCCGGGCGAGCTCCCGGGTCAAGTACCTCGTGTACACCCCCTGCCCACCTGACCGGGGATTTCCGCGGTAGACGGTAAAGGCTACCCTCAACCTCTTCGCACCTAAGAAACCTCCAAGACCCAGCCAGGCGACACTAGCTACGATGCTACCACCGAGACCCCCCGTTCCCACGGCGAGGAGCCCCCGTGCAGCGGCCCCGGCGGCATGCGCTAGAATTCGCTCGGTGACCCAAGTGCTATGGTTTTCCGACCTGCTCCGAAGGCCGGTTGTCGCTGGTGGCGTGGAGTCGGGACGCGTCACTGATGCGGTGCTCCGATTGGAGGAGACTGGATATCCCATCCTCACTGGAGTCCTGCTCGACCACGACGGCCAGTCGCTCTTCCTCCCGGCTGACCGCATCGGCGAGGTAACCTCCGAAGCGGTCTCCAGCGAGCAGCCGCCCGCCTCCCTCTCGCAATTCGAACGCCGCGCCGGCGAGGTCCTTATCGGGAGAGACCTCCTCGATCACCACCTGATCTGGTCCAAGTCCCGGCTTCGGCCCCGGCTGGTAACCGCCAAGGACGTGGGGCTCTACCAGGCCAACGGCGACCTGCACGCGGTTGCCATCGAGCTTGCCCCGCTGCACCAGTCGAGGTGGTTCCGGACCAAGGAGCGCGGCCGGATGGCCGCCGACTGGAACGAGGTTGTCCCGCTGGTCGGCCACGTGCCGACCGCGCGCCGGCGGCTGGAGCTGAAGAGCATCCGGCGCCTGCATCCGGCGCAGCTGGCCGACCTGCTGGAGCAGGCGTCCGAGCAGGAGGGGCAGGAGATCATGGGCGCGCTCCAGCTCGACCCCGAGTTCGAGGCCGACGTCGTCGAGGAGCTGAACCCGCTGCACCGGCGGGAGGCGCTCAAGAAGCGGAGTGACGAGGAGGTGGGCGAGCTTCTCGGAGAGATGGAACCGGACGACGCGGTCGATCTGCTGCTCAGCCTGGACCAGGATCGCCGGGCAAACGTACTCTCCCTTATCCCGGCCACCGCCAAGGCCGCCGTGGACCGGCTGCTGAAGTACCATCCCGAGTCGGCGGGAGGCGTGATGACCACCGACTACATCTCGGTGCCGGCCACCGCCACCGCCGCCGAGACCTGCGCCTCGATCCGCAACCGCGGCGAGCTGCCCAAGAACCTGTGGTCCATCTTCCTGGTCGATCCGGAGGGGAAGCTCTCCGGTCAGCTCTCGATCGGGGCCTTGATCACCACCGATCCCGACGTCCCGCTGGAGACGGTGGCCGACCTCGACCCCCCCAAGGTGCTGCCGGACGCCGACATCTCCGAGGTCGCGATCACCATGGCCGACTACAACCTGGCGGTGCTCGCCGTGGTCGACGAGGAGTACCGGATCCTCGGCGCCGTAACCGTCGACGACGTCCTTCCCCGCACGCTCTCCAGCGCCTGGAGGCGGAGGCAGGAGGTTCTGGACGAGCGGTAGGGCTCTCCGGCTCTACCCGCCCGATCCCAGCCTGACGAAGCTCAGCACCATCAGCGCCACCGCCAGTACCAGGTAGAGCCGCAGAGCGATCAGAACAAAGGTCCTCCCCTTGGAGGTATGCGGCCGGTTCAGCAGTGCCGACGCCGGCATCGACCAGGAGGTGCGAGCTCGCCGATCGACCCGGGTGCTGCCCTTGCGGATCTGGCCCACCGCCACCACCCCGGTGATCACCACCACCAGCGCCGAGGTTTCCACCAGCAGATCCACGACCGGGACGCTGGGAAAGATGGTAACCAAGGTCAGGATCAGCGAGAGCTGGAGGAGCACCGCCACGATCAGGGTGGCGAGCACGTTCAACCACCCCGGATTGACCCAGGGCCCCAGGATCTCCCGGTCGTTGCAGAGCAGCAGCAGGAAGGCAAGCGCGCTCGGGAGGAGAACTCCCGCGAGCACCTGCACCGCCAGGTTGACCAGGCTCAAAGGCAGGCTGGGGATGAGGACGATGGCTGCCGCCCCCATCACCATCCCGACGTAGGTAAGGTAGAACCCCCTCGCCTCGCGGAATGGCGTGTTCAGCGACTGGTCCACCCCGAAGAGATCGCCGATGGCGTACGAGGTGGAGAGGGTCACCGTCGCCGCCCCGATCAGGGAGGCCTCGAGGAGCACGATGGCAAAGATGGTTCCCGCGAGCGGAGCTACCCGGTGGGCGAAACCGGCGGCGATCGCCCCCGCGCTACCGAAGGATCCGGCGGCCGTCCCGGCAAAGGCGGCGGCGGCCGCGATCATCACCGCTGCCGCCGCCGCGTTGGTAAGGATGGCCCCGATGAAGGTGTCGGCGCGCTCGTACCGGATCCACCGGGGGGTAATCCGCTTGTCGATCACGTTCGACTGCTGGAAGAACAGCTGCCAGGGGGCGATGGTGGTGCCGACGATGCCGATGATGAAGATGGTTGCGGTTGCGCTTAGCCCCCCCTTCACTTGCGGGATCAAGGCCCCGGAGATGGCCTGCCCAACACGCACGTGGGTCATGCCCATGAGCGGGAAGACGAGAAGGCTCACCATCACCAGGAAAAGCATGAACCGCTCCCACCGCTCGAACCGGCCGGTCATCACCGCCGCCACCAGGACTGCCGCCGTAAGCGTCACCGAAACCACCGGGCTGATGCCGAGGAAGCCCAGCGCGTAGCGCATCCCGATGAACTCGGTCACCAGAGTGAGGAAGTTCAGCACGAAAAGGTCTACCACCGAGAACGCCGCCCAGAAGCGCCCGAAACGCTCGCGGAGCAGCCGCCCGTGGCCGACACCGGTTACCGCACCAAGCCGGACCACCATCTCCTGGGCGACCGCCAGCACCACCACCAGCAACGGAAGCGTCCACAGGAGCGTGGTACCGTAAGCCTGGCCCGCCTGGGCGTAGGTGGTGATGCCACCGGCGTCGTTGTCGCCGACCATGACGATGATGCCGGGGCCAGCGATAGCGGCCAGCGCCATCAACCGGCCCTTCAGCGAAGGCGCGCCCCTCAGATCTTGGGCAGATATTTTCCCCAGGCCACCGCTGATAATGGCCTCCCGGCTCTCGCCTGGGACAGAGGACCGACCGCTGGCAGTGTCAAGGTCTCGCACGGCCCCGACCTCCTTAGCATTTCACAGGTGTTCGACGGAAAAACTCAAC
>JAJYHR010000010.1:0-2901 GCA_021784675.1 Actinomycetes bacterium
GCCGCCGCCAATAGCACCGCTGCGACGCGCCCAGCGGCCCGCTTTGGCACCCGCCTGCCAAGCTTCACGCTCGCCATATCTGTTGCTCCTCCCTCATTTTCATGCCTTCTGACCAGCCCTAACGGATCCTGATTGAGTGTTTAGACAGGATACCTGTCCGACTTTACCACTCCGAGCTGCCGGCATGTCGAAAAATAGTTGGAACTTGCCGAATCCGGCAGCCGGGCACGCCAACCACCCACGCAGCACCACCGGCCGGGGGGGAAGCCACGCTCGGCGGCCTTTGCCATTGAAGAACTTGCGCTCCGACCACGGTTGACGCATCGAACCGGCTGCCTAAGCTTGCTGGAGGCCGCGCACAAGGAGGCTCTTTTGGCAACGAAACCGGTGACGAGCAGCTCACCCTCGGATTCCCGAGCAGACCAAATCCTTGCCGCTACGGTCGAGGTGATCATCGACCGCGGCTTCCCGGAGACGCGAATCGCCGATGTGGCGGAACGCGCTGGTGTGAGCCCGGCTCTGGTTATCTATTACTTCAAGACCCGGGCAAGCTTGCTTGCCGAAGCGATGCGCCGATCGGAAAGCGACTGGTACGGCGAGATGGCCCGCCGCGTATCGCGGTTCGGATCTGCGGCGCAACGCCTCGAGGAGGTGGTGGCGATGACCTGCCTTCCACCCGATGGCGACGGTCTTTCCCAATCGGAGAATGAGGCTGGCATCGTCCTCGACGACTCATGGGTGGTCTGGCTCGATCTCTGGAGCCAGGCGTTGCGCGAACCCCACCTCCGGAGGGTACGAGAAGAGTTCGACGAGCACTTTCGTGCCACCATCCGAAGCATCGTGGAGGACGGCCTGGCTGCAAAGGAGTTCAAACCGATCAACGTGCAGGACTTTGCCATCACCTTTGCCGCGCTCCTCGACGGCCTCGCAATCCAGATCACCCTCGACGATCCAGCGGTCTCCTCGCAGAGGGCATTCGAGCTAGCCATGGCCGCCGCCTCCCGGCAGCTGGGCTTTGCCTGGGCCGGCAGCCGAGATCGCGCCGGCGAGTAGCGGCCTGCTCGCCGCGGTTCACCGCCAAGAAGCCACCAGGGCCGCAAGATGGGCAAACTCGCCGGTGAACGGTCGAGATCGGCGTGGTCGTCCTGGAAAGAGACCGCCCAGTCCTCGATCTCTCCCCGGACGAAAGGAACCTCCTCCGCTTTGCCGAACCAGCCAGTGGAGCCGGTTGAATCGGTCGTCTGCGGCCAGAACGTCCCAGCAGTTACCGGCACGATCCGTCGCGAGGGCGACACGGCCCATCCCGCCGGCGAATTCCCACGTGGGCATCGAGTCCGAACTCGCGCGCAAGGCAGATCAGATCCGGCTAAACGCCATAAACACCGGTAGTGCCTCCGGGGCGCGCCGCTACCGCGAACTTGACCTCCCCCGACCTTCCTCGATGAACACCGGCCGGGAGTGGCGATCTGCCAGCTAGCTGGGGACTCCACCGGCGAGCGAACCGATCGGCCGCCGGTGCAGAGCCCGAGATCGGGTCTACCGGTACAGGAAAGCAGCTTCCTCGACGGCAATGGCTCAGTCCAGGTCCGCCCTTGCATACTGGCTTTCTCGTCCACCAACCGTCGTGACCTCTTCATTCTTTCCACATCGATCATGGCAGATTGACTGACTGAACGTTCAGTCTACTATGATCTGTTCTCAGGCGGAGCGAAGGCCAGCGAGATTGCGGTTGCGGAAGAAGGGCTTCGCGAGGAGGCGTTCTGTGCAGTCGATCAGAAACTTCATCGGGGGGTCAGCGGTCAAGCCTCCCTCGGGGGCGCAAACAATAAAGCTCATCGATCCCTCGACGGGACTGGCTTACGGGTCCGCCCCGAGCTCATCGGCTGCCGAGGTGGCGGAGGCTTGCGCTGCGGCGGCCGACGCCTTTCCTGCCTGGAGCCGCGAAACTCCCTCCCGCCGATCAGCGGTCCTCCTGGAGGCGGCAGATGTGATCGAAGCGGCGGCCGACGAACTCTGCTCCATAGAGGTCCTCGACACCGGAAAGCCGCTCCGCCAGATGGTGGAGGACGAGATGCCGGCGATTATCGACCAAATCCGCTTCTTCGCCGGTGCGTGCCGCGTCATCGATGGCCGCGCGTCGGGCGAGTACCTTCCCGGAATCGTCTCATCCATCCGTCGCGAACCAGTAGGTGTCTGCGGGCTGATCACCCCTTGGAACTACCCGCTGATGATGGCCGTCTGGAAGTGGGCACCCGCCATCTCGGCCGGAAATACGGTCGTCCTCAAGCCGTCAGAGCTGGCACCAGCCTCTACGGTCCGCATGGCCGAGCTCCTACGGGACGTCTTCCCGAAAGGCGTGATGAACGTGATCTGCGGTCCCGCAACGACCGGCCAACACCTCGTGCGGCACCCCAAAGTGGCAGTCGTATCGATCACCGGCAGTACGCGTGCTGGCCGGGAAGTTGCAGCAGCGGCCTCTGAACGGCTTGCGCGGGTCCAGCTGGAGCTGGGCGGAAACGCGCCTGCAATTGTCTTCGCCGACGCCGACATCCCCGTCGCAGCCTCGGCCATTGCTGCCGCAGCGTTTTACAACGCCGGCCAGGACTGCACCGCCGCCGCTCGAGTACTGGTTGAATCATCGATCCGCGACGAGTTTCTGGACAGGCTCGTAGCGGCGGCATCCGAGACCTCCTACGGTCCGCCGAAGGATGATCCGGCGTTCGGCCCGCTCATCGCACAAGCCCAGGTCAACCGCGTCAGCACACTCATCGCCCAGTCCGGCGGCCCAAGGAAAGTCGTCCACGGCGGCAATCCCGTCGAAACTCCGGGGTTCTTCTTCCCGCCGACAGTGGTGACCGGCCTCAACCAGTCAGACCCAGTGATCCAAGAGGAGATATTCGG
>JAJYHR010000010.1:3483-4820 GCA_021784675.1 Actinomycetes bacterium
AAGATACTCGAGACCGCCGTCCAGGTCATCAGCGCTACGGGCCTCTGCGACGTCAACGTAGCCACAATAGCAACGCGGGCAGAGATGAGCCCCGCTCTTGTCCTCTACTACTTCGGCACCAAGGACCGGCTGCTGGCGGACACCTTGCTCTATTCCGAGGAACGCTTCTACACCCGAGTCAGCGCTGAGCTGGCCCGTACGCAGGGCAACCCAGAACGCCTGATCAGGCTGCTGGAGATCACCTGCCTCGCAACTCCGGAAACGCTTTGCGAAACGCGCAACGACTGGATCCTCTGGCTGGAGCTCTGGGCACGCTCGCTGCGCGATCCCAGTCTCGCGTCAGAGCGGCAGGCGCTGGATCACCGGTGGCGCGAGATGATCACAGCCGTCGTGAGTGACGGGATACTTTCCGGAGATTTCGTCCATCCAGATCCGATGCAGTTCGCAACGCTATTGGGAGCCCTGGTCGACGGCCTCCTGATCCAGATCCTCTTAAAGGACCCTGCGGTCGAGCCCTCCTGGGCGCTCCAGGCATGCCTCCAGTTCTGTGCCCGGGAGCTATCCTGGGCCCGCGAGGCGAGAGCCATCTCCACGACGCGGGAAGCACCGCCAGACCCGCAGCCGAGTACGCAATGACCGAGAGCCAGGCTTCCCCGGTGGTACCATCCTCTCAAACTGATACCCGGCTCCGTCCCCTTGGGCCCCTGCTTACCCCCCGATCGGTCGCTGTAATCGGAGCTTCGGAACGCCATGTCGCCGTGATCGAAACGGTAACCGCAAGTGACACGCCAACCTGGTTCGTAAATCCGAACCGCGACTCCGTTCTCGGAAAGCGCTGCTACCCTGACACGGCGTCGCTGCCAGAGCGACCTGATGCGGCCATCATCGTCGTCGGATTGCCGTACATCGAGCCCGCAGCCAACGAGGCGCTTACCTCCGGAGTACCCGCCCTGGTCATCCCTGGCCTCGGGACCGAGGCCGGAGGTAAAGCCAGAGAACTTGCCGTGCGGATCGCTACTATGGCCAACACCGTTGGCAGTGCCCTGCTCGGAGTCAACTGTATGGGATATGCCCAACCCGATGATACCAGCTTGTGGCTGGGAACTATCCCGACCCAATTTCTCCGGGGGCACGTCTCGATCATCAGCCAGTCCGGATCCATCGCCGAATCGCTTGTGACGACCGGGCCACGCATCGGGTTCCGTACCGTGATCTCCTCGGGGAGCGAATCCAATCGCGACTCCGCTGACTTCCTCGCTTATCTCGCCGCCGATGAGCAGACCAGAGCGATCGGAATATTCCTTGAGACCGTTCGCCGGCCGGCCGCCTTCTCGGAG
>JAJYHR010000006.1 GCA_021784675.1 Actinomycetes bacterium
TATCGTACCGCTTTCCCCGGGCCGCCGTATCCACCATCGACCCGCTGGCCTCGGCCGCCGCTCTCGGCATCCTCCAGCACGGAGGATCCTCCACCGACGCCGCGATAGCCGCCAACGCCGTCCTCTCGGTGGTCGCTCCCGACCAGTGCGGCCTGGGTGGAGACCTCTTTGCCCTCGTCCTTGCCCCACCCTCGGCAAGGGGCCCGGCCGAGGTCTTCGCCATCGACTCCGTCGGCAGGGCTGGGTCGAAGGTCAACCCCGAGGAGCTGCGGGCAAGCGGCCCGGCCGAGGTCTTCGCCATCGACTCCGTCGGCAGGGCTGGGTCGAAGGTCAACCCCGAGGAGCTGCGGGCGAGCGGCCACCAGTCGATCCCCAGGGGGAGCATGGCCGGAGTCACCGTCCCCGGCTGCGTCGACGGCTGGCTGCTGCTCAGCCGCCGGTTCGGGCTGCTCCGCCGGGACGAGCTCCTGGCGGACGCCATCCGCTACGCCCGCGACGGCTTCGTCGCCTCCTCCCGGCTTACCAGGCACGTAGCCGAGGTGGCCCACCTTCCGGCGCTCCGGCCGCTCGCCTCGGCGATCGGTCAACCGGCCAGGCCCAACCGCGTGATCAACCGGCCGGGAACAGCCCGAGCGCTCGAGGCCATCTCCAAGCTGGGGCGGGACGGCTTCTACGCCGGGGAGTTCGGGGCGGAGCTGATGCTGATGGGTGAGGGCCAGTTCATGGCGGAGGACCTTGCCAGGCCGCTGGCATCCATCTCCCGGCCGCTCGCGGTCGAGGCCTTCGGCTACAACGTCTACGCCAACAACACCCCGTCTGCCGGGTACCTGGCGCTTGGCGCCTTAGCCTGGCTTTCGCGGGACGGCAACCGGCCCCGCTACGCTTCGTCCCAGTGGTATGCCCAGCAGATCCAGGCCTTCAAGGCCACCCGCTGGCTCCGCGAGTACCACTACGACGGCTCGCTCGCCGGTGAGCTGCTTGCCAACCGGGCTCCCGCCGGGGAGGCGAGAACCGCCGAAACGGCGGAGGCGGCTCCCGATACCACCGCCATCGTCGTCTCCGACCGCAACGGCTCGACAACGGTAATCGTCCAGTCGAACGGGCACGCCTTCGGCTCGAGACTCGCCACCCCCGAGGGCAACATCTTCCTCCACGACCGCGGGGCCGTCGGCTTCAACCTCAAGGAGGGCGATCCCAACGAGCTCCGTCCGGGCGCCCGGCCCCGCCACACCCTCTCCCCGCTGATCGCAACCGACGGCAACGACAAGCTGCGCCTGGTCGCCGGGACGATGGGAGGGGACAAGCAACCCAGCATCCTCACTCAGCTCGTTACCGCCGTCCTTCGCGACGGCGAGGATCCCGCCGACGTGCTCGCCGCCCCCCGTTTCGCCTTCTCGATACCGCCGCGGGGCGACCAAGCCGGCTTCGACACCTTCGACCACGGGGAGGCAGGGATCTCGGTCGAGTCCAACCTTCCGGAGGAGACCATCGCCGAGCTGGAGGCAGCGGTCGGCAAGGTGGGCAGGGTCACCCCCTTCACCCCGGAAGCCGGGGTGTCGCATCTGATCGCCGCCGACGACGACCAGCTGGTCACCGCCGTAGACCCCCGAGCTGAAGGAGGGTCGGTCATCGGCTTCTGAGTTGCCCGGCGGGACGGATTCCCCTGTAGTAGCCTCCCCTTGGTAACAACTGGCAGCCGGAGGGAGTAAAGATGGCCGAGGAGTTCGATATTGAGGCGGCCGAGCAGCGGCTTAAAGCAACCAAGGGTGCAAAGGGACAGGGAACCTTCACCTCCGACCTGAGCGTTCGCGAGTTCGCCCTATTGGACGAGATCGGTTTCTCCCCACTTGGTTTTGTGATGGGAACCTCCATCTACCACGTTGGGCTCCAGCTCGCCCGGTGGAATGTCTCCCAGGAGCTCAACGTCCTTACCCAGGCGATGTACTCGGCGCGGGAGCTGGCCGAGTCCCGGATGGTGGCCGAAGCGAAGGAGCTGGGCGCCGATGGGATCTGCGGCGTTGAGATCCAGCTGATGATGTACGCCTGGGGCCAGGAGGTGCTCGAGTTCGTGGCGACTGGGACCGCTGTCGGGCACTCGGAGCACTCTTCGGCGATCCGCCGGCCCGACGGCCAGCCTTTCACCTCCGACCTCTCGGCGCAGGAGCTCTACATCCTGGCCACCAAGGGGTACACCCCGACCGCCTTCTGCCTGGGAACCTGCGTATACCATGTCGCCCACCAGTCGGCGTTTGCCAGCCTGCGGCAGATGGGGCGCAACATGGAGATGGCCACCTTCACCCAGGACGTCTACACCGCGCGGGAGCTTGCCCTCTCCCGTATGCAGGCCGAGGCGCAGAAGTCGGGCGCCGATGGCGTGGTCGGCGTGAAGACGTCGGTCTCCAACCACATCTGGGGGGAGCACGCCACCGAGTTCCTCTCCCTCGGCACCGGCATCCGGCGGCTGTCTGTCGGACCGCTCACCCCCAAGACCAGCTTCATCCTCAACCTGGACTGACCGTGGGCACCGTCTTTGCCGGCTACAGCCAGGGGCTCAACCACTTCGAGGTCGACCCCGCGGTCGCCAAGATGATGCGCGCGGTGATCCCCGCCGACCACGAAGACCGGCTGCGACAGATGGGAGCTCTGGCCGGAGGCGAGGTGCTCGAGGTGGGGCAGGCGGTGGATCGCGCCGGAACCGCGGAGCTTCGGAGCCACGATATCGACGGCAACGTCGTCGATGAGGCGGTGATCTCCGCAGACCACCACCGGCTTTATGAGCGCCTCCGGAGCCTGATCGCAACCCCGGAAACTCCGGCAGGCTTTGCCGGCCACTTCGCCGAAGGTTACCTGCTCGCCGATCCCGGCCTCTACTGCCTGATCACGCTGTCGACCCAGGTCGCCACCGCCCTGCGCGATCTCCACCCCGACCCCGCCCCCTACCTGGAGCGCCTCTACCACGGTCCCAGCTGGGGCGCCACCTGGTTCACGGAAGCCAACGCCGGTAGCGACCTCGGCGCAACCCTCACCCGGGCAACCCCGAGCGGCGGCGGCCACATCCTCGACGACGGGGACAAGTACTTTGCCTCGGGAGCGGGGCTCGCGGATCTCGCCCTGGCGGGAGCGAGGATCGGCGACCGCGCGGGAGTCAAAGGGTTGGGGCTCTTTTTGGTCGACAAGTTCCGTCCCGACGGCATTCCCAACTTCCGGGTGCTCCGCCTCAAGGACAAGCTCGGGACCCGCGGCGTCCCGACCGGCGAGGTCGAGCTGGCCGGCACCACGGCAACCCTGCTCGCCGAGCCCGGCGAGGGGATCCACCGGATCCTCGAGAGCCTAACGCTCGCACGGGTAGCCAACTCGGTGTCGTCCGCCGGAATCGCCCGGATAGCCACGCTGGAGAGCACAATCAGGGGCGGCCGGCGCAGCGCCTTCGGGGGGATCCTCGCCGGGCACCCGCTTTTCGCCCGCGACCTGGTCGAGATGCGCATGGAGCATCTCGGCATCGCCGCGCTCAGCCTACAGATGGCCAGCTACTTCCAGCAGCTGCGCCAAGCTCCCATCCCCAACAGCCCCGACTTCCTCCTGCTCCGGTTCATGAGCCACATCTCCAAGGTCCATACCGCCCAGACGGCGGCGTCGGTCACGCAACGGGCCATGGAGTGTTTCGGCGGGAACGGCTTCATCGAGGAGTTCCCGATCGCCCGCTGGCACCGGGAAGCGCTGGTGCTCCCGATCTGGGAGGGGACCGCGAACGTCCACTCCCTAGACGCCAGCGAGGCGGCAGCCAGGATGAAGAGCTTCGACCCGGTCATCGACGAGCTCTCCGGGCCGGTTCCGGCCAAGCTCCGACAAGGCTACGTAAAGCGGCTGCAGGACCTCCTTCCGGTCCTGGTGGAGCAGCCCTGGGAGCGGAAGACCGCCGTCACCCAGCTCGGGCTGCTGGCGCGCGCGGCCGCCCTCTACCGCTTCGCCGAGGCGGAGCCGGCGCTCGAGGAGATCGCCCGGCTCTGCCTGCTGGAACGGCCACCCGCAGCCGGCTTCAGGCTCGATCCCGCCCTCGAGTTCAACCTCTAGGAGGAGCCGCCACCGGCCGGGCGCTGCCGGCACTGCCGAAGCCTCGCCATTTAGCGGGAAGGGGTCACCCGTTTATCGGGCCCCTCCGGTCACGAAGGTGCCCCCCCGCCCGGCCGCGGGTGACCGCGATCATCTCCGCAACGATCGAGAGCGCGGTCTCCGCGCTCGATCTGGAGCCGATGTCGAGACCCGCCGGGCCGAAGACCGGCCCCGGATCCACGCCCAGGTCGGCTAGGCGGATCCGCCGCTCCGCCTGCGTAGCCCGGGATCCGAGCGCCCCCACGTAGCCGACCCGGCCCCGAGCGAGCATGCGCGCCAGGATCGGCGTGGCGGCCTCGTGGTCGTGGGTGAGCACGACCAACCCGTCGAGGGGGCCGAGTGTGAGCAGTTCGCCCTCTCCGAGCAGGGTGGCGCTGATCCCGGCCAGCTCCATCTGGGTCATCAAGGCAACGGCCAGCTCCCCGGAGCCAGCCACCACCGCCCGCGGCCTCGGCGAGAAGAAGTGGAGCTGGAAGCGCTCCCCATCCGCCTCCAGGCGGTGGACTCCGACCTGCCCGGCGATCAGCAGCTCATCGGCCGTCTCCTCGGCAAAGCTGGTAACTCTGCGTTGCCTCGAAATCACCGAGACCGGCTCGCTGGGGCCGTCGGGCCCGATCGCGGTGATCAGGCAGAATGGCTCGCGGTTCAGCAGCTCTTCGGAGACGTCGGGAAGCCAGGAAGCCGGGTGC
>JAJYHR010000053.1 GCA_021784675.1 Actinomycetes bacterium
GGTAGCCTGTGGCGGCTCGCTCGCCTGGCTGGCCGCAAGCGGCAGCCAGGTTGCCCTGGTGGTGGTCACGCAGGGAGATAAGGGCGGGGAGTTCGCAGACCCGGAGTCGGTGGTGCAGCAGCGTGGTCTTGAGCTGCTCGACGCCGGTAAGGTCCTGGGGATCGCGGACATCGTCCAGCTCAGCTACCACGATGGTGAGGTTGTGAACGACATGGAACTCCGCGGCAAGCTGGTCTCGCTGATGAGGACCTTCCGGCCGGCGGTGATCTTTGCTCCCGATCCCACCGCCGTCTTCTTCGGGGATGCCTACTACAACCACCGTGACCATCGGGAAGTGGGATGGGCGGTGCTCGACGCCGCCTTTCCATGCGCCACCCAGGCCGGCTACTTCCCGGAGATGGGCGCGCCGCTTGAGCACGTCGAGCTGCTGCTTACCGGGACGTTGGAGCCGAACTGCGCGATCCCGGTCGGCGATTTTTTGGGGCAGAAGGTGGAGGCGGTCCGGAGCCACCAGCTCCATCTGGGACGTGTCGACGGGTTGATCGGCGAGACGATCAGGCTTAGGGCCAGCGAATCCGCCAAGGTGGCGGGGACCGCCGGGGCAGTGGAGCTCTTCAGGTTGGTGAGGGGAGGGGCGTAGTGCGGGCGGACAGATCGATCGAGGTGCGGGGGCCGGGCCATCACGAGCGGTCCGAGTTGGCCGCCCGGGTCGTCTCGGTGCTGGCAGCGGCGGGACTGCAGGTGGTGGTGGAGATGGATCTCCGCCCCCGCCTAGCTGGCGATATCGCTGCCGCTATCGACAACGGGGCCGCTTCGGTGCTCCTTGACGGCGGCAGCTTCTACGCGCTGGCGTCGAGGGACAGGCCCGAGCAGCTCCCAGGGCTGCGGTTGGTGTTGCGGGCTACCGCCGACCCCCTTGGCCTCTACGATCTCGCGGGAGTGCTCACCGCTGGAGAGATGAAGGCTCTCGAAACGGCCGGGGTGGAGGTGCGAGATTCAAGCCAGCCTATATAAGCGGTCGAAGTAGACTGGTAGGGCAGTCAAGTCCGAGCGGGGCACCAGGCGGGAGGAGCCGGTTTCCCATCAGGAGCTCCCGTAGTAGACTTGTAGCGCTGCCGGGGATTGCCAGATGTGATTTCGGGAAAGGAGGAGACATGCCGCTTAACGAAGAAGAGCAGCGTATTCTCCAGGAGATCGAGAAGACCTTTTACGAGAACGATCCAGCCTTTGCCGACCGGGTGCGATCCGAGACCGTGTACAAGCATGCGGGCCGGAGTCTCAAGTGGGCCGCGCTGGCCTTTGTGCTCGGGCTCACCTTCACCGTGCTCACCTTCACAACTTCGGTCGTGCTCGGCGGCTTCGGCTTCTTGGTCATGCTGGGCTCATCCGTGGTCTTCGAGAAGAACTTGAGAAGGGTTGGCAGGGCCTCCCTGCACGATCTGTCGGAGAAGCAGGCCAAGGGGTTCAAGTCGATGGGCAGGTGGCCGAGGGGCGAGGACCCCAAGGCTTAGGATAGGCCGGGAGGTCTGGTTGCGGCGTGGCTTGCCAGCGCTCATGGAGGCTGCAAGGCAGCTCTGGGCGATAACCTTCGGGGCAAAGGGGCGCCGCGGATCCGCGGGATCGATAGGGGCGTGGCTGCGCTTTCGCCGCGAGACCATCGCGGGCGAAGGCGGAAGGGTCTCATTGGCGCAGTTAGCCGCGTTTCTTCGCTGGGCGGCTAACGAGCGCAGCCAGTGGAGGCTATAGACTGGGCGCGTGGCTATGGTGCCAATGACCGCGCTTCCCGTCTCGGAGCGGACCAGTATCCCTGCGAGGGGAGGCTTCCGGTTCCTTGTTTTGGGCCGCTCCTGCCCGGGGTGCCGCTGGACTATCAGGGGGCGAGGACGCTGGTTCTGTAGCGCTGCGGCCAGCCGCGAGAGCAGGGTAGGCCGGTAGACGGTGCCCAGCGTCCTCGTGTTGAACGTCAGCTACGAGGCGTTGTGCGTGGTATCGTCCCATCGGGCCATTGGCCTGCTCATGGTGGAGAAGGCGGAGATCGTCACCGGCACCGGCAAGATGCTCCGATCTTCGCGCATGGATTTTCCCGAGCCGTCGGTGGTGAAGCTCACCTACTACGTCAACGTCCCCCAGATCAGGAGGATCGCGCTCACCAAGCGAGCCATCTTTGCTCGTGATCACTACCGCTGCCAGTACTGCGGCGCCTCCGCGGAGAACGTCGACCACGTAGTGCCAAAGAGCCGCGGGGGTCCCCACTCCTGGGACAACGTGGTGGCAGCCTGCCGTTCCTGCAACTCCCGGAAGCGTGACCGCCTGCTCTCCGAGACCAACTTCGTTCTGAGAACGGAGCCGAGGGCTCCGGCCGGCAGGGGGTGGTCGATCGCCGTCCGCGGAGGCGTCCGGGACGAGTGGACGCCTTACCTGCTCGAGGTGCACTTTCCCCAGATCGCGGCGACCGGTTAGCGCCGGGTGAACGGAGGGCCGCCCAACCCCGTTCGGTAGGGCGGGGGGGTCAGGCCGCCGGCAGTCCTGGTGCCTGCGGTGGCGTTGGCGACTTCGCGGCGTCCCGGGGTGCGGCCAGCGGAGCGCACCTGTTGATCGAGGTCGCTTCTGCTGTTTTCAGGGTCAGGAGTGGCGCGACCGTCTAGCCGGGGCATCCCAGGGCGAGTTGCGGGCAGGGGCGGCTGGAGTCCTCGAGGCGGTGGAGAGAAGAAATCCCAAGCACTCCTGCTGCCGCCTGCCGAGACCGTGAAGGCACTGGTCTGGCTGAAGGAGCCGGTAAACCTCCGCCACCTGCGCCGGGAGTTAACTCGCCGGCGGTGATAGCATCGTGGCATGCAACGTGAACTTCCCCCGCCGTTTCTGGCGGTGGCGGCGACCGGAGTGGCGGTGGCGGTCGACCGGGCATGCTGCCTTGGTAGCCGGCGGAGAGCGCAGATCGCCGCCCCCTTCTGCGCGGCAGGAGCCGGCCTGATCGCTTCCGCAGTCGCGGCTATGTTCCGGAAGAAGACCTCTCCCGACCCGCGCAAAAAGGATGCGGCACTTGTCGTGGAGGGCTCTTTTCGGCTGACGCGTAACCCGATTTACCTGGGGTTTAGCCTTATCCAGCTGGGCATCGGGATCGGAAGCGGCCGTACGCCGGTGGCGCTCTCGGCGCCGGCCACGATCCTGGTGCTCGAGGCTTTGGTCATCCCGCGGGAGGAGGCCCGGCTGGCGGCATCGTTCGGGTCCGCCTACCGGGAGTACTGCGAGCAGGTTCCCCGGTGGCCGTGGCTGCGTGCTCGCGCCGGCGCCGGAGAGCCAGTGGACGCCGATCGAAGGGAAGGTCGAGAAGGCTGAAGAGGGCCAGCGCGACCGGTACTGCGGCGAAGATGTAGACCGGCCAGGGGCCCAGGAGGTCGAGGAGGGTCGGGTTCCCCGGCGGCCGCCTCAGGAACATGTAGTCGGCGCCGGTCGTCCAATCTGCAATGCCGACAAGGAGCGAGTAGGCGGCCGAGATGGCGAGCACCCGGTAGGGAGCTCCCTTCCGTGGGCGAAGCCCGAGCGAGACGGTCAGGTAGAGGGCGGCGGCCACCACGGCGACGTGCCCCACGATGTACTGGAAGAAGACCAGGCTGGGGAAGGGAGAGGCGAGATCTGGGGTGAGGAG
The DNA here is from genome assembly GCA_021784675.1 of Actinomycetes bacterium. GTDB lineage: Bacteria > Actinomycetota > Acidimicrobiia > Acidimicrobiales > Acidimicrobiaceae > JAKARV01. The sequence goes on from JAJYHR010000053.1 coordinate 3,647, forward strand.
CGCCTGCAGGGTTCCGGCCAGCCCCCAGAAGTAGGTCACCTCAACCCTCCACGGGGATGGCGAAAGCACCGCCCACGCCGCGACCAGAGCCGCAGCGTCGCAAAGCGACAGCGGTAGGTCGGTTGCCGCCACGAAGTGGCCGGCAACGACCTTCGCGATCACGAACGAGGCGGCGTCGGCCGCAATTGCGCCGGCGAGAGTTGCGGCTAAGAAGGGCCGGAGCCGCCGGTTACGGCGTGCGCCAGCTATGCCTGCCGCCGAAAGGGCTGCTGCGACAAGGATTGCTGTCGCGTAAGCGATCACTGCTCTTGCTGGGTGTCTCCCGGCGAATCAGCGGCCGCCTTGATGGCGGCAATAAGGCGGGTCTTCTCCGCTTCAGCGGCTTCGGGCGTGATCGTTCCCTCCTCCAAGGCGAGGACTACCGCTCCCAAGTCCCGCAGGTAGCCATCGTTAACCCGCTTCGCCTGGAGCTGGTCGATCTTGTCCTGGCCCTTCTGGGCCGCGTCCATCGCCGACTTGGTGAGAACCTGCGCCTGGTCCTTGACTTTGTCCAACAGTCCCATGCTTCACCACCTCCTAACAACCACGCTACAGGTTTGCGCGATAGTTGGCGCAGGGTACTGGCAAGGCAACGCAGATCCGCTCTCTGCGGCGTGCGCTCGCGCCGCTAGTGGAGGTAGCCCACGCGGCCTAGCGGAGCTCCCCGCAGGGTTCGCGACCGGGGATCGGAGACGATGGTTCCGATCCTTGCGGGGGGAGCGCATCCGGCGTCGGCGAAGGCATCGAGGACGGCGCCGGGGTCAGGGTGGGTGAAGGCGAGCTCGAAGTCCTCCCCCCCGGAGAGCGCCGCAGCTTCGGTGGTGCCCGGGAAGACTGGAACCGAGTCGAGGGCAAAGCCGGCGCCGCTCATGTCGGCTAGGCGATGCAGGTCGATGGCGAGGCCGTCGGAGACATCGATCGCGCTGGTGGCTCCGCAGGTGACCAGCGCGCGTGACTCGAGCAGCCGCGGAGAAGGCATGAGGTGGCGCCGGATCGCCGGATCGTCGAGGTCGGCCGGTTCCCCGGCCTCGAGCTTGGCGAGCCCTAGCGCGGAGCCGCCGAGAGGGCCGGTAACGAAGACGGCGTCTTCCGGGCGG
>JAJYHR010000060.1 GCA_021784675.1 Actinomycetes bacterium
CGCAAGGTGGGCACGATACTCTGACGAACCGTTGATGTCGCTCGGAGGCGTCAGCCCCTCCGCCGCCGCGCCGGCCGCCTCGTCGCCACTGGCTCCCGAGGCGAGCCTCTGCTCGACGGCGGTGGCGCGCAGGGGCGTCACCCCCATGTTCACGTAGCCGACCTTGGTCGTCCCGTTCCGAACCGCTACCACGCCGACTATCGCCCAGTCCTGAGCCCGGCGGTTGAACTTCTGGAAGCCGTAGGACCGGTACCCCTTGGGTACGCGGATCTCCGTCAGCACCTCCGCCGGTGAAAGCGCCGTCTCCAGGAAGCCGGTAAAGAAGTCCTTGGCGGCTATGCGGCGCTCGCCACCTGGGCCCCTGGCGACAAAGGTGGCGTCCAGGGCCAGCAGGGCGGCAGGGAGATCCGACGCACCGTCGCCGTGGGAGGCGGTCCCGCCCAGCGTGCCGCGATGGCGGACCGCCGGATCGCCAACCGTCGAGGCGACCGCCGGCAGGACCGGCACCTCGCGGGCGAGTAGCTCCGAGGTCTCCAGGTCGCGATGGCGGGTCAGCGCCCCGATCGCGATCTCTCCACCGTCTTCGCGAATATAGCTCAAACCCCCGATCCTGGTGATGTCGACCAGGATCTCCGGCGATGCCAGGCGCAGCTTCATCAGCGGTATCAGCGAATGGCCGCCGGCGAGAATCTTTGCCTCCTCGGCTTGACTCAAGATCGAAACTGCCTCATCCACGCTTGCCACTCGGCGGTACTCAAAATTCGATGGGAACACTTCTATCGACTCCTCGCTACTTATGCGCCTTGGCCTGCTGCAGCAACTTCCACACTCGCTCTGGTGTGGCCGGCATCGGGCAATTCGTCACCCCGAGATGCCCCAAAGCATCTACGATCGCATTGATTACCGCTGGGGCCGACCCGATGGCACCAGCCTCTCCGATCCCCTTCACTCCCAGCGGGTTGGTCGGCGATGGAGTAACCGTGTTCGCCAGCTCGAAGCTGGGAAGCTCCGCTGCCGAGGGAACCAGGTAGTCCGCCAAGGAGGCGGTTACCAGCGTACCCTCTGAGTCGTAGGAGGCCTCCTCGAAGAGGGCCTGGGCTACCCCCTGGGCGATCCCACCGTGGATCTGCCCTTCGACGATCATCGGGTTGATCTGGTTGCCACAGTCATCGACAGCGATATACCTGAGCAGCTCGACTGCGCCGGTCTCCTGATCGACATCGACCACCGCGATGTGGCTACCGTTCGGGAAGGTGAAGTTGGGCGGATCCCAGGTCACCGAGGCCTCGAGGTTCGGCTCAAGGCCGTCGGGAAGGTTGTGGGCGGTGAACGCCTCGAAAGCGATCCCGGCAAGCGGCATCTCCCGGTCCGGCGATCCCTTCACCTTGAAGCTGCCACTGGCAAACTCCAGGTCCTCCTCGGCCACCTCCAGCTGGTGAGCAGCGATCTTCCTCGCCTTCTCCACCACCTTGTCGGCGGCGACGAAGATCGCGGACCCTCCCACCGAAAGCGAACGCGAGCCGTAGGTGTCCATCCCCAACGGGCTGATGGAGGTGTCGGAGTGGAGCACCTCGACGTCCTCGGGCGGCACCCCCAAACGATCTGCCACGATCATCGACCAGCTGGTCTCGTGTCCCTGGCCATGAGGGGCGCTACCGGTCACTACCTGAACCTTCGCGGTGGGCAGCACCCGGACTGTAGCCGCTTCCCATCCCCCAGCACCGTAGCTGAGCGCGCCGAGCACCCGGGACGGGGCAAGGCCGCACATCTCCACGTAGCAAGAGATACCGATCCCCAGAAGATGGCTGTCGCCGGCGGCAACCCGCCTGGCCTGCTCCTCGCGAAGAGCGGAGTAGCCGGCCAGATCCAGGGCCTTCTCCAGGTTGGGCCCGTAGTTGCCAGAATCAAAGGAGAGCCCGGCTGCCGACGAGTACGGGAACTTGTCGGCGGGGATGAAGTTCCTCCTCCTGATCTCCGCCGGATCGATTCCAAGCTTGTCGGCGAGGGTATCCATCGCCCTCTCGATGGCGAAGGTAGCCTCGGGCCTTCCGGCTCCCCGGTAGGCATCCGTCGGCGTCTTATTGGTGAAGACACCCTTGCAGGTGAAGGAGTAGTTGGGGATGTCGTACAGCCCGTGGTAAAGAAAGGCCCCGAGCAGCGGCACGCCCGGCGTAACCAGCTGCAGGTAAGCGCCCATATCGGCCAGGATGTTGGCCCTTACCGCGAGTACCTTCCCGTCCTGATCCGCAGCTAGCTCGATCTGCTGGACCTGCCCACGGCCGTGCACCGTAGCCATAGTCGCCTCGCCGCGCTCCTCGGTAAAGCGGACCGGCTGCTTGAGCCGGCGGGCAAGCGCAAGGCAAAGAAGCTCCTCGGCGTAGACGTCAAGCTTGGAGCCGAACGCCCCGCCCACCGACGGCGCCACCACCCGGAGCTTGGTCTCCGAGATTCCTGCGGTCAAGGCGAGCATCACCCTCAATATGTGGGGGATCTGAGTCGAGGAGTAGACCACGTACTCGTCACCCATGGGGCTCGGCACCACGGCGATCGCTCTCGGCTCCATCGCCGCCGGGATCAGTCGCGGGTGTACGTAACGCTCGGAGACCACCACGGCAGCCTGATCGAAGGCTTGCCGAACGCCATCGGGATCCGGCTCGACGGACCAGACAAAGCTGGCGTTGGTGCCGAAGTCCTCGTAGATGACCTCCGAGTCCGAGGCGGCCTCCTCGAGGTCCAGGACCGGAGACAGCTCCTCGTACTCCACCGATACCAGGGCTGCCGCGTCCACCGCCGCCGTCTTGGTGGTGGCGACCACCGCCACCACCCCGTCACCGGCGTACCGAGCCACCTCGGTCGCCAAGGGGAAGTGCGGGGGGTTCTTCATGTCGGGGGTTACCGGCCAGGCGCACGGCATCGGCCCCGCCCACTCGCCAGCCAGATCCGCGCCGGTGTAGGCGCCCACCACGCCGGGCACCCCGAGCGCGGACTCCACGTCGATCGACCGGATCCGCGCGTGCGCGAACGGACTCCGCACCATCACCATGTAGAGCGCTCCCGGGATCACCAGGTCGTCGGCGAATCTCGCCTTGCCAGCCAGTAACTCCGGATCCTCCCGGCGCAGCTTCCTGGTACCGATGACCCCACCCTTCGCTTCTGCGGCGCTCACAGCTTCCCTCCCATCTCGCTCTGGGCAGCAAGGACCGCCTTCACGATGTTGTGGTATCCGGTGCAGCGGCAGAGGTTGCCCTCGAGCCCCTCTCTCACCGCCTTCTCATCAAGGTTCGGGTGCTCGTTGATGAGCGACAACGACGCCATCACCATCCCGGGTGTGCAGTACCCGCACTGGAGCGCGTGATTTTCCTGGAAGGCTCGCTGCAACGGGTGAAGAGTGCCGTCAGCGCCGGCAAGCCCTTCGATGGTGGTGATCTCCTCCCCGCTGAACTGGGCGGCTAGAACCGTGCACGACTTTACCGACTCCCCATTGACCAGCACCGTACAGGCCCCGCATGACGACGTGTCACAACCCACATTGGTGCCGGTCAGCCCGAGCGCATCGCGAAGGAAGTGGACAAGCAGCGTCCGGTCCTCGACATCTGCGGCACGAGCTACCCCGTTTACCTTCATCTCAACACGCATAAACCCTCCGACTTACTTGAGGCCACGGCAGTTCCGCAAGGACCGAAGCTACCACGAAAACCCACTACTTGCCAAGGATTCGCCGAACTTCTCCCCCGCTGCTCAGGTGCTCTAATCTGGCCCGGCACAGGCGATTGTTTGCCAGGGGGCGCGGTTGCCGGCACCGGCGACGGGCGGGATACCTCATCCTTCGAAATGGAACCCGCCGCCGCCTCGGATCGGCAGATCCAGAGTTCGCTCCAGCTGAGGACGGCCCGCTTCACGGCCGTGCTCTTCTCCGCCGGAAGTGGTACGCTTCAAAGTGAGGAAGGGGGCCTGTTATGGTTCTACTCTTGCTGGCGGCTGCGGCCATCCTCGCGCTCATTCTTCTCGGTCTCCACGTTGGCCCCCACGGCTCCATAGCCTCTGCTGCGATAGGAATGGCGATCGGGGTTGTCGCCACCATCTTCGTCTCCTCGAGCCACATACCAGCGGGGCTGGTGATCGGATTCCTGGCGGCGGTGCTCGCCAGCACCGGAACCGTCGTGGTCTTAGCTCTCCGCGGGCTGCGCGTAGCCGCAGGCACCACAGATGCGAACCGCCAGCTCACCCGGGTCTTCGACTCGGAAGGAACCGTGATCACCGACATCGCTCCGATCGGCACGGTAAAGATCGGGGGAGATCTCTGGAGCGCGGAGTCCGACGGCGGGCAGCCAATCCCCGCCGGAGCCAAAGTATACGTCACCCGAGTGGAAGGGCTCCGGCTATTCGTGGTGCCAGAGGTTTCGACCAAGAATGAGAGGTGAGCAACAATGACCTACTTGCTAGCAGTTGCCGTCGTAGTCCTCCTAGCCCTTCTATTCGCTACCCGGATGGTAAAGATCGTGCGCGAGTACCAGCGGGTTGTCCTCTTCCGCCTGGGAAGAGCCATCGGATCCCGAGGTCCAGGGCTGGTGCTGATAAACCCGATCGTCGACCGGATCAGCCTGGTCGACCTTCGCGAGCAGTACTTCGAGATCCCCCATCAGACCGCGATCACCAAGGACAATGCGCCGATCTCGATCGACTTCATCATGTTCTACAAGGTCTTTGACCCGGTCAATTCGGTGCTGGCGGTGCAGAACTTCTCCGGCGCAGCCCTCAACGTCGCC
>JAJYHR010000101.1 GCA_021784675.1 Actinomycetes bacterium
ACGTAAACCACATCTCCCAGCGCATCCTGCGCGTAATCGGTCACCCCGACAGTGACGGCGTCACCGCCAGTTTCAAGCCATTCGTGGTCCGAAGTGTAGTTGAGGTGCTCTGGGAAGTTCATACCCGAATAGGCTAGCCCAGCGGTGGATGGGGCGCCTCAGAGTTTGGGAAAAATTGGCGACCCGGTCAGATCCCTCTTGCTGCGGTAACAGTAGCCCGCACCTCTTCCATCAGCGCCTCCGCCTGCTCGCGACCGGATGCCCCCGCCCACAGCCGGATCAGGGGCTCCGAGTAGTCCGGGGCCGCGAACCAGAAGGTGCCCCCCTTGTCGAGCCGGATGCCATCGATCAACAGCAGCTGGTCGTGGGGAAGGCTCTCGGCCGCCGCTCGCAAGTTCCGCATTGTAATGCCCATGCCCGCGTAGGGGACCGGCACGCTGCCGTCGACTACCGCTGGCACCGAGAGGTGGGAGCGGAGATCAGAGAGGCGCTGGCCGGTGGCGGCGAGGCCGGAGAGGAGGATCCGCAGGGCAGCGGTAGCATCCGGGGAGGAGGTGCAGCCCGACAGGTAGAACACCCCCTCCGACGAGACCCCAAGACTTGCCTTCCCGCCGCTCTCTACGGATGCGGCGATATCGCCGGGGCTGATGCCGCACCACTCGAAGTCGAGGTCCAACTCGGCGGCGAGCGATGCGATGTTTCCGGGCATGTTCACAGGGCAGGTGATCCGGGACACGGTTCCGGCAATGCCAGTGACCCGCACCAGCACCGAGGCGAACTCGGCATCGGGGACGGGGGAGCCACGGTCGTCGATGACGCGCAGCCGCTCCCCGCTTTGGTCTACGATCAGGCCGAGATCGGCCTTGGAGGCGGCCACCAGATCCCCTACCGTTGCCAGCTGCTGGGGGAGGGATAGCTCGATAGCTCGGGCGGTCGAGGCGTACGGGTTTATGGCCAGGGCGTCCATCTGCCAGGAGGCGAGGATCTGGGGAAGGGTGATGGCGCCGAGGCCGAAGGAGTAGTCGACCACCACCCGGAACTGCGCCTCTCGAACGCGATATGAGTCGGACGCGGAGGTGATCTCCGACTTCCAGGCGTCGAGCGAGCGCGACTGCAGCCGGAGATCGCCAATCTCGGAAGCGGAGACGCGCCGGAAGTCCTCCCGTTCGAGGGCGCGCTCCACCTTCCGCCTCTCCTGGCTGTTGAGATCGACCCCGTTGGCGTTCAGCAGGTGGATCACCAGCGATTGCGGATCGGAAGGATCGAGCGAGACGTGGACGCCCGCGGCTGCATCGGTGTTGGCGACCGAGTGGCGGAGGAGCGGCTTGATAGTCGCCTCCAAGTCTATGACGTCGAGCCCGACGGAGTTGAAGCCGACCATGAGAGCGCGCTTGATAACTCTTGCGGCTCTCGAGGTGTCCCGGGAGCAGAATACCGAGCCGTGTGGCGGAAGGACGTAAGCAAAGGCCATGGCGATCCGGGTCGCGAGCTCCGGGTTGATGTCGATGTTGGCAAGCCCGGAGATCCCGAGCGGTCCGAAGACGGTGCGTGAGGAGCCGGTCTCCCAGACTATCGAGCTAGTGACTGTGGACATGGGCTCAACCGTCTTACCCGGGTAGACCTTGAGGTCGGGGTTGATGACGGCGTCCCTGCCGACGTAGACGTTGTCCCCGAGGACGACCATGTCGTTGATGACCGCCCGGTTGCGAATGTCGGCGCTCCTTCCGACGATGGCGCTCCGGAGGCGGACCTCCTCCCCAAGGAAGGCATGGTCGAAGAGGATCGCCCCGTCGATGACGGTATCGGTGCCGATCCTGACGTTCTCCCCGATGACCGAGTAAGGGAGGATGCGGGCCCCCGAACCCACCCTTACAAAGTCCCCGATCAGAGCCGGGCCGACGATGAGGGCGGTAGGGTCAATCTCGCAGTTCTTGCCGACGATGACGTTGCTGTCGAAGCGAAAGCCGCCGGTATCCACCCGTACCCGGCCGTCGAGGATGTCGCGATGAGCCTGGACGTATCCGCTGAAAGTGCCCACATCCGCCCAGTAACCCTCGGCTACGTACCCGGCAAGCCGTTGCTTGTCGGCAAGGATGGAGGGAAATACCTCCTCGGAGAAGTCGACCGGCCTTCCCGTCGGGATACGATCGAGTATCGCGGGTTCAAGCACGTAGATGCCGGTGTTGGCGGTATCGCTGAAGACCTCGCCCCACGACGGCTTCTCGACCAGCTGGTTGACCGAGCCCTCGTCGTCGGTGGTTACGATTCCGAACTCGATCGGCGACTCTACAGCGGTAAGGATCATGGTTGCTAGCGCCGAACGCTCCGAGTGGAAAGCGACCGCCTTGGAGAGGTCGATATCTGTCAGCACGTCGCCGCTTAGCACGATGAAGGTGCCCTCGATTAGATCCTTTGCGTTGGCTACGGCACCGGCGGTGCCGAGCGGAGTCTCCTCCTGTAGGTACCGGATGCGGACTCCGAATTCGGTGCCGTCTCCCAGGTAGTTTCGGATCGAGTTCCCAAGGTAGGCGACGGTCACGATGATGTCGTCGAATCCGTAGGAGGCGAGCAGGTTGACCACGTGGGCGATCATGGGGCGATTCGCGATCGGGAGCAGCGGCTTTGGAACCGTTGACGTTAGTGGCCGCAGCCGCGTCCCCTCTCCTCCGGCGATGATGACTGCTTGCACTAATCCTCCATCGGCTTCGAGGCTCCCCGTCCCTTGACCGCTAACGCCAGCAGGCCCCAGGCGTATGTGATCAGGGCGCCGTAAAGGAGGCCCGTAGATAACCAAAGGATAGCCAGAGTTGCGGTGCGGATCGCCGGCCCGGCGTAGAAGCTTGCAAAGAGCGCGGCGGGGAAGCCGGCCAGCAGGCCGAGAGTCCCGGCCTTGCCGGTGGTGATCACGTTGACCCGCCGGCGGTAGATGGCCAGCTCGACCAGGACGGTCACTGCCACCAGGATCTCCCGGAGAAGCACCGCATCGATGAGGAGGCTGGGCAGCAGCTTGAGCCTCAGCAAGATCAACGCGAGAAGCACCAGCACAACCCGATCCGAAGTTGGGTCGATCACCTTCCCGAAGGTGGTGACTGCACCGGTCCGGCGGGCGATGAACCCATCGAGAAAGTCGGTGATCCCCATGATCGCCAAGATGGCGGTAGCGGCCGCCGGCCGTGGTGTCGGAATCACAAAGTGGTAGAACGGGATGATCAGGAGCAGCCGAACGGCGGTTATGGCCGATGGGACGTAGTTTTTAAACCGTGAATATGCCAACCAGCGCCCCACGGGGCACAGTGTACAGGGCCAGCAGACGCCGCGAACTTCGCTTTCGCAACGCTGCTGGCTGGCTTAGACTGTTGGTCATGCCGCAGGGGAACTTCATAGCACTGGTTATTTTTCCGTCGCTGCTCTTGCTTTTCGGCGTGACCGCGCTGGTAATCGGGCTGGTCAGGCACCGGCGCTACATGGAGGGACTGCGGCGAAAGCGAGCGATCCAGTCGACCGTGAAGCGGACGAGCTCTGCCCTTGCCCGCGGTCCGCAGATCGTGCTCACCAATGTCATGGCCGACGGCGGCACCCTGCTAGTTGCCTACGAGCCCTTGGGCGCCTCGGAAGGCGGGGGCGGGGAGTCCGGGACCTTCGTCGCCTTCGACCCCGGCGGTGAGGCGTTCAGCAAGCTGGACCAGTGGTGCCGCTCCCTGGCGTGCGTGAGGGTGGAGGTCGACTACCCGGCTGCGCGGCTACGGGTTGCCCACCTCGCCGATGCCGAGCAACTCGAGCTTTCGATCGCGCCGGAGGCTACCAACTCCTGAGCTGCTCTGCTGGGCGCTGCATGGAATGATCCGTTTCCGGTTGCTTGCTAGTATTGCGGTTGTGGAGAAGAGGACAGCGCTTTACGAGACTCACCGCGAGCTTGGTGCCAAGATGACTGAGTTCAGCGGGTTCTCGATGCCTCTCGCCTACGGCAAGGGGACCATCGAGGAGCATCTCGCGGTGAGGGGCGCAAGCGGCGTGTTTGACGTAAGCCATCTGGGCACGGTCGAGGTGTCGGGCGACGACGCCTTCCACCGCCTTCAAGCCAACCTCACCAACGACCTCGGCAAAATCGAGCCTGGCCGTACCCAGTACACCCACCTGCTTGACGAGACCGGGTCAGTGGTGGACGACATCATCGTCTGGTGGCTTGACGACCAGCTGTTCCACGTCATGCCCAATGCCGCAAACACCAGCAACGTCACCGGCGCCATCGGTGGGAGGGACATCACCGCAAGCCGGGTTGTGCTCGCGATCCAGGGTCCGGCGGCTCGGTCGGCGCTGGCCGAGGTGACCGGTACCGCCGGACCGGCTCACAACCGTGTAGTCCCCTTCGAGTTCGCCGGAGCGATGGGTTACGTGGCCGGCACCGGCTAAACCGGTGCCGACGGGGTCGAGGTTGAGATCACACCGGAGGCGGGGATCCGGCTTTTCAACGCACTTGCCAGACAGGGTGTCGAGCCGTGCGGCCTCGGAGCCCGGGATACCCTCCGCTTGGAGGCGGGCCTGCCGCTCCACGGGCACGAGCTCGGCGGGGGGATCACGCCGCTCAACGCCAACCTCGGCTGGGTGGTGGCGTTCTCCAAGGCAGACTTCCCGGGGAGGGCGGCGCTGCTTCGCCAGAAGGAGCGGGGCGCCGATCCGATCCTTGCCGGAT
>JAJYHR010000034.1 GCA_021784675.1 Actinomycetes bacterium
CCCGGAGAGGAGTAGCGCGACGGGAGCGAGACCAGGGTAACCTTCTCGGCGCCGACCGCGTCGACCGCCAGCGCCGCCACCAGCGCAGAGTCGATCCCTCCCGAGACCGCCACCAGGACACCGGGCGCCCGGTTCTTCTCCAGGTAATCCCTGGTGCCCAGCACGATGGCCAAGTAGGCCTCGGCGGCGTCGAACTCTTCGACCGGAGCGGCGGCCTCGGCGGCCGGGAGCGGCGGCCGGGCGGCGCCACTCGCCGCGAAGCGGAGCCCGCCGCTGTTCGATGGCGGCGGCATCGCCACCCCCCGGGGGTCGATGAGCCGTTTCCGGTACCGGTCGCTCCGGGCCGGGTAATCGACCAGGAACAGCTCCTCGGTGAAGCGCTGGGCGCGGGAGAGAAGCCGCCCAGACGCGTCGACAGCGAACGAGCCGCCGTCAAAGACCAGCTCGTCCTGCCCGCCAACCAGATTCGTGTAGAAGACACCGGCGGAAGCGTCGGCCGCCCGCACCGCCATCAGCCGCTCCCGGGTGCCCTGCCGCCCGGCTTCGAAAGGAGAGGCATTGGCCACGACTACCAGCTCAGCCCCCCGGGTACCCGCCTGGTAGATGGCGCCGGTGGCCGACCAGGCGTCCTCGCAGATGGCTACGCCAACCGGCACCTCGCCGATCCGGAAGACGGGGGGCGGCTCGGTGCCCGGACGGAAGTAGCGCATCTCGTCAAAGACGGTGTAGTTGGGAAGGACCTGCTTGTGGTAGACCGCCCTGACCTCGCCGTCGGCGATTACGGCGAGCGAGTTGAAGAGGTCGGACTCCTTGTCGACAAAGCCGGCGATGGCGGTCAAGCCGTAGACCTCTTTGGCGAGATCGGCGAGCGCCCCCAGGTTGGCGTCGACGAAGCTCGGCCTGAGGAGAAGGTCCTCCGGCGGATACCCGGTAAGGGCGAGCTCCGGGAGGACGACGACATCGGCCCCCGCCTCGCGGGCGCGGCTCACCGCCGAGATCGCCAGCTCCAGGTTGTGGTGGATCTCACCGACGAAGAAGTCGAGCTGGGCGGCGGCAAGGCGTAACGGTCGCACACCACCATGGTAGCCGGGGGGCGGCCCGCCGATACGGCGAAGGATGCCGCCCGCGGCCGAAAAATGCGGAGGCCCCCGGAAGCGGCCGAAGCCTCCCCGGGGACCGAAGCACGATTAGAAGTTGTAGTAGAGCTGGAACTCGTAGGGATGCGGGCGAAGCCTGATCGCATCCGCCTCGTTGAACAGCTTGTAGTCGATCCAGGTGTCGATCAGGTCCGGGGTGAAGACCCCGCCCTCGAGAAGGAACTGCTGGTCGTCACGGAGCGCCTGCAGCGCACCCTCGAGCGAGGAGGGAACCACCGGCAGAGCCCTGGCCTCGTCCCGGCTCAGATCGAAGAGGTCCCGGTCGTCCGGCTCCGGCGGCTCGATCTTGTTCCGGACCCCGTCAAGACCCGCCATCAGCATCGCCGAGAAGGCGAGGTAGGGGTTCGAGGTCGCGTCCGGGCAGCGGAACTCGACCCGCTTCGCCTTCGGCGAGAGCGAGTACATCGGAATCCGGCAGGCGGCGGAGCGGTTCCGCTGGGAGTAGACCAGGTTCACCGGAGCCTCGTACCCGGGGACAAGCCGCTTGTAGGAGTTGGTGGTGGGGGCGGCAAAGCCGAGGATCGCCGGTCCGTGCGCCAGGATCCCACCGATATACCAGCGGCCGATATCGGAGAGGTCGGCGTAGTTCCCCTTCTGGTAGAAGGAGGGATCGCCGTCCTTCCAGAGCGACTGGTGGGTGTGCATACCCGAGCCGTTGTCCTGGAAGAGCGGCTTCGGCATGAAGGTGGCGGTGTAGCCGGCGCGCTGCGCCACCGACTTGACCACATACTTGTAAAGCATCAGCTTGTCCGCCATCCTCAGCAGGGTGTCGAAGCGCATGTCGATCTCGGCCTGGCCGGCGGTAGCCACCTCGTGGTGCTGGACTTCGATCTCGATGCCGAGTTCGATCATGTTGAGCACCATCTCGGAGCGGAGATCCTGGAACTTGTCCATCGGGGGAACGGGGTAGTAGCCGCCCTTGAACGGGAGCTTGTGGCCAAGGTTGGGTCCCTCCGCGCGGTCGCTGTTCCAGGCGCCCTCGATGGAGTCGACCGAGTAGGAGGCAGAGTGCTCGTCCTGCTGGTAGCGGACATCGTCGAAGATGAAGAACTCGGCCTCAGGCCCGAAGTAGGCGGTGTCCGCGAACTCCAGGGTGCCGAGGTAAGCCTCAGCCTTCCGGGCCACGTACCGGGGATCGCGGGAGTAGGGCTCGCCGGTGACCGGGTCGTAGACAAAGCAGTTGATGTTTAGCGTCTTGTGCTGGCGGAACGGGTCGATGACCGCCGTGTTCGTATCGGGCTTGAGGATCATGTCCGACTCTTCGATGCTCTTGAAGCCCCGAATCGAAGAGCCGTCGAAGCCGAAGCCCTCCACAAACGACTCCTCGGTCAGCTGGGACACCGGCACCGAAAAGTGCTGCATGATTCCCGGCAGATCGCAGAATCGGAGGTCGACCATCTCGACCCTCTCCTCCCGCGCGAAGCGGATTACCTCTTGAGCGTCCCTTGCCTTCATACCTCTCCTTGCCCTTTCGACGGCATCCCGAGCCCGGTCCCGGGCTACGCCAATGCCTACAACCCTAGGAGCCGCTCCCCCCCTGGGCCAAGAGAGTTGTGAACTATCGGTTAACTATCTGTTTCCAGAGGACAGCGCTGAATCGCCGACCGGCATAGATTGGCACCGTGACCCAGAAGAAGCAGCTTGAAGACCGGCGGAAGTACGTCCTCCACACCGTGGAAGAGCGGAGGGTGAAGTTCATCCAGCTCTGGTTTACCGACGTGCTGGGCATTCCCAAGTCGTTCCAGATCACGCCAGCGGAGCTCGAGGACGCGCTCGAAGACGGCATGGTCTTCGACGGGTCCGCGATCGACGGCTTCTCCAGGATCCAGGAGAGCGACGTGATCGCCTTTCCCGACCCGGAGACCTTCACCATCCTCCCGGGGCAACCCCCCATCGGCAGGATGCTCTGCGACATCCTCAACCTCGACCAGACCCCGTTCGAGGGGTGCCCCCGCAACGTCCTCCGGAAGAACCTCCGGACGGCGAGAGAGCTTGGGTTCACCTTCTTTGCCGCGCCGGAGCTGGAGTTCTTCTACTTCAAGATGGGACCCGACGGTTATACCCCCTCCCCGCTGGACGCCGGCTCCTACTTCGACCTCACTCTGAAGGATCTCGGGTCCGAGCTGCGCAGGGAGACGGTGTTCGCGCTGGAAGAGACCGGGATCTCGGTCGAGTACTCCCAGCACGAGGACGCCCCCTCCCAGCACGAGATCGACCTGCGGCCCACGGATGCCCTATCGATGGCGGACAACGTCACCACCGCCCGCCTGATCATCGCGCAGATGGCAACCGTGAGGGACGTTTGCGCCTCCTTCATGCCCAAGCCGCTCCAGGGGGTCCAGGGATCCGGGATGCACACCCACTTCTCCCTCTACGAGGGGGACACCAACACCTTCTACGATGCGGAGTCTCCGGATGGACTCTCCACCCAGGCCAAGCAGTTCATCGCCGGGCTGCTCCACCACGCGCCCGCCCTGACGGCGGTCACCAACCAGTGGGTCAACTCCTACAAGCGGCTCGTCCCCGGGTACGAAGCTCCCAACCACGTAGCCTGGGCGCACAACAACCGCTCCGCCCTGATCCGGGTCCCGGGCTCCGCCTCCGGCAAGCCCGACAGCTACCGGATCGAGTACCGGGCGCTCGACCCGGCCTGCAACCCCTACCTTGCCTTCGCCCTAATCCTGGCGGCCGGGCTGGACGGGATCAGGCAACGGCTGCCGATCCCCGAAGAGGCGACCTTCAACCTGTTCGACCAGGACGAGGCGGATCTGAGGAACCTCAAGATCGCCTCGCTCCCGACCAGCCTGGAGGAGGCGATCACCGCTATGGAGAGCTCCGAGCTGGTGAGGGAGGCGCTTGGCGAGCATGTGACCGAGTGGTTCATCCGCAACAAGCGAGACGAGTCACGCGCGTACAATTCCCAGGTATCGACCTTCGAGCTCAAGAAGTACCTGAGGATCATCTGATGGCGACCATCGCGATCTTCTCGAGCAACCATGCCGACCGGATCGCCGAGCTCTTCGAGCGCACAGGGTACGAGCTGCTGCTGAACAAGGGGGACGGAGCGATAACCGGAGGGCGCTTCGCCGGAGCCGCGGTCGACGCTACCAACAGCCTCGACGACGCCATCCTGAACTGCCGGTCGATCCGGAAGCTGGAGACCCCCGGCCCGCCGATCCTGCTCTTGATCGAGCGGCACCAGGTGAAGGAGCTTGCGCTTCGCGAGAGCCTCTTCGACGACTTCTCGGTGTCACCCTTCGACCGCGAGGAGCTGGCCATGCGGATGCGGCACCTCCTGATCCGCTTCCAGCTGGGAGACGTCCGGTCTACGATCTCCTACGGCCCGCTCACTCTCGACGTGGACACCTACCAGGCGACGCTCGAGAGCGAGCCCCTGGACCTGACCTACATGGAGTACGAGCTGCTCAAGTTCCTCGCCTCCCACCCCGGAAAGGTGTTCTCGCGAGAGACCCTTCTCTCCCGGGTCTGGGGATACGAGTACTATGGCGGCG
>JAJYHR010000103.1 GCA_021784675.1 Actinomycetes bacterium
TGGATCGGTTCTCACCGTCGACCCTGGTCTATCAGGGCGAGGAGCTGGGAGTAGAGACGGTCCTCGAGCTGGAGCGGCTGCTGGCCATCCCGGTTCCGGGGTTGACGGTAGTCTTGGAGCGCTCGTCCCCGCTGGTGGCGATGGAGGCCGGCGACCCCTACGAACGCGGAGACCTGGAACTGTGGAGGCGGCGGATGCGCCGATACCGCGAGCTTGCCGGCGAGCTCGGATGGGCAACGGTCACGGGTGAGGGGACGGAGGCGGAGGTCGCTAAGCGGATTCACCCCCTGCTCCAGGGGGTGGGAGCTTGAGCCTTGCCGATCTTCGGCCCCGGACCTATGCCAGACTGCGGTCGGCGGCCGCCTCGGCCGCGCACGCGTTCCTGATCAAGGGGTCCCGCGGAGCCGGTCTCCCGGCGGTAGCGCGCGAGCTTGCTGCCATGCTCCTCTGCGAGCAAGGGGGTTGCGGCAGCTGTGGGTTCTGCGCCTCGGTGGCGGCGGATGCGTGTTTCGACCTCTCCCGGATTGGGGGCGGCTCGCCGGTCCCAATCGCGGAGCTCAGGGAGCTGCTCAAGTGGAGCACGCTAGCACCGGCCTCCGCTCGGCGGCGGGTAGTCATAGTCGAGGAGGTGGAGCGGTTGCGCACCTCGTTTCCAGTCCTCCTCAAGTCGGTAGAGGAGCCGCCCCCGGCCACATCCTGGATCTTCACCGCCTCCACCATCCCGCGGGAGCTGCTACCGATAGCGTCGCGGTGTTTCCCGATCGATGTCGATGCGCCCGGTGGCGCCGAGCTGGCTGCGGCTATGGAGAGCGCTGGGCTGGAGCCGACCGCCGAGTTGAAGGCTCTGGTCAAGGGGAGGTTGGACCGGGTCGAGCTGCTCGCCCGGCTTGGCGATCCGATCGCCTACTTCTCCCAGTTTCGGGAGTTGCCCTCACTGGTGAGGCCGGAGCCGGGGTGGCTGATGGAGCTGGCGAGGCGGCTCGATCCGGAGTCGGGCGGAATCACCGGGGAGGGCGCCCGGGAGATCCTGCGCTGCGGGCTGGAGATCTTGGCGGGCACGGCTGTCGATTGGGCGTTCCGGGCCAGCCGGGCGGCATCCGGGTTGGACCGTAACCTCTCGGTGCGCCTGGTGCTCGCGGAGCTTCTCTTCCGCGCCGATAGCGGCGGTTAGCCTTGCTAAACTCGCCGGTATGCCCGGGTAGCTCAGCCGGTAGAGCAGCTCACTCGTAATGAGCAGGTCAGGGGTTCGAATCCCCTCTCGGGCTCCAGAGACTGTGAACCTCCATATCCATTCCAGCCGGCCTACTCACGCTTATGGTGGATCATTCGATGGGGAGCCGCGCAGTACCACCTTGGTCAAGCTTCTCTAAAACGGTGCCCTCCCCTTCGAGAAGCCCAACCGCCGCATTGGCCTCCAAGACCTCATCGGCTACCTGCAGTGCCGACGTGCGGAGGGCCGACGTGCCGAGAACGAGCTCGCTGAGGAAGCCGGCGAGCCAGGCTCAACCGAGGCGGCGACCGAGTGGTTCGGGGGAAACCAGCACGACCTGTGCCTACGACCCATCCAGCCCCCTCGAAGGCCTCCGCGACGTGAGAGGCAGCACAGGCGAGGCAGGAGTCCCCGTCCGTAAGGGCGGCGCGGATGTCAATGTACAGCAGCCGAGGCGGTGCTCTTGTTCAGGATCTCCGCTTTGCAGTGGGAACCCAGCTAGGCACCTCCGAGCGGTGATAGGCTCGATCCGTGGAAAGGCTCAGTAACCAGGAGATCGAGGAGGCCTCGCTCTCCGATTGGCGAAAGCTGGCCCAGGCCCTGCACGCGCGGTTCGCGACTTCGGACTATGTGGAGGCTGCGGGCTTTGCCGCTGCAGTGGTGGAGGTGGCCGATGCCGAAGCTTGCCACCCGGAGGTGAGGATAGGCCGCGGATTCGTCGACGTATCGCTGTGCACCCGGGAAGACGGCGTGTGGGTAACCCCAAGTGACATCCGCATGGCGAGGCGGATCAGCGCGATCGCCCAGGAGCAGGGACTCGATCCGCAACCCGGCACTGTAACCCAGCTCGAGATCGCCCTTGATACTGCGCACGAAGACCGCGTCTCCGCATTCTGGTCGGTGCTGCTCACCGGCAGCCCCCACAACAAGACCTACGATACAGTCTTCGATCCCACCGGGCGGGTGCCCGGACTGTGGTTCCAGGAGACCGACGAGCACCCAACTCCCCGCCAGCGCTGGCACTTCGACTTATGGGTCGCTCCTGAGGCGGCCGGCGAACGGATCGAGGCGGCTATCGCCGCGGGCGGGATCGTCGTCGACGATTCCGAGGCTCCCTCCTTCACCGTGCTTGCGGACCCCGACGGCAACCGCGTCTGCGTCTGCACCTCCAGCGAGCGCTAGGCGCTGGGCGGGGTACAGCGGCCTCCCGGAGGCACAAGCTCATGACCAACGAGCGGAACCAGGCGAACACGCTTTCAGCGGACCCGGTCGAGCGCCAGTTCAGCGCGCCGGCCCTGGCGAGCTGAACGTTGTTCCAAGGCGCGGCCGGGATTTACCGGTTAAAGCTACGACAAGGCTGAGGCGTTCAGCGCCTGTGCAGGTGGGAGCTCATCTACCCGCAGGGCCCTTGGCGGGGTCCCGATGACTCGGGGTTCGCCACGCTGGGCTGCATCGACTGCTTCGACCACCGGCGGCTCGATGGCGAGATCGCCGACGACAGCACCGACGTCACCCCTCCAGCGTTCGAGGCTCTCTACTACGGTCAAGCACAAGCCGCCGGCGAGGCGGTCGCCCAATGACCCGAGCAGTCACAAAACGGCGCGATTCGCGGAGACCCAGATAGAGCGTTCCCCGCGCACGCGGGGGCTGATCCGGGGTTGCCCAGATTTGGTCGACGGCTGACAAGCATCTTGCTGGCCGGCCCGAGGCAGACTGGCGGAGCTGGTATCGGTGCTCTGGGGTGGTTGTAGCTCCTGAACCGCTTGGCTCCCTTCCAGGGGATGTAATTCTCGGGATCGATAGCGCGTGATAGTGCACGTGGAATGCAATATACTGTAAATATGGACCAGGGTACATCGGCATTGGCGTCCGCCATTGGCCTGCGCGTACGGCAGGAGCGCCAGGCGCGGCGTTGGACGCTCGAGCGATTGGCGGAGGTTGCCAGGGTCAGCCGGCGGATGGTGGTCAGCGTCGAGCAGGGGGCGGTGAATCCGAGCGTAGGGACCCTGCTCCGAATCAGCGACGCGCTTGGTATCGGACTTCCAGCGCTGGTAGAGCCCCCACCAGGGCGGCCCGTGAAGCTCACCCGCTCCGGCGACGGCGCCGTGCTGTGGCGGGGCGACGCGGGCGGGCATGCGGTCCTCGTCGCCGGTACCGAGCCGCCGAACGTGGTCGAGCTCTGGGACTGGACTCTCGGTCCGAAGGAGCGTTACGCCGGCGAGGTGCACTCCGCAGGAACCAGGGAGCTCATTCAGGTCAGGGAGGGAGAGATAACGGTGCAAGTTGCGGCGCAGAAGGTTGGTCTTGCCGTTGGGGATGCGCTCTCTTTCCCCGGAGATGTGCCCCACTCCTACGCGAACCCGTGCGATTCTCAAGCGAGGTTCTCCCTGGCCGTCTTCGAGCCGGGTGTGGGGTTGGGCACCGATGCCTGAGCTGGCCGCGATCGAGGAGCTGCTCAGCCGCGCCCGGGTTGATCCGGCGGTTTTCGCGCTCCGGCCCGACTACCGCGCCATGCTGGTGGGGATTTCGGGATTGGTTTCGGGACCGAGCGATAGGGAGAGCGACGCGCTCCTGCGCGCCGCGGAGCGGACCGCTCGTGAGGTGCTGGCTTCGGGGGCGGTGGAGGAGCTCCCGAGCGTTGCGGCGTGGCGGGACGCCTACCGCGCCTTCGGGGCGAAGCCGCAACGCACCCGCAACAGCCTGGAGGCGCTGCTTTGCCGCGCGGAGTCCGGGCTTCCGCGAGTCAACCGGATCACCGACGTCTACAACGCGGTTTCCGTTCTGCACCAGCTGCCTCTTGGCGGCGAGGATTTGAGCCGCTACCAGGGGGCGCGAGTTGCCCACCGGCTGATCAGCGCCGGCAGTAGTCGAAAGGACAGTGACTGACATGCTCATCAATCCGTGGGATGCGGCCCTCGATGACGCCGAATGGCGGGAGTGGCTGGTGTCCACCGAGCGGTTCGGTACTCTTGCCGTGAACAACCTGGAGCCCTCGCACGCCCCCCTGGTGGTACCCACCCACTTTACCGTTGCCGGCGATGGGCTGCTTTTCCACCTTGCCCGGTCGAATCCGGTCTGGCCCCATCTGGAGGCGTCGCCCGAGGTGCGCCTCGCCATCGCCGGCGACTACGCCTACATACCCAGCTACTGGCGGGCCAAGGCTGGCGGTCCCGACGAGGATGGCGTGCCCACCAGCTACTACGCCGCCGTTCAGTTCGTCTGCCGGCCGGAGGTGATCGACGATCCGGAGGGCAAGGCGAGCATTCTCTCCTCTCAACTTGCCGATCTCCAGCCGGAGGGCCGCCACGCCCCGGTCTCGGTGGACGACCCGCCGTACGGGCGGATGCTCTCCGGCATCCGGGGTGTCCGGCTGGCGGTGCTGCGGGTGGAGGCGAAGTTCAAGTACGACGATGGCAACCCGATCGAGCACCGCAAACGAGTG
>JAJYHR010000138.1 GCA_021784675.1 Actinomycetes bacterium
GTGGCTGGGTGCGACGGCAAGGGGAAGGTCGAGCCCGCTTGCGATCACGCCCGCTTGGGAGGTTCCGCTCGCGCTGGCGGCGAGGGCGATGTAGCTGGCGATGAAGCGATCGCGAGCCTTGGGGCCGACGGCACCGGCGCGGAGGAGGTGGTTGGCGTCGGCGGGCGAGGCGAGGCGCAGGTTAACCGCGAGGGCTCGAAGCTTCTCGAGCTCGTCCCTGCGGAGATGGTCGGTGGCAAAGGAGATCTCCTGGCTGCCGGTGCCGAAGGTGAAGCGCTTGCCGTCGAGGATGGCGTTGGTGATGAGCGGGAAGCGGAGCCGGCTTTCCAGATCCATGGTCGACTGCCGATCGAGCTCGATGGAGGGGAGCAGCCGCCTGCCGCCGACCTGGAGCGCGAGCAGCCACGCCGCGATCGCGTCCTCGTCGCCGGAGGTGATTCGGGTTACCCGCATCCGCCAGCAGCTGGCCTCGCACGCCACCACCTCGGCCAGCAGCTTCACCATCCTGGAGCCGACCTGGAAGCTGATTAGCGTGGTTTCGCCAAGGCTTGGGTAGCCATGGGGTGGCGAGATCGCCAGCCCCCCCAGGCTCAGGTCGACCACCTGTACCGGAACCCCGTGGGTGGGCGGGCGGAGGTAGTAGGTAGCC
Organism: Actinomycetes bacterium; assembly: GCA_021784675.1. Taxonomy (GTDB): domain Bacteria; phylum Actinomycetota; class Acidimicrobiia; order Acidimicrobiales; family Acidimicrobiaceae; genus JAKARV01. The sequence goes on from JAJYHR010000138.1 coordinate 650, forward strand.
GGGATCGAGACCTTCACCCGGGGATTGCCGCGCAGGTTGAACTCTTCGAAGCTCTCCTCTACTTCGGCGCTCCAGGTCTCGTGGTCGACCCGGTCGACGGTGGCGGCCGCCCGGTACCGCTGGCCGAGGAAGTTGACCATGAGCTGGGTCCCGGAGAGCGGTCTGGCCGAGCCGAGCAGCAGCCGCGTGCCGGCTACTGAGAGAGCGGTAGCCTCGTCACGGCTGGGCCAGAGGAGTACCCGCTTGCCGGTGTAGATAAGGTCTTCAGGTCGCACAAGCGCCCTCCTCTAGCAGCGCGGATCTAGACCACGGGATGCCGGATGTTTCCCTCCCTTTGAGCCGCCTTGACCACCTCTTCGGCTACCAGCTGGGCAACCTGGCGGTTGAAGACGGAGGGGATGATGTAGCTGGGAGAGAGCTCGTCGGGGGCGACGCAGGCGGCGATCGCGTCGGCGGCTGCCAGCTTCATCGACTCGGTGATCGACATGGCGTTGGCGTCCAGCGCCCCCCGGAAGATCCCGGGGAAGCAGAGGACGTTGTTGATCTGGTTTGGGTAGTCGGAGCGCCCGGTGGCGATCACGCCCGCCAGCCCCTCGATCGTCTCCGGCATGACCTCCGGGTCCGGGTTGGAGAGGGCAAAGACGATCGGGTTGGTGCGCATCGTGGCGATGTCGTCCCGGGTCACCAGGTTGGCTCCGGAGACGCCGATGAAGGCGTCCGCTCCGTAGAGCGCCTCCGCCAGCGACCCCATCCGCCGGTCCTGGTTGGTGTTCTCGGCGATCCACTGCTTTGCCGGACCGAACTCCTCGCGCCCGTTGAAGATCAACCCCCGGCGGTCGGAGACCAGGATCCGCCCGACCCCGGCCTCGGTGAGGATCTTGGCGGACGCCACGCCGGCGGCTCCAGCGCCCGAGATGACCACCGTGAGGTCGGAGAGGTTCCGGTCCACCACCGTCACCGCGTTCCGGAGGGCGGCAAGGACGACCACCGCGGTGCCGTGCTGGTCGTCGTGGAAGACCGGGATGTCCAGCCGGGAGGCGAGCGTCTCCTCGATCTCGAAGCACTTGGGGGCCGCGATGTCCTCGAGGTTGATCCCCCCGAAGGCCGGCTCGATCGCGACCACCGCCTCGACGATCTCCTCGACACTGGACGCGTTCAGGCAGATGGGGAAGGCGTCGACCCCGCCGAACTCCTTGAAGAGCTGGGCCTTCCCCTCCATCACCGGGAGGGCGCCGTGCGGTCCGATGTTGCCGAGGCCGAGGACGGCAGAGCCGTCGGTCACCACCGCGACCGAGTTTGACTTGATGGTGTAGGTGTGGACCAGGGCCGGCTTCTCGGCGATCTCCAGGCAGACGCGGGCTACCCCCGGTGTGTAGGCCATCGACAAATCGTCGCGGTTGTTGATCGGCGACTTCCCCCTGACCTCGATCTTCCCACCCATGTGGAGCCGGAAGGTGCGGTCGAGCACGCTCCGCACGTGCACGCCGGCAACGCCCTCCACCGCTTCGCGGATCCGCTGGGCGTGCTCGGGGTCGGCGGCGAGGATGGTGATGTCCCTGACTATGATGCCGTCCGCCACCTCGACGATGTCGAGGCCGAGGATGTTGCCGCCGGCCTCGCCGATGGCGGTGGTAAGCCGGCCAAGGGTGCCGGGAGAGTTGGTCAACTCGACCCGGATTGCGACCGAGTGGGAGACATTTGGAGTAGTCATGAGGCTTCAGGCTAGCTGGCCCGAAGGTTGGATAGAGTCTGGCCGCGGCGGACTCGCGGCCAGAGAGGGGCGGGCTGCCTCGAACCCTGGCAGAGGGCGGCCGCCCTTATGCTGGTGGCCGTGGGATTTAGGAGGAGTCGCCAGCCCGAGTGGCTTTCGGTTGCCGACGCGGGCGAGCTAACCCGGAGGCTGCTCTGGCTGGAGACCCTGGCAGAGGGCGGCCGGCTCTCCAGCTTTCCGGCGGCGGTCGGGCTGGGGTTTGGGCTTCGCGGCCCGGAGCCGCCGGTGCTGGAGCTCGCGTCTCTGGGGGTGGCGCTGGGCGCGGCCCGGGACCCGATGGAGCTGGACCGCGGCTCCTTCCCCGCGGGGCAGCTGGCCTTGGAGCGGGCCCTGGCCGCCAGCTCCGCGCCGGGACTGCCGGTGCTGACCTCCCTCCCGGCCGCCGCATCGGCCGGGATCGCCGACTTCGAGTCGCTTGCCGAGGCGGCTCGCCACCGATCGCCGATCGTCTGCGAGATGGTCCTTGGCGACCCGAGGATCGCGGTTGCCGAGGCTCTGGGTTGGCAGATCGCCCGCACCCCGGCCGCCGACGTCCGCGCCGGCTACGAGCTTGGAGCGGGGCTCTGGCACCGGCTTGGCCTTGAGGGCGGTCCGGTGGCGCTGGTCTTCGAGCCACCGTGGTCGGGCGAGAGGGAGGCGTTCGGCTTTTTCCGGGATCCGGAGGCGCCGCGGAGCGAGGCCAAGGCGTGGATGGAGGGCGAGGCTCGACCCGCCCGGCAGGTGGATACCGCCGGGCTTGCCCGCTGGATCGAGCGGGAGGGGATCTCGCCGGAGTCCCTGCGGCGGCTGCCTCAAGAGGTCCCCCTGATCGCGGACGCGGCCTCCGCGCTGCGTTACGCTTGCGCCGAGCGGGCCCTGGTGGCGGCGGATCCGGAGCGTTTCGCCCGGGCGGCGCTGCTGTCGGGGCGGGTGCCGCTGGTGCTCGCCGAGGAGCGCGAGCCTTGGGCCGCCGGCGGTGTGGTGGTGTGGAGCGGCGAGCGCCTTCCCGCGACCCCCGGGCTCTGGCTTCTTCCCGGCCTTCCCGATGCCCCCGGGGAGCAGGCACTTCACCTCTTTGCTACCGGCGCCGCCCCCGGCAGGGCGGTACCGGCCAGCCGGATCTCGGGACCGGGGGACGCTCCGGTGGCGGTGGTGACCTGGGGCGATGGAGAGCAGGTCGCCGGGAGGGCGCTTGCCATCTGCGGACCGGAGATCGCATCCCAGGTTGGCCTGGTCCTGCTGCACCAGCTGGCTCCGCCGCCGCAGGAGCTGCTGGAGCTCCTTTACGTGGCGAGGCGCGTTATAGTGGTTGCTGGTGCCCGGGGCCGGGCGGCCGACGCCATCGCCGCCTGGCTGATCTCGCGCCTTCCCCAGCTGGACCGCCTCGAGATCCGGGAGCACGTCGCGGGTCCGGGATCGATCGCAGTCACCATCAAGGCGGCCTGCTCCGCCGCCGGAACCGCCTGATCTCGCGCCCCCGCTCCGGACTTGCCAAGCGCAAGGTCCGCCGGGTGCTTGGAGGCGATGCCCTCGCCATAGGCAGGGCGGTGCTCGAGGCAGGGGTGCAGGATTCCCGCCCGGCGATTGGCCAGCCGGTGGACCGCCTGGCGATGGGTCTTGCTGCGGGTGCGCAGCTCGTCGCGGATGGGTGCGCGCACCCGGCGAGCCACGCAGATAGGCAGCTGCTCAAGGACGGCGGTCAAGCGCCGGTAGCGCGCGCGGCGGCCGCGGCCTTCGACCTCCCGAGCGCCATCCGGTTGGCGGGGTGGGCGGCAAGGGGGCGCCGTAAGGGGCGCTCATCTACTTGAAGCGCGTCACCAGGCCCTTGGTGCGGACCAGGAGCTCCAGCCACGAGCTCAGCTGCTCGGCGTAGGCGGCGTTCGCCAAGCGCTTGGTATGCAGTCGCCGGTGCCAGTTGACAACGTCGGTGGTGGCCAACCCGCTGGATTCGAAGTAACCGGTCATCGGGCAGCTGTCGATGTCGCCCGGGTGCCGGCTCTCGGCCTGGGTCACCCGGCGGTGGTAGGCGAGCGCCCCCAGGGCACTGCTCGCCACTCCGGGCTCGAACGGGAGCTTGAAGTTCGCCATCCACCGGACGATGGAGCGCGGGGCCTGGGGACGCGCGATGGCGTATCCCTGGCCATAC
>JAJYHR010000022.1 GCA_021784675.1 Actinomycetes bacterium
GACGATCGCTCCGGGGACCGGATGAGTCACGACTACGGAACGGACGATCGCTCCGGGGACCGGATGAGTCACGACTACGGAAGGGACGGCCCGCTGGCCGGTCTTCACGGTAGGAGCCGCCTTCACCCTCGCGGAAGGGACGATCGCTCCGGGGACCGGATGAGTCACGACTACGGAACGGACGATCGCTCCGGGGACCGGATGAGTCACGACTACGGAACGGACGATCGCTGCTGGGACCAGAACGCAGCGGGCGGCTACGGCTGGTTCCCTGGTTCCACCGGCTAGAGCCTCTATCGCTACCTTCGCGCGCCATGAATGATTAAGCCTCCGGAATTCGAAATATGCCGCGCACTTGACTCGATGCGCATATCAATCCTAGTCGGCGCACGAGATACGGCGGATTTCTCGGCCAGACCAGCAACACCCGGATACCCGGATAACGAAAACGCCCGTGCATGGGCGGCTTGCCACCAACGCCCTCCTAGAGCGATTCCCTTCTGTGGAGGTGGGAAACACCGAACGCCGCTAGATCTATAACTGGTAGGAGCTGAAAGCTCGTCATAATTTTTCTATAGAATTGGCCTGTTCGGTATGAACCCGACTATACCCTATATGGTATGTGCAGAACCATCACCTGTAAGGCATGCAAGCGACCGAGCTGGGCGGGATGCGGCGCCCACGTAGAGCAAGTACTTGGCCATATACCGAAGTCAGACCGGTGCCAGTGCGACAGCAACGTCAACGCCACAGTGCCCAAGAAAAGCTGGTTCCGCCGCTAACACCGCAACCCGTGAGCTGCGAACTCTAGCAATGACCTCCAACATCGCTATTCAACGGCGAATAAGAGCGCACAAATACCCGCTAGACAGTCCCGGGCGGATGTCGCTTTAACTACACCTTGATGTAGGCCATCCCCTCTTGCTGGGCACGAATGACCTCTCCGATTGCTGACGGGACGACGCCAACGTGATCCAGAAGTTCCGACTCCGGAATGGCCCGGGCTTTGAGCGAGTTGGAGCAAGCGAGAAAGGCTACATCCCTCGCCGCCAGCAGGGCAAGCTCCACGCCTACCGGTGAGACGTGCGCCCGGCCCATATCGACCGCCGGACCCTGAAGAACAACCTCGATCTTTGCAGCTGGGCTCTCTGCGAGCAGGTTCGAAACCGTGCGCAACACGTCCCCCCAGACTCCGCGATCCGACGTGTTGAGGTGAACAACCACCATAGGAGTCCTGACATCTCCGTCCATTGCCACTCCCCTCATCGACCCTAGTTAGGTCCGATCCTATCCAGAAATCCTGTGCGGATAGTTGAAGCCGGCTCTCCCGGCCACAAGGACGCGGCCACCCGCCGGCAGTGCCCGCAAGCGGACATCGCAGCAAACTAGGACAGAGTGACCAGATCAAGGAGCTCCGGAGACCAGTAATCTTCGACCCCGTCGGGAAGGAGCAAGACCCGGTCAGGCCGCAGGGCAGTCACAGCTCCCGGATCGTGAGTGACGAGAACCACCGATCCTTCGTAGTCGCCAAGCGCCGCGAGCACCCGGTCGCGGCTGGCCGGATCGAGGTTGTTGGTCGGTTCGTCGAGCAGGAGCACATTGGACCTGGTTCCCACCAGCGTCGCCAGCGCCAGCCTGGTCTTCTCACCTCCAGAGAGGGTTCCCGCCGGCTGCTCGTACGTGTCCTTGCCAAAGAGAAACGATCCCAGCACGGCACGAAGATCGGCGTCGGTCAGGGTAACCGGAGCCAACCTGCGCAGGTTCTCGAAGACCGACGCCTCCTGATCGAGCGACTCGTGCTCCTGGGTGTAGTAACCGAGGATAGCTCCCCGTCCCAACACCAGTTCTCCGGCATCCGGTGCCTCGACTCCTGCGAGCAGCCGGAGAAGCGTGGTCTTCCCCGCACCGTTCAACCCGATCACCAGCATCTTCTCGCCCCGCTCTACCACGATGTCCAGCCCGGAGATGACCTCCAGGGAACCGTAAGCCTTGACCAGCCCCTCACCCTCGAGAACCACCCGCGACGATGGGGCCGGCGGGGGGAAGCGGATCCGCGCCACCCGCTCGTGGCCGCTTCGCTGGCCATCAAACGATTCCACCAACCGCTCGGCCCTTCGGTCGAGGACCTTGGCCGTCCGCGCCCGCTTGGCACTCGAGCCCCGCATCCGATCCGCTTGGCGTTTGAGTTGGGCGGCGCGCCCGAAAATCTGCTCCTCCTCCTTGGCTAACCGCGCCTCGTCCTCCGCTCTCCTTACCAGATAGGAACGGTAACCCATGCTGTAGGGAATAACCTCAGACCGGACGGCGTCCAAAAAGAGAATCCGGTTGCACACCGCCTGCAGCAGTTCGGCGTCGTGGGAGATGACCACCAGCCCTCCGCCGAACGCCTTCAGGTAGCTGGTAAGCCACGCGATCGAATCGGCATCCAGGTGATTAGTCGGTTCATCCAGAAGGAGAAGGTCCGCCTCAGAAAAGAGGATCCTCGCCAGCTCGATCCGGCGCCGCTGCCCGCCGGAAAGCGTCCCCAGCTGCTGCGAAAGCACCCCGGCCGCAAGCCCGAGATTAGCCGCGATGGTCGCCGCGTCCGCCTCTGCGCGGTACCCTTCGCGGGCGGCAAAGAGGGTCTCGGCTTCCCCGTAGGCTTTGAGAAGCGCGGCTTTCTCTCCGGGATCGCAGCTCCCCAATCGCTGCTGGCTATCGGTCAGGCTTCGAAAGATGACATCCAGATCCCGACCGGAGAGAACCCTGGTCAACGCGGTCATCTCCGGGTCTGCCGCCCGCGGATCCTGCGGCAGGTATCCGAGCGTCCCCGGTCTCTCCACCGATCCGCTGCCTCCAAGCTCGCCCGAAAGGATCCGCAAGAGGGTGGTCTTCCCGGCCCCGTTCCGACCCACCAGACCAACCCGGTCGCCGCGGTCGATGGTGAAGTCAAAGCCGCCAAAGAGGACTCGGGAGCCGAACTCATGGCTCACGTCGCGAGCGCTCAGCAGCAATACGTTACCCTCTCCTTGAACTACCTGCGCAACGGCAGCTAGGCCGGCCGCCGCCGGCAAAACCGGCCCGATCAGCCTACCCGCCGCCTGGCTCGAACGAGACTCCGCTTTCGACACCGTCCCAACCCCGACAAGCGCCACTTCAGCTACCGGCGCTAACCTTGAATCCGGTAGGACCGAGAGCGAGGGGGATCGACCGAGCATGCCCGAAGAGCGCCACCTAACCAGAGCCCACCCGGACGCGCGTCAAGTCGGCGAGAAGAAAAAAGGCGATCTCGTCGAGGTGAGCATCTACGTCGATTTCTCCGCCCCAACCTCCCAACTCGAAGGTCTGGCCGGATTTCTCGCCGACGCCGGGGTAAGCGTTACCGCGGTCAACCCGCACCGTCACCAGCTGGAGATCGCCGCGCCGGTCGGCTTAGTAGAAGAGCTCTTTGCCACCCGCATCGCCCTCTTCGAAGATCGCGATGGAAACAGCTTCTTCGCCCCCGCCAGCGAGCCGGTACTTCCCCCCCGGTTCTCATCGCTGATCGTCGCCATTCTGGGCCTCGACTCCTCTCTCCAAGCTCGGCCACGACTCCGAGTAGCTGCGGTTCCGGCCACCTCCTACACCCCTCCCCAAATCGCCCGTGCCTACCGCTTTCCAGCCATCAGCGCAACCGGAAGGCGCGTCGCCGTGATCGAACTCGGCGGCGGCTTCCGAGCCACCGATATCTCCACCTACTTCGCCGGCTTGAACCTCCCCGCACCCACGGTAAGCGCGATAACCGTCGACGGAGGAGCCAATGCTCCCACGGCCCCCAACTCCGCAGATGCCGAAGTAATGCTGGACATCGAGGTCGCCGGGTCCGTGGCTCCCGGCGCAGCCATCGACACCTACTTCGCCCCCAACACCAATCGCGGCTTCATCGACGCCGTGTCCACGGCGGCTAACGCCACCAACCCCGCGGATGCCATCTCGATCAGCTGGGGAGCTCCCGAACAGGACTGGGCCCCAGCCGACCGCAACCTGCTCGCGCAGGTAATCCAGACAGCTGTCACCAGCGGCATTACGGTAACGGTGGCGGCCGGAGACAACGGCTCCTCGGACGGCGTTGCCGATGGGCTAGCCCACGTCGACTTCCCCGCCTCCGCTCCCTACGCGCTTGCCTGCGGGGGAACGCGGGCAGTGCTCGACACCGCTGGCAACCTGGTCCAGCAGGCGGTATGGAACGACATGGCAACCGGGGGTGGCGCCACCGGAGGAGGCGTGAGCCGCGTCTTCCCCCTCCCCGCCTACCAAGACAACGCCAACGTTCCTCCGTCAGTCGACCCCGGACACGTTACCGGCCGGGGTGTACCCGACGTAGCCGCCAACGCCGACCCCCAGTCGGGATACCGTGTCCTTGTCGACGGTACGGCGATGGTGGTCGGCGGGACCAGCGCGGTAGCCCCTCTGATGGCTGCGCTGATTCTCCTGCTTAGGCAGGAGACCGGAAAGAGGCCAGGCTTCGTCCAACCGCAGTGGTACTCCACCCT
>JAJYHR010000094.1 GCA_021784675.1 Actinomycetes bacterium
CGTCGACGACGCCACCGTCCGCGAGCTCTCCAGCTACCGCCTCCGCGCCCTCGAGCTTGGCGGCGGCCGGGTTGCCGGGGAGGCGGTAGCCCCCTTCTTCCGGGCGCGGAGGGCCGGGCGCGAGCTTGCCTCTCTCTTCCAGCGGGTGCACCAGCTTGGCCTGGACGATCGGGCGGGGCACGACCGGGTGCTCGACGCCTACCTGAGCCAGGAGCGAAGACCCGGCGGCGAGGGGCGGAGCCGGGAGCTGCCCGGACTCACCCCGCTCACAGCGGGGAGTTGGCGTGCTTGGCCGGACGGAGACGCTCCTTCTTGGTGATCAGCATGTCGAAGGCGGCCGCGATCCGGGCGCGGGACTCGCCGGGCTCGATGACCATGTCGACGTATCCCCGTTCCGCCGCTATCCACGGGCTGAGGTAGGTGTGCTCGTACTGCTGCCGGCGGAGCGCCCGCTTACCGGCGTCCTCCCGGCGGAAGAGGATCTCGACTGCGCCCTGCGAACCCATCACCGCGATCTCGGCGGATGGCCAGGCGAAGGTGAGGTCGTTCCCCATCCCCTTGGAGTCCATGACGATGTAGGCGCCTCCGTAGGCCTTGCGGGTGATCAGGCAGATCCGCGGGATCGAGCAGGCGGCGTAGGAGAAGGCCAGCTCCGCCCCGTGGCGGATCATTCCCCGCCACTCGATGTCCTTGCCCGGGAGGAAACCGGGGGTGTCGACGATGGTGAGCAGGGGGATGTTGAAGGAGTCGCACAGGCGGACGAAGCGTGCCCCCTTCTGGGCCGCGGCGATGTCGAGGGTCCCCGCCATGATCATCGGCTGGTTCGCGACCACCCCGATCGTGCGGCCCTCGACCCGGCCCAAACCGACCACAAGCTGGTTGGCCCAGCTGGCTCGGAGCTCCAGGAAGCTTCCGGCGTCGAGGATTCCGGCGATGGCGTTGCGGACGTCGTAAGCGGCGGTCGGGGAGGCGGGGATGATGGCGTCGAGGTCGATCTCTGCCGGATCGCCGGGCGCGACCCGGACCGGGAGTGCGTCGGTGGAGTCGGGGAGGTAGTCGAGGAAGCGGAGCAGGGCCTCCTCGACGCCGCGGCGGTCGGGAGCGCGCTGAAAGGCGACCCCCGACTTGGAGAGGAGGACATCGGCTCCTCCGAGGTCCTGGTTGCCGACGCTGACCCCGGTGAACTCGGCTACCGCCTGGGCACCGCTCAGGAAGGCGAAGGCGTCGGGGGCGATCGCTACGTAATCGGCGATCCCGAGGAGCAGCGCAGGTCCGGAGACCGCCGGGCCGGTGAGGCCGATGAGGATCGGGACCCGACCCGAGCAGGCGGTAAGAGCGTGGGCCGCAGCTCCCCAGCCGGCCAGTGCGGGAACGCCATCGGTGATCTTGGCTCCCGAGGTGGAGAGCTCAAGCACCAGCGGGAGGCCGTTGCGGTTGGCCAGCTTCGCCGCCTGGGCGATCCGGAGACCGTCCTGCTCTGCAAGCGCGCCCCGCCGGGTGGTGGGCCGGGAGGAGACCCACATGACCCGGCGCCCGCCGAACTCCCGGAGCTCCGCCCGGGTCGATCCTGTAGAGGCCGCCTGAATGGGGATGAGTGTCGTTTCGATCACGGCCGCCCAGCCTTCCTTTTCGAGTAGATAGCCGCCATGACCAGCTCCGCTGCGCGCCGTCCAGACTCCATGGCGCCGTTAAGGCTTGGAGAGCAGAGGTAGTCCCCGGCAAGCGCGATTCCCTTAGCGTACACGGCGGGGAGGCGGCTGGTTGACCGTGGCAGCGCCCCTTCGACCAGCGAGCTCTCGATCTCCTCCCAGTCGGAGAGGGAGGGGAAGAGGTCTCCGAGCGCCCGGAGCATCTCCGCATGGGAGATGCCGGGCGAGAAGGACACCGAGATCAGGTGCCGGCTATCCTCGCCCACGCGGTAGGTGGGGGCGGCGTCGGTGATCACCGCAACGGTGTAGATGGGTTGTCCCAGGCGGGGGAGGTAGACCGCGGGAAGATCGAGGGGACGTTCCGGGGCGAGGAAGTAGGCGTATCCCTGGCTAGCCATCGCCGGTTGGGGAAATCCAAGCAGGGAGGAGGCGCCGCCCGGGTCTGCGGCGACCACGATCCAGTCGGCTTCCAGGGTCTCTCCTCCCTCCAGCCGGACCTCTCCCGAGGCGACCGACTCCACCCGTGTTCCGAGCCGGACCTTGAGCTTGGAGGCGAGGATCTCCGGCAGCTCCTGCACCCCGCCTCCGGGAAGCGAGGCGGGGCCGCCGAGGAAGCGTCCGGCCAGGAAGGAGCCGAACTTGGCCGGGGCCGCAAGGCTCTCATCGAGGGTGACCGCGCGGAAGAAGGGTGCGAGAAGGTACCTCTCCAGCGGCTCCGGGGCGATTGCAAAGAGGCTGGCAAGGTCGAGCGGGTGCGGCAGCGCCGCCGGGAGCCGCGGAGGTGCCATCAGTTTGCGCAGCACCTTCGCGGTCTCTGCCAGGGTGCCCGGTATCCGGCGCGGATCGGAGAGGAGCGCCCGGGAGCCATCCGGCATGTCCAGAAAGAGGCCGGGATAGAAGCGAAAGAGGTTCAGCTCGGAGGGCGTGAACAGCCTTCTCAACTCGGGGTAGTCCTCCAGGATGACCGCGAATCCCCGGTCGGCGAGGAAGCCCGACACCTCCCTGGTCTGGAGCCGTCCGCCGACTCGATCGGAGGCCTCGATCACCAGCGAGGAGACCCCGTTCCTCGAGAGGTAGCTGGCCGCAGCCAGGCCGGCCATGCCGGCGCCAATCACTAGGACCTGCTGCGTGCTGGCCTCCTTAGAGTGTGGAACTATCCGTACTCCGGCCAGCATACCGGCAACGCGGCTCGCGGAGGAGAGGTGCCGCCGTCCTTTCGGCTACTCGGTAGCTCGCCTCTGCTTCGATCTGGCCGAGGCGGTGAGCACCACTTTTCGCACTCGTACGCTCGTCGGTGTCACCTCTACGCACTCGTCATCCGAGATGAACTCGAGGGTTGACTCCAGCGTTAGCGGTATCGGCGGTGAGAGGCGCACCAGCTCCTCCGCCGTTGAGGACCGCATGTTGGTGAGCTTCTTTTCCTTGGTGGGGTTGACGTCCATGTCCTGGGGGCGCGAGTTGATCCCCACCACCATCCCCTCGTACACCTCGTCCTGGGGGACCAGGAAGAGTGAAGCCCGCTCCTGGAGGTTGAGCAAGGCGTAGGTGGTGGCGATGCCGCTCCGGTCCGCAACCAGGGAGCCCTGCGCACGCGGCCGGATCTCCCCCTCGAGCGGCGCCCACTTCTCGAAGGTGTGGTGGATGATGGCGGTCCCGCGGGTAGCTGAGAGCAGATCCCCGCGGATCCCCAGCAGGCCCCTCGACGGGATAAGGTAGGTGGCTCGCATCCACCCCGAGGGCATCTGGACCATGTTGCTGAGGGTCGCTCGCCGCACCGAGATGATCTGGGTCAGCGAGCCAAAGTACTCCTCGGGGACGTCGATCTCGAGCAGCTCGTAGGGCTCGACCTGCTGCCCATCGACCGTCCTGATCAGCGCCTTTGGCTTGGAGATCGTCAGCTCGAACCCTTCGCGCCGCATCGTCTCGATGAGGACGGCAAGAGCGAGCTCTCCGCGGCCCTGGACCTCGAAGGTATCGGTCCGGTCGGTGGGGACCACGCGGATGGCCACGTTCCCGACGATCTCCTGCATGAGCCGCTGGGAGATCAGACGCGCGGTCAGCTTCTTCCCGTCCCGCCCGGCGAGCGGGGAGGTGTTCACCCCCAGCGTCATCGAGATGGCCGGCTCCTCCACGGTTAGCGGCGGAAGGGGGGTGGGATCGGCCGGATCGGAGAGGGTCTCCCCGATGTTGATGTCCTCAAAGCCCGCCACGATGGCAATCTCTCCCGCCTCGACCACGTCGACCGGCTCCCGATCGAGGTAGCGGGTTACGAAGAGCTCGGCGAGCCTGATCCGGGTCATGGTTCCGTCGTTGGCGATCCGCGACACCGGCTGTCCGCGGAGGAGCCGGCCCGAGAGGACTCGGCAGATGGCGAGCCGGCCCAGGTAGGGGGAGGCGTCCAGATTGGTCACCTGTGCCTTCAGCACCGCCTCGAGGTCGGCATCGGGTGGCGGTATGTGCTTGAGGATGGCCTCGAAGAGCGGCTGCAGGTCGGGAGAGCCGATCGGAAGCTCGGTATCGGCGATGCCGGCCTTGGCGGAGGCGTAGACGATCGGGAAGTCGATCTGGCTCTCCGTCGCCCCCAGCTCGATGAAGAGATCGAGGACCTGGTCGATCACCTCGCCGGGCCTCGCGTCGGAACGGTCGACCTTGTTGATGACCACGATGATCGGGAGCTTGCGCTCGAGCGCCTTGCGGAGGACGAAGCGGGTCTGTGGCAGGGGACCCTCGGCCGCGTCGACCAGCAACAGGATCCCGTCAACCATGAAAAGGGCACGCTCCACCTCCCCCCCGAAGTCGGCGTGCCCTGGCGTATCCACCAGGTTGATCTTGACGTCGTCGTAGAATACGGCCGTA
>JAJYHR010000112.1 GCA_021784675.1 Actinomycetes bacterium
GATCAGCGACTTCGCATGGCTGCACACCCCGTTCACCCCGCTCGGCAGGCTGCCGAACTCGACGGCAAAGCCCAGCTTCGAGCCGCACGATACCAGGGCGGCGCAGAGCCCCTCCGGATCGTCACCGGAGAGCAGCGACACCGGTTCGGGAAGCGGGCTCCCGGTCGTCTGCGAGATGTCGAAGACGGGGACGGTGCGGAATCCCGCCAACGCCCCGTCGCCAGCGACGATGGGAGCTACGATCCGGATTGCCCGGGCGCCGCGAACCACCTGCCGGTCGAGCTCCCGCCACCGCCGGTAGCCGGCCACCTTCGTGGCTTGCGGGAACTGGGAGGCGATCAGGATCGCGTTCCGGAAGCTGTAAGAATGGAACTTGGCTTGAACACGAAGGTACTCCTCCCACTCTCTGCTGGAGGTGAAGGAGGAGAGGGCGGCAGCGAGGAGCTCGAGCATGGTGCACTCCGGTCTGATCGATGGGAGGCCGCTTGCGGCGAGGGCCCGGAGTTCCGATGCCACCTAAGGTTTAGGTCAAGGGGCCGACAGGAATCGCGGCCGGATCGGGCGCGCCTGCCTGGGAACCCGATCGCCGATGGAAGAGCGAGAAGATGCTGCACCCGCTGAGCAAGGTAGCGCTGATGGGATCAGGGGAGACCGGTCCCTCGATGGTGGCGGTCCACCGGGCGCTTCTCGCCCAGATAGCCGAGCCCTCCGCGCTGGTGCTCGACACCACCTACGGCTTCCAGGAAAACGCCGACGAGCTTTCAAAGAAGGCGGTGACATACTTCGCGGAGAGCCTCGGGGTCGAGCTGGCGGTGGCCACGCTCCGCCGGGCGCGGTCGGCAACCCCACTGCAGGTAGCCCGGGTGATCAGGCAAATCGAGGAGGCCAACTACATATTTGCCGGGCCCGGCAGCCCCAGCTACGCCCTCGCCAACCTCCACGAGGCCGGGGTGGGGGCGGCACTGGCCGCGGCGCTCCAGCGGCCGGCCACCCTGTGCTTCGCATCGGCGGCGGCGATGACGCTAGGCGCCTACACCATCCCCGTCTACGAGATCTACAAGGCGGGCGCCGATCCACACTGGCTTCCGGGATTGAACGTCCTCGAGGCCCTAGGGCTGAACGTCGCGGTCATTCCCCATTTCGACAACCGCGAGGGTGCCACCCACGACACCCGTTTCTGCTATATGGGCGAGCGGAGGCTCTTGCAGCTTGAAGAGATGCTGCCCCCGGGCATCCCGATCATCGGGATCGACGAGCACACCGCCGTGGTGATCGAGGCGAGCGGCGATGTCAAGGTGCACGGCAAGGGGTTCCTGACCGTCCGTTCGGGAGGAAACGAGCACCGCATCGGCGCCGGGGAGCGGGCGAGCATAGCCGACCTTGCCGGCTCCGCCCGGCCTTTGATGGAGAACAAGGAGGGCACGGCTGCGGCACCGGATCCGTTTGCTGAGGCGCTGGCGCGCTACGATGGCCCGGCAGCGATCGAGATCCTCGCGGAAGCGGTAGCAGCAGGCGACTCACCGCGGGCAATCGCCATGCTGCTGGAGCTCGGCAAGGCGCTTGATGGAAGATTTGTGGAGCGCAGCGCGCTACTCGCGCCCTTCATCGAGCTCGCGATCGCCGAGCGCTCCCGCGCCCGCGAGCGGCGAGAGTACGAGACCTCCGACCGGATCCGCGCGGCGCTGGCCGCCCAGCAAGTCCTCCTGGAGGATACGCCAGGCGGGACAGCGTGGCGGCTTGTAGACTGAGCAGATGGCAGCGGGCCCCCATCGTCTAGCGGCCTAGGACACCGCCCTTTCACGGCGGCGGCACGGGTTCGAATCCCGTTGGGGGTGCTTGATCGTCGAAGTTCACCACCGGCCTGAAGGCCGGTGCACTGGCGTCGGCTCCGGGTAGCCTCGTAGACGTGTCTTTGAACCGCTCGGTGCTAGCGGGCACAAGGGTTGCAGCCCGCGTGGGCGGAGCTGCCGTACTGGCGCTCGTATGCCTCATCCCATTCGGATTCGACTTTGCCAACCCAATCCCGGCAGCGAACCCGGGAGTGGGCGCGCCGCCTCCGCTCAAGCTCCCAACCCTGCTGCACAACCACCCGACAGTGATGACTCCGGCCAAGTTCGACCGGGTCTTTCTCGAGCTTCCCCGGTCTCTGGATGGCGCAGGAACCACGATAGCCCTCATCGAGGAGACGGCCCAACCCGCTTACTCTCCAGGCGCGATGAACGCCTTCGACCACGCCTTTCACCTGCCCAACCCTAACGTTCAGGTCCTCTGCGCGGGCACTTGCCACCGTGCCGTTCCGACCGCCATGGCCGGCGTCGAAACCATGCTGGACACCGAGTGGGCGCACGTCGTGGCGCCGGCATCCAAACTGGCGGTGATCGCCTGGGCGCCGGCCGACGGAGCGGCCTCCCTCTCGGCGATGCTCGCCAAGGCAAGCCCCGACGCCGTCGCCATCAGCTACGGCCTCTCCGGGAATCTAGCCATGCTCCGGATGAGGCTGCCGCTCCTCCCCCACGGGGCGAGCGCCTACGCGCCGCTCGCCTCCTATCCGACCTTCGTCGCCTCCGGAGACCAGGGCTCGGGAGCAGCGCTACCCGCGATGCTGCCCTGGGTAACAGCGGTAGGCGGGATCCAGTACTCGGCCTCCTACGGCAAGGTCTTTCCCTGGCCCGGGGCAGGCTCCGGCCTCGCTGACCTGGCGTACAGCGCTCCCTCCTGGCAAACTGCCACGCAGAGCCCTTGGCGCGAGATTCCCGACGTCTCATGGCTGGCTGGATCGCCGGGCGTGGTAATCAGGTCGAACACCTGGATTCAACTCGGTGGAACGAGTCTCGCCGCTCCGATCTGGGCCGCACTCTGGGCAATCGTCGCCCAGGAGCGCCAGCGCCTTGGCGACCCCCCTTTGCCCGGGAACCCGGCCCCCTACCTCTACGAGTTGAAGGCGAAGCATCCAGGCGCCTTGGCGACCCCTGCCGGTGTCTCGGCGGCATGGAGTCCACTGGCCGGACTCGGCTACCCGCGGCCCGCGGCGCTGATCAACGCAGCCTCGAGCCTTACGCCAGTACCGACCACCGCCACCCCCTGGGAAATCTGGCAGTTGGTCTCGCTTGCCACCATCGTTTCCATAACCGCAGCGCTGCTGGTGGGTGCATGGCTGGCTATCCGTAGCCGGATCCAACACCCATCCCGCCCCGCGTTCTCCGCTGGTGTGTGGGTGACCGTCGCCGCCATCTTCTACGCGTCGATAGCACTGCTCCTCCAGGTGGCCACGCCGAGCGCCGGCGTCGAACTGGCCGCCGTTGCGGGAGCCGGTGCCACCACCCTGCTACTTGTTCGTCCGGGGGCGAGAGTGGAGAGATACCGGAGAGCACGCCGGAAAAACATGGTCGCGCGCTCAACCTGGAACCCGAAGCGAGGCTGGTAGCGAAAGCAGCGCGCACTCTGGTCCGGCTCCCGGAGGCACCAAACTGGCCACAGATTCTCGGCAGGTCCTGCCAACACTAAAGTTTTGTTTCGCGATATGCCGAAACATACAAAAGCGAGACGGAACAAACAAGAACAAACAAGGAGGTTGCCTTCGTGCTACTAGCATCAATACTCGGTCACTTGAGCGCAAAAACCTTGGCTGGCCTGCTAGCCGGCGCGATGGTTGCCGGAGGGTCGGCAGCTGCCGCAACCGGGTCGCTCCCCGCAGGCGTGCAGACCAGGGTCTCCCAGGCAGCGGGATCGCTGGGGATTCAGATCCCTAGTGACTTAAACCCGCACGCCGATAACGGTCTCGCCAAGGCCGCGGCGGCGATCGGGCACCATGGGATCGGCAAGACGGTATCGGCAATCGCCCGCTCCGGCGCCGGCGCCTACGCAGTGGTCTCAGCGACCCCCGCCGGAACCAAGATCGCAACCACGCCGGCAGCCAAGATCCTGGCAAGCGGCGTCGGAAAGCACCGCGCGGCACCCGCTGCAGGAACTGGAGGAACTGGAACCGGAGGAACCGGAGGAACCGGAACCGGAGGAACCGGAACCGGAGGAACCGGAACATAACGCAATATCCCTGAGCAAATATGCCCGCTGCCGATCGAAAGCGGCAGCGGGCAAGGTAGTTTTGCGGCTTCGTCGAAAGTTCCCGGTGCGATTGGCTGGAACCGGGAGGGCCGGTTTCGTCGCTGGGAGCTTCGTCCTACCTCTGTCCCGGGTCCCCGCCTTCGCCGGGGGACCAGAGGTACCCGATTCCGGGGCGGTTCTCGATGGCGGCATCGCCAAGCTTTAGTCGCAGGCGATTGACGTAAACCCGCACGTAGTGGGTCTCCGACCCGTAACCCTCCCCCCAAACCGCCTGCAAGATCATCTGGTAGGTGCAGAGGCGGCCCGCATTTCTGACCAGGTACTCCAGTACCTCGAACTCACGCTTGGTCAGCTGCACCAAAGAACCATCCCGGGTACGCACCTCGAAGCGGGCGGGAACGATGGTCAACCCCCCAGAGGTGAGCTCGGGAGGAGGTCCATGCTCGCCCCGCCTCCCAAGCGCACGTAGCCGGGCAGCGAGCTCTCCCATTCCGAAGGGCTTGGTCACGTAGTCATCCGCTCCTGCATCCAGGGCCTGGATCTTGATCGACTCATCACCAAAGGCAGAGAGCACCAGGACCCGGAGCGGCAGGACAGCCCGGACGCGCCTAAGCACCTCGATGCCGCTGAGATCGGGAAGCCCGAGATCGACCACGAGAACTTCAGGGTTCCTGGTGATGCAAAGCTGGACCGCCTCCAGACCCCGCCGGGCCGTCTCCACGGTGTAGCCAATCGACTCCAAGCCGATCTTGAGCACTTTGAGCAGGGCGAGGTCGTCGTCGACCACTACTATCTTGCTCACGGAGCCACCGGCAACATGACCCGGAAAACCGTGGATTCCAAGTTCGACTCGACCTCGACGCTTCCCTTGTGTACGCCGACAAAAGCCTCCACGATGGCAAGGCCGAGCCCACTCCTGCCTCCCGACTCGCTGTGATGGAACCAATCGAACATCTTGCCGCCGGCCTCCGGGAGCGTGCCCTGGTCGGAGATGGAGATCACCGCGGCATCGCGGGAGCGCGATAGCGCCACCTCCACCTTCCCCCCAACCGGAGAGTGCCGGACTGCGTTCTCGAGCAGGTTCCAGATCACCTCCCGGATCAGGCCCTCGTCGACCACCGCAACCAGCTGGCACTCACCCTCGATCTCCACTGCCGCGTCGATGGAGACAAAGTCGATAGTCGCAACCACCTCGGCCACCAGCCGGGCGAGATCCACCTCCCGGTAGCGCAGCTTCAGTGCTCCAGCCTCGATCCGATTGACGTTCAAGAGGTCGGTTACCAGCTGGATGATCCGGTCGGCCTGTTCTACGGTTGTCGCAAGCAACGTACCCCGATCGCGGCGCTCCAGGCCCGGAAACCCCTCCTGCAACGCCGTAACTGCGGTCTTGATCCCTGCCAACGGCGTGAGCAGGTCGTGAGAGACGGTTCTCAGCAGAGACACTCTCCACCGGTCGACCTCCTCGAGGGTCTTGATCCGGATCTGGGCCTCCCGAAGCGTCGCCCGCTCCAGCGCGCTCGCAAGCTGATCGGCAAGTATCTGGAGGGCGGGAAGCTGCTCGTCGGCGACGTTCCTGGCCCAGACAGCCATCACCCCGAACTCCTGGTTCACCGTAGCAAGGCGGAAGAAGCGTACCTGATAACCGGCGGCATCGTGCGGCCCGATCGATCCCGTGCCACCCTCTCCGCGAAGCTGGTCAAGGATCAACCGGGGAAGATCACCTTCCGGATTGATCGCGTCGACGAGCGTCGCCTCGCCGTCGTAGATGATCCCGCCCAACAGGCCGAAGATCTCCCTGGCGTTCCTGAGGGCCAGGAGCTTCAGGGCCGCGGGGTCGTCGTTGGAGATCAGCTGTCTCGAAGCTGCCGCAACCCCCTCCAGCACCTCGGCGGTGCGCAACGCCCTGGCCCTTTCGCGTTGGAACCGGAGGACAACCGCCGAAATAATGGCACCCACCAGGGCAAAAACGGCCAGCACAACCCAGTTGCTGGCTGCACCAACTTCGAGCGTCCCGTAAGGGGGGATAAAGTAGAAATCGTACGTTAGGAACCCGGCTGCGGTAGAGACCGCCCCCGCAAGCGGTCCACCTACCGCAACACCAGCCGCGACCGGAACGGTGAGGACGAGCGCAAAGGTGGCGAGGGAGGCCTGGGGCCGGAAGGGAAGGAGGACTTCGGTAACGATGAGAATCGATGCCAAGCCGACCGCCGATCCCAGCAACCCCTCTTTCGAGAACAGCGTACGCTGGCCCTCGAACCGGTAAGCGTTCACCAGGCACCCGTGGAGGACAGATGGTCGAGCAGGAACTCGAGAACGAAGTAGAGGCGGCCGGCCGCTTTCGGATCTACCTGGGAGCCATGGCGGGAGTCGGAAAGACCTGCGCCATGCTTGACGAGGGCTGGAGGCGCCTTCAGCGCGGCACCGACGTCGCGATCGGATTGGTGGAGACTCACGGCCGCAGCTACACCGCCTCACTCATCAGGGAAATTCCAGTCATAGCACAAAAGGTAGTCACCTATCGCGGTAAAGAGTTCGGCGAGATGGATACCGAGTCGGTACTGCTCCGGCATCCGCAGGTAGTGCTGGTAGACGAGCTCGCCCACACCAACATCCCCGGCGGGTCGCCCAATCCCAAGCGTTACCAGGACGTCCTGCGCCTCCTCGACAACGGGATCGACGTGATTACCACCCTCAACGTCCAGCACATCGAGTCGATAGCCGATGCCGTTGAGAAGATGGTCGGGGTGCCGATCCGCGAAAGGGTTCCGGACTGGGTGGTTAAGAAGGCCGATCAACTCGAGTTGATCGACTCCTCCCCGCAGCAGCTCCGCCGGAGAATGCTCCACGGGAATATCTACCCGAACGACAAGGTCCAGACCGCGCTCACCAACTTCTTCACCACCGAAAACCTGAGCGCGCTCCGCGAACTCGCGCTCCGCTACGTCGCCGACGAGACCGACGAGAACCTCGTCGCCTACCTGCACCGGCGGCACTCCGAGAAGATCTTCGAAACCAGAGAGCGGGTGATGGCCGGGCTCAGCCTCTCCGCCGACTCGTGGAAGGTGCTCCACCGCGCAGCCCGCATGGCCGACCGGGCCAAGTCCGATCTCAGCGCGCTGGTCATCCTGGCCGACTCCGACATTACCGGTAAGCAGGAGCGGGAGCTCGAACACCTCCGCACCATCGCCAGCGACCTCGGGGTGGTGCTGGAGGTCCGCTCCGGGTCGGACGTAGCGAGCGAGCTGGTAAAGGCTGCTTTCGAGCGGCAGATCACCCAGATAGTGATCGGCGCCTCGAAGCGGAACCGCTGGGAGGAGCTGCTCCACGGATCGATCGCCAGCGATATCATCCATCGCGTAGCCGGCGCGGGGATAGACGTGCACGTGATCGGGACCAGCCGGAACCACGGCTCCGTCCCGATCACCGTTGAACCGTAGCCTCCAACCTCTTCAACGCCAGGTTGAGCGACAGGACGTTGACGTACCGCTCGCCCAGGATTCCATACTGCCTCCCGTGGATCTGGGAGGCGATCAGGTTGTCGAGGCTTTTTGCCGGGATGTGGGTCGACCGCGACACCATCGGAATTTGAACGTAGGCGCTCTGCGGAGAGATGTCCGGGTCGATCCCGCTGCCGGAGGTTGTAACCAGCTCCTGGGTGGGATCAACCCCATGGCTATGCCAGTAGGCCACCATCCGCTTGGTGAAGGAGACCAGCTGCTTGGAGGTGGGACCGAGGTTGGTACCGCCAGTAGCAAGCGGATTGTCGGAGTCCGGACGGCCGTGGAACCAGCTCGTTCCCTTCCAATCCTGGCCGATGAGGGGGGAACCGTACCGGGTTACCGATCCGCTGGCTCGCGCGGGAAAGATCCCGTTCGCGGCGGCTACTTCGACCGCCGGGTAAGCCAGGCCGAGGAAAAGGCCGAAGACGACTACCAAGACGATGGACCTGCGCAACTGGAGAAGCATCAGTACAACCTCGTTACCGTGAGCAGCATGTCGATCAGCTTGATCCCGATGAACGGCAGGATCACGCCGCCGACCCCGTATATGAAAACGTTTCTCCTGATCACCTGGGCGGCAGAGGCCGGATGGAACCTCACCCCTCGCAGTGCGAGCGGGATGAGCAGGACGATAATCAGCGCGTTGAAGATCACGGCCGAGAGGATCGCCGACGCCGGGGAGTGGAGGTGCATGATGTTGAGCGCTTGGAGCTGAGGGTAGATCGGCACGAACATAGCGGGGATGATCGCGAAGTACTTGGCCAGATCGTTGGCGATGGAGAAGGTGGTTAGCGCGCCCCTGGTGATCAGAAGCTGCTTTCCGACCTCGACGATCTCGATCAGCTTGGTGGGGTTCGAATCGAGATCGACCATGTTCCCCGCCTCCTTTGCCGCGGCGGTTCCAGAGTTCATCGCCACCCCGACGTCGGCCTGGGCCAGGGCCGGGGCGTCGTTGGTACCGTCGCCGGTCATGGCGACGAGCTTGCCATCGCCCTGCTCCTCGACGATGAGCTTTAGCTTCCGCTCCGGGGTAGCCTCGGCAAGGAAGTCGTCAACCCCGGCCTCCAGTGCGATCGCCGCCGCTGTCAAGGGGTTGTCTCCGGTGATCATCACGGTGCGGATGCCGACCTGGCGGAGCTGCTGGAACCGCTCCTTGATCCCCGGCTTTACCGTGTCCTTGAGCTCGATCACCCCGATGATCGCGCCATTGGAACCGACTATCAGCGGAGTCGAACCGGACTTCGCCACCTCGGCGACCGTCGGGTCAAGCTCGCCGGGGATCTCCTTCCCCGCCTCCTGCGCCCACCTCTTCATGGCGTCGACCGCGCCCTTGCGGACCTGCTGGCCGTCGAAGTTGACCCCTGACATCCGGGTCGCGGCTGAGAACGGGATGAACTCGAAGCTGTCCTCGGCCGAGAACTCCCGCATGCCGAACCTCTCCTTGGCGAGCACCACGATCGAGCGCCCCTCCGGGGTCTCGTCGGCCAGCGACGCCAGACGTCCAAGCCGCGCAACCTCCTGCTCGCTTGCGCCCGAAACCGGGATGAAGCGGGAGGCCATCCGGTTCCCGAAGGTGATCGTCCCGGTCTTGTCGAGAAGCAGGGTCGAGACGTCTCCAGCCGCTTCGACCGCCCGCCCCGACATCGCCAGCACGTTCCGCTGGACCAGGCGATCCATCCCGGCGATTCCGATCGCCGAGAGCAGCGCTCCGATGGTGGTGGGGATCAGGCAGACCAGTAGGGCAACCAGGGTAACGACGGCCACCCCGGAGCCAGAGAAGTGGGCAAAGTACTCCAGGGAGACCACCACCGGAAGAAAGATGACGGTTAGCGCGATCAGCAGCACGGTTAGTGCTACCTCGTTCGGGGTCTTCTTGCGGTCAGCCCCCTCCACCATAGCGATCATGTGATCGAGGAAGGTGTCCCCGGGGTTGGCTATGATGCGAACGACGATCCGGTCGGAGAGCACTTTGGTTCCGCCGGTGACCGCGCTGCGATCCCCTCCGGACTCCCGGATGACCGGGGCGGACTCCCCGGTGATCGCAGATTCATCCACCGACGCGACTCCGTCGACGATCTCGCCATCGGAGGGGATGGTATCCCCAGCCTCGCAGACCACCAGGTCTCCCTGCCGCAGCTCCGACGCGAGCACCAGCTCCTCGACGCCTTCCCGCAGCCTCCGCGCGCTGGTCTCGGTCCTCGTCCGGCGTAGCTCGTCCGCCTGCGCCTTGCCCCGCCCCTCCGCCATCGCCTCCGCGAAGTTGGCGAAGAGGACCGTCGCGGCGAGGACCACGGTTACCGCCCAGGAGAAGAACGACGGCTTCAGCAACGAGGAGACCAGGGTGACGATGGTGCCCAGGTAGACCACGAACATAACCGGGTTCTTCACCTGAGTACGCGGATCGCACTTTCGGACGCTCCCTGCCGCGGCGAACGCCAGGATCTCGCGGTCAAATAGGCTCCGGGACCTCGCGACCCCTTTGGTGCGGATCTTGGTCTGCATCTAGAAGAACCTCCCATGTACCAGTGCTTCGGCGACGGGCCCGAGCGCCACCGCCGGAAAGAAGTTCAGCGCCCCCACCAGGAGAATGACCCCGACCAGCAGCCCGGTGAACATGGGCGTGGCGGTCCTGAAGGTGCCCGCGGTGACCGGCACCTCTTCCTTCTGTGCCAGCGACCCGCCCAGGGCCAGTACCGGGACCATCACGCCGAAGCGGCCCAAGAGCATGGCCACTGCCCCGGCGATGTTGAAGAAGTCGGTGTTCGAGGAGAGGCCCGCAAACGCCGAGCCGTTGTTGTTCCCCTGCGAGGTGAAGGCGTAGAGGATCTCTGAGAAGCCGTGGGGACCGGCGTTCAAGGTCGCCGCCCTCCCAGCCGGTATGGCCACGGTGATTGCGGTGAGGATCAGAACCGTGATCGGCATCACCAGCACCCCGATCGACGCCCAAAGGATCTCGGTTCGCTGGATCTTTTTTCGGAGGTACTCGGGGGTCCGGCCCACCATGAGCCCGGATATGAACACGGTCAGGACGGCAAAGATGAGCATGGTGTACAAGCCGGAGCCGACCCCTCCCGGCGACACCTCCCCGTACATCATTCCAGCCATCATCCCCAGCCCTCCGACGGCGGTATAAGAGTCCGCCGAGGAGTTGACCGATCCGGTCGAGGTTTCCGTGGAGGTGACGTTGTAGAGCACGGAGTTTCCGGTGCCGAAGCGGGCTTCCTTGCCTACCATGTTCCCGTGGTGGACTGCGGTGATCCCGCCAGCAGCCACAGCCGGATTTCCCCCGTTCTCGGCCACGAGCGTGAATGCGAAGGTAGCGGCAAAGAGGGCGAGCATCGCGACCAGGATCCCCACTCCTTCGCGGATGCTCCCAACCATCTTGCCGAAGGTGTAGGTGAGCGCTACCGGGATCGTCAGGATCAGGTAGATCGAGAGGATGTTCGTGAGGCCAGTCGGATTCTCGTAAGGATGGGCACCGTTGGCGTTGAAGAAGCCTCCACCGTTGGTGCCAAACTGCTTGATCACCTCCTGGGAGGCGACCGGACCTCGGGGTATCACCTGGCTCACGCCATTGAGGACGTTGTGAACGCTTGCGGGGCCGAGGAAGGTCTGCGGCGCTCCCTGCCAGACGAAGACCACCGTCATGACCACCGATACCGGAAGGAGAATGTAGAGGATTCCCCTCACGGTATCCACCCAGAAGTTACCGATCGAAGAGGCGCCCTTCCTGGAGAATCCGCGCACCATCGCGATCGCCACCGCTATCCCCACCGAAGCCGAGACGAAGTTTTGGACCGCGAGAGCACCCATCTGCGAAAGGTACGACATGGTCGTCTCTCCGGCGTAGTTCTGCCAGTCGGTGTTGGTGACGAAGGAGACGGCGGTGTTGAAGGCGAGCGCCGGGGTCACGTTGCCAAGATGCTGGGGGTTGAGTGGCAGGTATCCCTGAGTTACCAGGATTGCAAAGGTCACCGCAACCGAGACGGCCGAGAACACCAGCAAGCTGAAGAGGTACCTGCGCCAGCTCTGCTCGCTGCTTTCGGAGACCGAAAGCATCCGATAGATTGGCCGCTCGAGCCAGCGGAGAAAATGAACCCGCCCTTCGTAAACCGCGGCCATGTACGAGCCGAAGTAGCGCCAGGTGAGCGCGAGGGCTCCGACCAGAATTGCTATCTCGACGGTGAACGCCATGAACTGCCTGCCGTTGCTTGTCTCATGGACCCAAGGCTACGAGTGGCCAGAGGTATGGCTCCAGCTGGCACAAAAGTATTGACACCCTATTTACGCCTCCGAAGGCGCCATTGATTTTGAATTTACAGCACCCCCCCGGCAACCCTTGCCCCGGTTCGAAGCCCAAGAGGCGCGCTGGCTCTCCGAACCTCCCGGCTAGCCGGGAGAGGGGTCCGGTTCAGGGGAGCGGAAGATGGAAGCAGAGGCGGGGAACAAGCCACTGGTGATTCCGTTAAGCTAAACACCTTCAGGCAATGAACGCCGGGGGCGTAGCTCAGCTGGAAGAGCGCCTGCTTTGCACGCAGGAGGTCAGGGGTTCGAGTCCCCTCGTCTCCACCAAAGTATCCTTATGAGAACCCTGCACCTCGTCGGTGCGCCCGGTTTCGATCCCTGTACCGCCCCCGGCAGCCGCCGGAAGGGCGGTTTTCTTTGCTTCCAGTTCATGATGCACCCGTGCTGGCACCAAGCGTGAGAGCAAGTCGTCGAATGGCTCGTTGTAGTCAACCCGAATCGTTCGCTCTCGGGTCTCGTCGTCCTCGTCTATGTAGATCTTGGCGAAGAACGCCTGGTTGAACAAGCGTCTGGTGCTGTCGTTCGCCTGAAGGTAGGCGGTGTGACAATCTCGGGTCAGGTCCAAGGTGTCCGACAAAACCAACCTGGCCTGCTCGAAGTCTGCATCGGCCGTCTGCAGTTCCACTTCGATCCGGTTGAGCTGAGTGGCGATGCGCTGCTGCTCGCTTTTCAAAAGATCGATCGGGATGGCGCCCGCGTAGTGCGCATCGAGCAGCTTCTGGCGCTGCGCGTTGAGTTCCACGCGCTGTGTCTCCATTTGGGTTCGTTCACCGACGGCTGCATCCCGCAGTCGGTCGAAGTCCTCAAGGACAAGGTCTTCCACGTTGTCGCGCAGCTCGGGCGAGAGAGCGATGGACTTGTACTCGTCCTCGATAAGTTCCTCAACCAATTCTGCCGCCATCGCTTGGCGCTGGCAGTCCGTGATCTTGCGCGACCTGCCCGAACAAATGAGGTAGAGGTACTCCGCGCCCCATCGGTTGCGGGCCGTGGTTGCCATGAGCCGGGAGCCGCAGGTTCCGCAGTAGATGCTGCCGCGCAGGTAATGGCTGTTGGTGCGTTGGCGAGTCCCAGCGGTGGCGTTTGCCGTCAACAGATCTTGCATCTGCTGCCAGGTGCCCGGGTCGACGAGCGGTTCATGAATCCCCGGATAGATCGCGCCTCGGTAATGAATCTCCCCTTTGTAGTAGGGATTGCGGAGCAGCTTGTGTAGGGCCGTTACCGTCAATGGCTTGCTCGGCCACTTGGGCGTCGGGCGGGAGCGAAGCCCTCGTGCCGTCAACTCGTCCAGCAACGTGCGCAGCGTGGAATCGCCCTCGGCATAGCGATAAAAGGCCCACGTCACCAAATGCGCTCGATCGGCATCGATGTCCACGCTCCGATTCACGCGCCCCAATTCGTCGGTGACATGGACGTTCTTGTAGCCAAGTGGTGCGCGTGAGACCGTGCCACCGATGCTGGCCTTTTGCACCATGCCTTTGGTGACCTCGTTGGCAAGGTTACGCGAGTAGAACTCGGCGATGCTGCTCATGATGCCGTGCATCAGCATTCCCGACGGCGTCTCGTCGATGTTCTCGCTGGTGCTAACCAGGGTCACTCCCGCTTGTTTGAGCGCAAAGTGGATCGATACGTCATCAGCCCGGGAGCGGGCCAGACGATCCAACTTGTGAACAACGCAGTAATCCACCTGGTTCTCGCGAACGTAGGCGAGCATGCGTTGCAGCTCGGGGCGTTTGGTCGCCGAGGTACCGGACTCTCCGGCATCCACGAACTCTTCAACGATTACCGCACCCAGCGATTCTGCTTTGCGTGTGTTGGCCTCGCGCTGAGCGGGAATGGAGAATCCCTCCTCCCGCCCGCCACGCTTGGCCTGGTCGACGGTCGAGACGCGAAGATAAGTGATCGCAGTCTTGGAACCCGTGACACTAGACATGGCTATCCCCACTTCTACTCACCAGCGGGCTGTCCGCTTCGGCGAGATTTGGTTGAACTTTGCTTGGCCGTATCGGTCGCAGCGCTCACTGCCGGAGCGCCCAGGAAGCCAGCGATGGCGGCGCTTCTAGCGGCAGCTTCGCGCTCGATCTCTTCGCGCACTCGTTCCGCATGAGCGATCAGCTCGGGATCGTCCTGGGCGGTTGCGATGCGGTTCTCGATCGCTCGGCGGATCTCCTCTGAGATGCTGGTGCCACTGAGCTGCGCGATGAAGTGCAGTTGGGCATGCAGCCCCTCGTCAAGGCGAACGGCAAGCGTCTTCAGGCGCTTTTCCGCCTGTTCGGCTTCGGTCGCTTTTTCAGGTGACCGGGCCTGTAATTGTTCTTCTTCCATTTTCCTATTCCTCCTTTCGATTACTTGATTCCACATGTCACGCCCTGGGCCGGTGGGCTCCGGGTCCAGGTACATTGACGCTCACTTTGGCCGAAAAGTCCAGTCCCAAAGTCAGGCCGGCACTGGCCCTGGGCGGTCACGGCGACCCCGTTTCGTCCCCGGTCAGGACGCCCAGGCAACCGGGGCTGGCGCAGGTGGCGAACAGGGCGGGGTCTAGGCCCGGTGTCGCGGCCACAGCGGCCCGAATGGCCTCCGCCCGGGCGCTTGTGGGGCAGACCCACAACACGGCCGGGAAAAGCCCGTGTGTCGCCTGATATCTCCCGGTCGCCCGGAAGGCTTCGTAGGCGGTGCACTGACGAATGATGACGGGCATGTGCTCACTGGCCATGTCGACTTCGACGAACCAGTGGTGCTCAAACTCACCGATAGCGGTCACTATGCGCAGGTCGGGTTTGAGCGTCTGGACCGTGCCGAAGCGGGAAAGGGACGCCTGCCAGCTTCCCGGTTCGGTCTGCAGCTCCAGCAACTCGAAGGAGCCGTCGCGTCCGGCTTCGGCTATGCGTACTGCAAGCTCTGCGATGGCGACGGTGTGCTCCACGAAGTGCCTGGATGGTTCGCGGTAGTTGTGGCGACCAGATGACAGGGGCCGATCGAGCGATTTCATCAGCCTTTCGCCCGCCGGGCCTATGTACCAGACAAAGCCTGACGACCCAGCCCTGACTCCACCGATGCGTCGCTCGAGAGTCCCGAGTACTCGAGCATCACGCAGGCGCGAGAGGGTGCGATTACATGCCCGTGCCGAAGCGGCGGGCGTCGGGTGAACGGGGTCGAAATGCAGTCGTTGGATCTGCTTGGTGGTTAGCAGCCGGTAGTTGTCCACGTCTCTGATGACCGCAAGGTCCCGCTCGGTCAGCCGGTCCCTAAGCGCATCGATATCTGAGTGGGTCATGATGAATTCCTCTTTGGCGCGCACTTGCTGAGTCCCGCCAGCAGACCCCGCAGCGCGGGGTCAGTCCCCTCCCGCGAAACGCGGAAGTTGGCCGACATACTGCAGGGAGTCCGACCACTTGAGCGTCGTGGTAGGACGGCCGAGATGACCTTCCCCCGGATACCCCTTAACGGGCTGGAGGATGACGAAGGAGAGCATGTGGAAGCGAAGAGAGTTGTCATGATCGCCTCCGTTTGCGCCCCAGCGACTCGCTTCCTCCATCCGTGCCCCCGGAGTCAGCTGCCGCTGCCTCTGGGTATTTGGGAATCTCGCTGGCGTAAAGTTCGCGGCTCCGGGCACGCACTTGTACGCCCAGGCCAGTCGTTGCCGGTGCGGGAAGCGTACGCACCAGGGCCCAACCCGATGGTGCTCCCTCCGCAGTCAGGTTCACGTACGCCTGATACTGGCCAAGGCTGAGAAAGTCGATTGGCTTCAGGTCCGGAGCCTGCTTGGCAACGGCTGATGCATCGTCCGGATCGAGGGGTTGGAAGATGACCTTTGACTTGGCGTTGGTGTCCACCGCCGAGCGCGTGGATGCTGGCAGCTGTCCCCGGTGCTGGTGTGCAAGATGCCAGCCCACGCCGTAGGAACGGGACCGACTCAGCGCATCATCGATTGATACCGGGAGGTGCAGGTATTGCTGGACCTCATCGATAACGACAGTCGCCGGCCGCTTCGCCGGGTTTGCTTCACTGGCGCGCTCCATGGTTGCGGACCAGGTTTCGGCGACGATCAGCGAACCCAGCAACTGAGCTGTGATCGGTCCGATCAGCGCCTCGTTCAAGGGGACCAGCACTACCTTGTTGTCCCTGAATACGTCGCGAAGACGGAAGGCCGGTTCGGCCTGGCCGAGTATCGCGCGCAAGCTCGGGCGCAGCAGGTATTGGCGCAGCTTGTTCATCGGTGCCGCGATCGCCTGGGCTTGGGCGCCGGGCGACATTGCCAGGTATTCGGACCAGAACGATCCGAGGCCCGGATCGTTTACCACTTCTCCGATGATCGAACGACGAAACCTCTCGTCCGTCAGCAGTGGCGGCAGGTGCATGAGGGTGAATGGCTGTTTGCGACTGACTCCCACCCTGGCAAGGGTCAGGAGTGCTGAGTGGATGATGTCCTCAGTGCGAGGTCCCCAGCCATCGTGGAATACCGCCTTGAGAACCGCTACAAGTCCATCGACCACCACATCGGGATCTCGCTCTCCGACATTGAGCGGATTGAACCCTACGACTCGTCCCGCTTTTGCATCCGCAGGGTCGATCACGACAACGTCATCCATGCGCTCGGCCGGCACGGCCCGCTCGATGATGTCTCTTATGAGCTGCCACTTCGGATCGATTACCAGAACCGCTCGGCCAGCGGCAACGTCTGCTGCGACAAGGTTCAACAGCACCGTCGACTTGCCGACTCCGGTTGGACCCATCGCGAGTAAGTGGGCTGCAATATCGCCGGAGGCGATCCCGACGGGAGCTTTGGGGCCGGAGCCGACAGGCACGGCAAAGAGGCGTTCGGTCCGACAAACCTTCTCCGGTATGCGCAAAGGTCTCGGGTGAAGTGGCGCAACCCCGGGAGCGTCAATTTCACCCAGCGGCCAGGCGAGCAGGCCGGTCAACTCGGTGGCGCCGAGACGAAGTCTCCATCGCAGTGGCGCGCGGGGCGTATTCAGGCGCGACGCGG
Organism: Actinomycetes bacterium; assembly: GCA_021784675.1. Classification (GTDB taxonomy): domain Bacteria; phylum Actinomycetota; class Acidimicrobiia; order Acidimicrobiales; family Acidimicrobiaceae; genus JAKARV01. The sequence goes on from JAJYHR010000112.1 coordinate 16,852, forward strand.
GTTCGAAGCGTAGATCGACGTAGGTGCCCCGGTCCTGTGCTGTAGATATCGCACCCAGCACTCCCACCACCAGCTGTTTGCGCCGCTCGGGAGTCTTGGCCGCCACTCCTATGCGAATCGCGGTACCAAAGCCGTGCTGGCCGACCCTGGCATCAATTTGTTCGCGTACTGTCCGGGATGCCGAGAGTTCTCCCTGGCTGAGCAGCTGCCACCACGGCTGGGTCGGATCGGGAATCTCCTTTGGCAGGTGTTTCGGCGCTGTGCGTGGACCAAGCACGATCTGCAATACGAGCCGCTCTCCCTTATGCAGGCGAGCGTCAAGAGCAGATAGCAGGCTCAAGCTGATTAGCTCGGCACGATCCGTTGACAGCGCGAAGGCTTGTGGCCGGACTCTGAGCTTCGTTGCGTGCCCGACTGGCAGGCGTGGCTGGTCCAGGGCATTTATATCCAGTCCCGGCAGCAGGTGGCGCAAGGTCCTCTGTACCCATTTGACGTGCTCGGCTGGAGTACCAACCAGATGCTGGATCAGTGCACCGTGCTCGGCACGGGCTTCGAAGACCAGTGGTGGCGCCGCACGGTCAGCCGCCAGTCGAAGCAGCAGCGCCTCAACCTGGGCGACCTCGAGGGGGCGCGGGATCTGGAGCTGGGAGAAGACCCACGTACCACGCTCAGCCTCCGAGCGCGGGTGTTCACTGACTGCCATCCTGGGGTCCTCCGCTTCCTTGCTCTTCGTTCCCGTCTTTGTTTTCGCGGCTTGTCTCTTCCTCCTGGGACTGGGCTTCGGCTTCGGCCCGCGCGAGTGCCAGACCGATGAACGCGCGCGAGAGCTTCCTTGCATCCGGGGAACCCCGACGAACCCCGCGCACGCGCAGGATCCGCTCTTCCTGCACTTTGCGGTCTGTCTTGCGTTTCCTGTGCCTAGGCATCGTCGTCCTCCTTCTGGTTCTTGCGGTCCGAGGGCACCGGATAGCCGGGTATCACGATGTCCGCGTCGATCTCGTTCCCCCAAACGCTCCAGTCCCGCTTCGACGACGGCCGTCTGCGGGCGAACAGCTCCAGGTAAGGACCTTCGCTTATGCGTTCGATCACCGCGTACTGCTCGTCGGGCTTGTGGGAGTGTTCCTGCAAGGGAGCAAACATCCAGGTCGCCTGGGCGCGGAACTTGACGGGCGCGTTGCCGCGCGTGCCAAGGATCAAGTGTTCCGTTGCGTTGCGAAGGTAGTTGCCAAGGCCGATGCGAGGCTTTATCCAGGTGAGGGGAGACCGGGGAGTGAAACCCCAGTGCTCCAGCACGTCATACCCAGCCCGAAGCGTGGCGTTGGTAACCCAGAGCCAGCAGTGGGCGTCTGTCGCAGCGAGGTCGCTGATCGGCATGTTCTTTATTTGATCGAGTGTCATCAGCTTGTAGTGCGCGCAAGCACCACGTGCCCCTTTTTGTTGTACATCCCACGGCGGGTCCGCCAAGATTGTCCTGAATTGCTCGTGGGGAGAGTCGCTCGTGTTGTGTGTTACCATTGAAAGGCTCCTTTCTGCCCGAGCATCGATTGCCGTCGATTGCGCGGGTCTTTTTGAAAAGGTTGATGTAAGAGTTGGCCGAGAAATGCGAAGGAGCATCCTCGGGGTGATTACTAAAAACCACCCCGAGGCCAAATGCAAGTGCCAACGGGTCCGGGCGGACACCCGATATGTCGCCCGATTGGACGCATTACCCCTCTTGTAAATCCCGCGTTTTATTACCTGATATTGATCACGAAAAACGATGTTGTGAAATAGTCACCGTCGCGCAGTTACCAGCGGTTCATCTGGCGAACGCGCCACAGGATCCTCGCGATGAGGCCCGCAACTATCAGGCCCCCGGTCACGGCAGCAATGATGACCAATGCCGCCGTGATCGATTCGATGAGCCGGACCGCGACATAGATCGCGGTAGCTGCCAGGAGCAGCATGACGCAGACTTCAACCAGCTTGTTCATCATGCGAAGCCACTCCGGATCAGCTGGTAATCTGCCGCCAGATCACAGAGAGCCATCACCGCGCCTGGCCATTTCCCGTATTGCTGCGAGGGTCTGGGTGGTCAACTGCTCCATGCGGGCATCCACGCTCAAGCGCTCGGCGAGCACGTCGTAGATCTGGCGACTCCTCTGCCAGGCCACCAGCGCCCAAAGTCCGCCGATGGTGATGACGGCAAGCGTGATCGCCAGACAGAGCATGACCACGACCATCATCTGATCCTCCTCATCTCGCGCCGGAGGTCCGCCAGGAGTTCGGAGCAGCCGAGCATGTGGTCATCGGCGAGATATCCGAGGCGGCCGGATACTTCGGGCATCATCTGCTCGAGCTGGCGGATCGCCTGGGCTACGCGGGTGACCTGCTGCATGGCATTCGCCGTAGCCATTGTCAGGTTCTCGACTTTGGCCATGGTGACGTCGGTGGAGTTGTCAACCTGTGCCGACCTGACCTGCGCGCCAAGTCGGCCACGAGATATCTCACGGCTAGTTCGCCTGACGTCACGGCTGATGCCTGCTCCGCCACGGTCGTAGTTCATGATCTCTTGATTCATCGTTGTCCCTTTCTTTCCTAGTGCCCCTCAGCTCTGGTGAGCCTGGGGCTGGGACCTAGTCTGTGATCGAGGCGCATAGCGCCGAAAGGAACTTCACAACCCAATTTGTGGACATAAAATTGGACATGAACGATCCAGTCCTTGCGGACATCCGAAAGCTTCGAGAAGGACGCGGCCTGACTTCAGGTCGCCTGAAGCAACGTGGAGCACTCATGTCGGCACTCGGCACAAGCGACCCACAGGTTGCTCTCGAGCGCTTTACTGACGTACTGGGGGTGCTGGATGACACGCCTTGGGCTAGGGCACTCAAAGTCGACTTGGGCTGTGAGCTCAAGCGGCTTTTAGAACGGGCGCCAGTTCCCGACGAGATCCGTCTGCTAGGGCAGCGGCGAGCGAGCTATTCGCTGGTGGTGCAAAAAGACGTGAAGACTCTCGGCCGGTGGTCCGATCGTGCAGCTGAAGACTTACGGGCTCAGCTGATCGATGACACCTTCAGTGGCACAATTACTGTCATCGCGGCTGTAGATGAGGGGCGAATTGCTGGAGTTACAACGATCCTCGAAGACCCAAAGACGGGAAAACGCAAGGAGACTGACGAGTGGGAAAACACCAGCCTCGAGGTGTCTCTGCCATGCCTGATATACGGCTTTCCTCGTGACTGGAAGCCCTCTTCGCTCAGGCTAGCTGTCGCATTCCGTCGAGCTCCGGTGCCTGAACGGATCTGGGCAGTTGTAGCTGCTACATTCTTCGACCTGGCCTGCGCGACAGAGCGCCATGAGCTCCCGGTCCAGGACAACATGGTGATGGCTCGGATTGACGAACCCCGGCGTGACCGGCTCTACGGCGTATTCTGGCGTGATTGATGTGCCGATCTGTGTTGGGATCTGTGCGCCTACCAGCAGCGTGTTGGACGTTCGCCTTCTCCGGCGAGAGGTAAAATGATACAATAGACACCATAATGAACCATAAATTGCAATCAATTATTACCCGCAATCTACGGAGAGTGGAACGCTAAATGGCGGCGCGATCTAGCAAAGGCGCAGCAAAGCTCAACAAGACGCTCGAGCAGCGCCTCTGGGATGCAGCGGACGCGCTTCGGGGCAACCAGGAACCGAGCGAGTACAAGCATGTAGTCTTGGGTCTCGTCTTTCTGAAATATATCTCGGATCGATTCGAGGAGCGACGACTAGCGATCGCAGCGACCCTCGGCGACCCCAACTCGGACGATTACATCGCAAACGAGGCCCGTCGTTCAGAGTTCTTGGAAGATCGAGACGAGTATC
>JAJYHR010000179.1 GCA_021784675.1 Actinomycetes bacterium
GGTACGGATGGCTGGCGTGGCTGCTCACGCTGGCCGGCCTCGGGGTCGCTACCTACTTGACGGTGGTCCACTTCGACACCACGGTCCCCCTGGCCTGCCCGGACACCGGAATCATCAACTGCACGGAGGTGACGACATCGGCGGAGTCAGCGGTGTTTGGGGTCCCGGTGGCGGTGCTGGGGTTGGCGTTCTTCCTCTTCCAGGCCGCGATGCTGCTCCCGCGAGTCACGGCCTGGAGCGAGGCTCTGAGGCTGCGCCTGATCTCGCTCGGGGGAGGGGTGCTCTTCGTCCTCTGGCTGGTCTACTCGGAGGTCGTGACCATCAGGGCGATCTGCCTCTGGTGCACAGCGGTCCACCTGATCACGCTGGCATACTTCCTCGCCACGCTCTACGTCTTCGCCGCCTCCCGCGAGCCGCGCTAGCGGTCGCGGACTCCGGGTGGGCTTTGGCTATACCACCACCCGGATTCGCCTGCGGGCCCGGAGTATCGCCTTCCGCTCCAGCTCGTTCCTCCCGCCCCAGATACCCCGAGACTCTCCGTTGTTGATCGCCCACTCAAGGCACTCGTCCTTCACCCCGCAACGCCTGCAGACGCGCTTGGCCCTTCCCTCCCGGACCCTCCGGTCACCCGGAGACTCCGAACGCGGGTCTTCAGGCGGAAAAAAGAGGGCCACACCCCAGCCTCGGCACTCGGCCCGCTCTCTCCAAACCTCGATGTCCATCGCGGCCCCCCTCTCCTTCGCTGCGTCAACCGGTACAGGCGCACAACAGTCGCGGGCGGAACCCCATCCTCAGAACCCGCTACTCGGCATTCCCTGGTACGGGATACCTGCTAGCACGATCGTTCCGGCTCTACATCGTGGTTCGACTCATCATAGATGGCCTGGTGTTTACGTGTCAAGTGATCCGTTTGGACTTCACAGAATCGAAATCATCTAGGGTGATCTCATGCTGATCTCCCGCGCCCGCATCCTGCTGGGGCAGATGATCGGCGATCCGAAGCTGGTGATCGTCACCGGCAAAGGAGGGGTCGGCAAGTCCAGCGTCTCCCGCCTGCTCGCCCGCCTGGCCCAGCTTGCCGGCCTTCACCCGCTGCTGGTCCTGTTTGACGATCTGGCCACCTACCGCGAGGGCGACGATCTGGAGGTTCTGGTGCTCAAGCCGGAGCCGGTGATGGTGGAGTACCTGGAGAGCCACGGCTTTGGCGCGCTGGCGGGACACATGGCGAAGTCGGGAGTCCTTGGCGCCGTCTCGACGGCGATCCCCGGCATCCGGGACCTGCTGCTGCTCGCGAAGCTGAACCAGCTGGTGAACGCCGCCAAGCACGACGTCATCATCCTGGACGCCCCCGCTTCGGGGCACGCGCTCAGCCTGCTCACCTCCCCGGAGGGGCTCGGCGGCATAGCCACCGAGGGGCCGGTGGCCACTCAATCCATCGAGGTGCTGGAGCTGCTCCGAGACCACGAGAAGACCGGTGCCGTGATCGTGACCCTTCCGGAGGAGACCCCGATCCAGGAGGCCGAGGAGCTGATGGCGAGGCTGGGAGGTCCGCTGGGGGTGAACGTCCTCTCCTGTGTGGTGAACCAGATGCCGCCGGGTTTGCCCGCGGGCGCCGAGCTGGGCCTTGCCGATGGAAGCGCCGAGGCGGCGGCTTTCCACTACCGGCTGGGGCGGTTCCAAGCCGCGGCTGCGCACGTGAGCAGGGTGGAGAGCGCCTTTGGCTCGCGGGTGGCTCTACTGCCCTGGGTCGGCTTCCGGGACGATGTAGCGGAGACCGCGGACCATCTGGCCAGCGCGCTTGGCGAGGGGCTGCTGTGACCGCAACCCTGGTGGAAGGGCTTGCCGACCAGCACACCATCGTCTGCCTTGGACCCGGCGGGGTGGGAAAGACCACCACCGCGGCCGCCGTCGGTGCCGCGCTCTCCCGGAACGGCTCGCGGGTGTGCGTGCTCACGATCGACCCGGCGCGGAGGCTCGCGGGCGCGCTCGGGCTCGATCAGGTGGGAAACGATCCGGTGAGCGTCCCGGGATTCGGCGACTCCTTCAAGGTTGCCATGCTGGACGCCCGGATCACCTTTGACGAGATGGTGCGGCGCTACGCCGTCTCCGAGCAGCAGATCCAGGAGATCACCCGGAACCCGGTCTACTGGAACCTGGTCACCCGCCTCTCCGGTACCCAGGAGTACATGGCGTTCGAGCGGCTCTGGGAGCTCCGCGAGAGCGGGATGTTCGACACCATCGTGGTAGACACCCCGCCGGCTCAGGCGGCTATCGACTTCCTCCACGCCCCGATGAGGCTCGCCGGCTTCCTGGACAACCGGATCTTCAAGTTCCTGCTCAAGCCGCCGCCGTTCTACTTGCGCCCGCTGGCTACGGCCACCCGTAGCCTGATCCGGCAGATGGCGCAGGTGGTAGGCGCCCAGGTGATCGACGACACCATCCAGTTCTTCCAGGCATTCTCCGGCATCGAGGACGGCTTTCGTGAGCGGGCCGAGGCTACCAGCACTCTCCTTGCCTCCTCGATGACCAGCTACCTCCTGGTCACCAGCGCCCGTCCCGACGCCCTCGCCGGCTCGATGAGGATCGCCGGGCTGCTGGCCGAGATCGGGCACGAGGTGGCGGCGGTCGCCGTTAACCGGCTTACTCCGGACTTTGGGGATCTGCCCAGGTCGGGGGTGGCCGGCCCCGCCAGCCAGCTGATGGAGGAGCTCGCGGCGGAGCGGGAGCAGGAGCTCGCGGCGGTGGCGAGACACCTCGCAGCCGGCTCGCTTCCCGGCTTCTTCCCCCTCGACGACCTCGGGATCGAGGTGGCAAGTATCGGAACGCTCGCTCTGATGAGCGACGCCATCCGCTCTTCGGTGTTTGTGAAGCTCGCCGGCTAGTGGCTAGGATGGGTCCCAATGGCACGTTTACTCATTGTCACAGACTCCACTGAGCTCGAGGCCCAGCTGGCTTCGGTCCTGGAGAGCGGCGGGGACACCATCTACGCGGCGAGCTCGGGCCGGGCCGTCCTCGAGGCCGTGCGGGATCTTGAGCCCCAGCTGGTGATTCTGGACGCCCAGATCGGGAGCATGGGCGGCATCGCCATCTCCACCGATCTCCGGCTGGAGGCAGGCGCCGGCCGGGCTCCGGACACCAAGATCCTGCTGCTCCTCGATCGGAGGGCGGACGTCTTTACCGCGCGGCGCACCGGCGCCGACGGTTACCTGGTCAAGCCGCTCAACGCGCTGTTGCTCCGCAAGGCGGTGGCCGAGGTGCTGGCGGGGAACCTGTTCCTCGACAACTCGTACCGCCCCCTGGATTCGGGGGCAACCGTAGCCACGGCCACCCCGTGACCATCTACACTGATCGGTACGGGAAGTAGCGCAGTTTGGCAGCGCGCAGCGTTCGGGACGCTGAGGCCGCGGGTTCAAATCCCGCCTTCCCGACTCCACCGCCCCCTCGAGTGGCGGTAGCTTTGGGCGCGCGCCTGGCGGGCCGCGAGTGACTGCCCCCCGCCTGGCGGCTACGGTGATGCTGCTCCGGCCGGCCGGAGCCGGCGGCTTCCAGGTGCTCATGCTCAAGCGCTCGAAGGACCTTGCCTTTGCCGGCGGGGCGTACGTCTTCCCGGGGGGCTCGCTGGGCGATGGAGATGGGGATCTTGCCGATCGGGTCGACGATCTGGACGAGGAGCTGGCAAGCTCCAGGCTGGGGGTGGCTTCCGGCGGGCTCGCCTACTACGTAGCTGCCGCGAGGGAGGCATTCGAGGAGTGCGGGATCCTGCTGGGCTACCCAGACGGGAGCGGGGTGCTCCCGCCCGCGGCTGAGGCGGCGCCGGTAGCGGCCTCCCCGGAGGTGGCCCGCTGTCGCCGCGAGCTTTTGGGAGCGGAGACCTCCTTCTCGCAGGTGCTCGCGTACCTGGGGGTGCGCCTCCGGCTTGGAGACCTCCGCTACGTTGCCCACTGGATCACGCCGGAGGGGGTGCCCAGGCGCTTTGACACTCGCTTCTTCGTGGCGGGGGTTCCCTTCGGCCAGGTAGCGGCCGCCGATCGGGGCGAGGCGGTGAGCGAGCAGTGGATCTCCCCCGAGGAGGCGCTTGCGGCGCACGCCGCCGGCCGCTTCGAGCTGGTGCTGCCGACGCTGAAGAATCTGGAGTTCCTGGCGCAGTCGGCGAGCGTCGCGGAGGTCATGGCGGCTGCTGACGGCTTGGGCCGGGTCGAGCCGATCATGCCGAGGCTCTACGAGGGGAGGGACGGGGTCGGCGTCGCCATTCCCGGGTCGAGCGAGTTCGAGAACGCCCGAGGCGCGGTCGAGCTCGGAGAGCGGCGGCTTCCCGGCTAGGCGGGAGGGCGGCTGCGCTCCGGCACCTGCTCCCAAAGCCGCGCGGTGCACGACGAAGCTGCCAGTTCGGAACGCTCCACCGCCTCCAGCAGCGCCGAGGTGGCCGAGTCGATCTCGCGGCTCCACTCCTCCTCCGCGCCGGCGAGCAACGGGATCTCACCGAGGAG
>JAJYHR010000178.1 GCA_021784675.1 Actinomycetes bacterium
GGCCCCGTTGGCTAGCGGGCCGTAGACGACGTAGCTGTGGCCGGTGATCCAGCCGATGTCGGCGGTGCACCAGTAGACGTCGTCGGGCCTCAAGTCGAATACCTCGCGGTGGGTGGTGGTCGCTCCGACCAGGTAGCCGCCGGAGGTGTGAACGATCCCCTTGGGTTTCCCGGTGGTCCCGGAGGTGTAGAGGATGAAGAGCGGATCTTCACTCGAGCACTCGGTCGCGGGCCTGACCGGCCGCTGCCGGCTGACCAGCTCCCGGTAGTCGACGTCGCGTCCGGGAACGCGGTTCACATCGGCTCCGGTCCGCGCGACTACCACGACGTGCTCGACCGAGTCGCAGCGCTCGATTGCGGCGTCAGCAAAGGCCTTGAGGTCGACAGTCTGTCCCTTTCGCCTCGACTGGTCGCAGGTGATCACCACCTTGGCCTTGGCGTCGTTGATCCGGTCGGCGAGGGCGTCGGGCGAGAAGCCGCCGAAGACCACGGAGTGGATCGCTCCCAGGCGCGCGCAGGCCAGCAACGCGACGGGAAACTCGGGGACCATGCCCATGTAGATGGCGACGCGGTCGCCCTTTTCGACGCCGAGTTCGGCAAGGCCGTTGGCAAACCGGCTGACCTCTTCGAGGAGGCCAGCGTAGGTAATGGTCCGGGAGTCGCCCTCCTCTCCCTCGAAGTAGTAGGCGATCTTCGACGGGGTGGCGGCCGCGTGGCGATCGAGGCAGCTCTCGGTGACGTTGAGCGTGGCCCCGGTGAACCACTTTGCAAAGGGAGCGCCGCTCCAGTCGAGCACCTGGTCCCAGGGGTGCCGCCACACAAGTGAACGCGCCCGCTCCTCCCAGAAGTTCTGGTGATCGTCGCCCTCCGCGTAGATCCGTGTGGAGTTGGTAGCGGCGGTGCTCACAAGTTCCGGCGGGGGAGGAAACTTCCTGCTTTCCTGGTAGAGGGCGTCTATTGCCAGGATATCGGTCATGCTTTGAAATGCTTTGCCGCTAATAACTTCATCATCAAGTTAATGCTAATGAAACGTTAAAAAAATGTCAACAAATAACTAGCTGTTCATCTAAACGGGCATGTCAGCCCGACTCCCTGCTCGCGCAGGGAAGGCGTGACTCGAGGCATCAAGGTGCTCGCGGTTCCTAGGTGGTTAGCTTCCCGAGCGCGGCAATGAGGGCGGGAACTGGGGCCGAGAAGTAGCTATGGACCAACCGCGGGACGACCCCGGCGCCGTCGATGCGGTGGCGGAGCTCCAGGAAGCGCGGGGTTGTTCTCAGCAGCGCCGAGAGGCGGTAGTCCTCCACTACCTGCTGCATGGAGACGCCGTTTTGGAGCTGCCAGAGGGCGATAGCGATGCCGGTGCGGTCCTTGCCGGCCGTGCAGTGGACCACCATCGGTTCCGGATAGTTGGAGAGCATGTGGACCGCCTCGTCGAGTTGCGGGCGGCTGGTCTCGATGGTGTCAAGATACATCTCAACCATATCGTCGTAGCCGATGCTTGGGATCTTGCCGGCAAAGAGGGCCGCGGTCGGATCGGCGAACCCCTGGAGCCTGCTCGAGACCGGAAGCCGCTTGACCTCGATGCCGGAGGGCGTCCGGCTCGGCATCTCCTCGACCTCCGCGTCGGTGCGGAGGTCGAGGACCAGCTTGATCCCGGCGTCGAGCAGAGTCTGCCAGTCGGTCCTGGTTAGCCGGGCAAGGTTCTCGGAGCGGTAGCGGCTCCGCCACGGCAGCCACCCGGGAGTGGTCGCATAGCCCCCGGCGTCCCGGAAGTTCGTGGCTCCCGCAAGGGGGATACGCCGGTTGGCAATCGCGTAGCACCTAGCCGGGGTGTCGTAGTCGACCACCGGCAGCGGGTTCGGCTGGCCCAGCCGGATCACCTCGGTGCGGTTTGCGGCGGTCTCCGGATCCCGGAAGCAGGCGGTGAGCTCCATCCTGTCCGGCGAGAGGTGCGCGGCCAGCGGGGTTGTCGAGGGGTTCACGGTTTCAAGCCTATGGGTCGGCGGCCGGGGCCGGGCTTTTCGGCCGGCTGGAGACCTCCGGAGTCCTGGTCAGGAGGTGCCGATAGCCGCCGCGGCGCTGGCGACGATTCGGGGATGGGAACCGAAGAGGGCGAACAGGCCGGTTAGCGGGCCGGAAAGCGGCTGCGAACCGGCAATCCGGATCGAGGTGGGACCCGGTTGCGAGACCGTCCAGGAGATCGGTTGACCCGGCCCGGCCATCGTAGCCAGGCATCCGGTGGTGTCCTGGCTGGCAAGGGCGGCAGATATCCTCGCGGTAGAGTCCAGGTAGATGCCGGCGGGGCTGAGGGCGCGGGAAGCGGCAAGCGCGCAGGTCTCGAAGACCTGGGTGAGCCTCGCCTGCTGGTAGAGGGCGGAGGCGAGGAGCAGGGAGAAGGCTAGCAGGAGGGCGGCAACCCCCGCTAGCACCGGGACCATGATCAGCGCGGAGCCGCGCTCGGCGCTACTGGGATTGGGCATTATCGCAGTTGACGCCGCCGGCATCCGGCAACCGGTAGGCATCCTGGAGCAGGCTGGCGGAGCCGGTAGCTTGGATTTGGAGGCTGCCGCCGAGGATGGGCGGAGCGAGGTCGACTGGTTGCAGGGAGCTCACGATCACCTCGATCGCGCTGCAACCCGCACCGTTGCCGTAGCCGGTGACCGCCACCGGGCCGATGCCGGGAAGGCTCTCCGACTGCGCCGGCCGCTTCCCGGTCTCGATCCAGGCCCTCCCCAGGCTGTAGGCGGCCTGGTCAAGCGCCTGCTTCTCCGAGACGACGCGGGCCAGGCTCAAGGCAAATGGAACCAGCAATCCCACGACAACTACCGAGACGAAGAGGATGACGATCATATCGATATATCCGGCTTCTGATGGGCGGTCACGATCCATAAGCCTCCGCGCTAAATTGCATCGTTCTTTCCAGCGGGAACGGGGAAAATATGTCCGAGAGTGGAACCTGATCGGTAACGGTAACGAGATGGCCGATGGAGCTGATCGAAAGGTGCGACCCCGGTAGGTCGGGAAGGGCGGCTAACGCCGCCATCGCCGAGCTTCTCGCCGAGCCTGCGCCGGACGCCAGGTGGGCAGCGGCCACCACCGCGGCGCGGTCAACGGTAGCGCTGATCGTCCCCAGCCGGTCGACGGCGAGAGCCAGGGAGACTGCTACCAGCAGCAGCACCAGGCTCATCCCCATCGCGATGGTGGACGTCACCAGCGAAGATCCGTTCTCGCACCGGAGCTGCGGCCGCCGGTCCACTACTGGCCGATCTGGGATACTTGCGTTGCTATCGAGTTGGTTGCGTTTGACATTATGGCCTTGAAGGCCACCCAAACGCCGACCGCAAGAAATGCCATGATCATCACTACGATCGCCGTCGATATCACGCCTTCTCCAGATTCGGCGTCGTTCCAAATGGTCAGTGCGGCCCACGGATTGAGCAATAACGACGTTATTGCGGCTAGCCATCGGTGCCGTCTGTACCCTTGAAACGCCGACTTCCATGTCATCAACGAACCTCCTTCCATGGAGTGAGATAGAAACTATACGCTCGGGTTAATTGTGTCAAGCACCTGCTATGGATTTAAGCGATCCGGCCATCGGCGCGAGGAGGAGCAGGATCCCGGGGACCAGGGTCGCGATCGCCACTGGTATCCACACCAGCTGCAGCCGGCGCTCCCCCTCGGCGAGTAGGCGGTTGTACTCGCTCTCCGCCTCCTGCTCGGTTAGGCGCTCGCAGACCGCAAATGCGGTGTGGCTGCGGTAGGCACTGGCCAGCAGCGTGAGCGCGCGGGCGAGCCTGTGCGTGCGCAGCCGCCCCGCGAGCTGCTCCAGTGCCGCTGCCAGCTCCACCCCGTGATCGAGCGAGAGCTGCAACCTTAGGAGATGATCCCGCCAGATACCCGGTCCCCCTTCGGCCAGGCGGCCGATGGCGGCGGGGAGAGAGTAGCCGGAGGAGAGCAGGTTGGTGAGTTGCGAGAGGAGCTTGTATAGTTCCTGCTCGGAATGGCGCCTCGCCTTGGTGGCGGTGTCGTGGAGGAGGCCCAACGGGACCAGGATCGCCGCTCCAGCCACCACCAGCGCGCATGCCACTGCCACCAGCGGCGGTGCCCAGATGGAGGCGGCGCCGAGGACGATTAGGGCGGAAGAGGAGCCGAGCCGGGCCAGGTTTAGGAGCCACTGCCCGGCGCGAACGTCAGGGAGTACCAGATCGAGGTCGCTTTCCAGCCAGCCGCGGCGGGTGGTGGCACCGGGGTCCGAAGGGCCTTTCAGGGACGGCTGGAGGTGTCTCAGGACTCGCTGCAGGCCGTTGGGCCGCAGCGCTCTCGGGGCGGCGAGGAAGCCGGACAGGGCAAGCAGGGCGGTAGCCGCTGCGCGGACCCATGCCCCGCTCACCGCGCGCTCCCCAGAGCCAGCCAGCCGGGTGGAC
>JAJYHR010000089.1 GCA_021784675.1 Actinomycetes bacterium
CCTACGACGTTACCCACGCCTACTCGCCCAATAGCCGATGGACCCGGCAGCATCTGATGGCGGTCAACTCCAAGACGGCCGCAATCGCGCGCGAGGATATCTTGGAGGTCGCCGATCGGTTTGAGGTGCCCTCACCCCGCCAGATCATCGACCAGGTGCTCGAGGCAACGCGACGCTGGAGCCAATACGCTGAGCGTGCCGGTCTCCCCGGAGACGTGGCGAGCGCCATTGCGGTCGACATCGATGCCTGGTCGCGGCCTGTCCTCAAGTCCTCCCCACGGATAGATCCAGGAGGTTCCCGACTCAGGCTGCTGCGTCGTCCGGAGCGGGGGCTGCAACGATCCATCAGTCACCCCCGAGAGGACTGGCGGCTTTAATCGTCAGAGCAGTCGCCGGCTGGATCGAGTGCAGCGTCCAGCACGGGTCCGTCGGGTAGCGGGACGCCGTCCCAGCGGAGCGGTAATAGAGCGGCGGGAGCCAGTTCCGCACCTAGCCGCCCGGGACGTGGCGCGGCTACAGGTGGGCGCCGTCGTCATCAGCGCCAGCCTTCAGCTCGCACTCCCCGAGTAACTCACGCACCGCAGCCACCACCCGCTCGAGCAGGTTGAGAAACTAGCGGTGACTCCTTTTCCGGCCGAAGCCCCCAGCTTCTTTTCACGCAGCTTGGTCGGCTGTGAGAAGGGCCGGGCCAGCCCGAAGGATGTTGCGTGCAGCATGTTCCCGAGCGCGCATGGGTTCGGCCTCCTCGCCTCGCTTTGGTTTGCACCTCCAAAGCTAGGGACCACCCGTGCGTGCCACACCGATGGTGGCATCGCCAGCTCTCTCACCGACCCCGCCAGGAGGCCGGTAAAACGGATACAGATCGACTACTGGCTACTTACCCCATAACCTTCGCTCTACCAGGAGAATTCACCGGTCATTCTGGCACGATGACCCACATTTATGCCGGAAGACCCCTTTGGGGGGTGGGTTGTTCGGCAGAGTACTGGGTCAAGGCCCGGACCATCGCCCCGGAGCTCCAGCCAAACACCGCCGCAGGCAGCTCAAGCCGTGGCTCGAAACCGCCGCATCGATCCGGGTGGCAAGCGGAGCGTGTTCTCCGGCACCGGAGATCTCCGGTTCAGAGCACCGGAGGCACGGTACGTGCCGCCCGGTGGAAGTTCTTCTGGAAGTAGAGGCGGGCATCGGCGACGCGGATCAGCTCGTCGGGATCGCTGCCGTCCTCTGGGTAGATGGCGAAGCCGGCCGACCAGCAAGGGAGGTCTAGAACCTGGTCGCTGACGGCAATGCGCTTCCCGCTGCCGCCGGCGGAGACCCTGTTCACCAGCGCGGCCACGTCCGCACCGGTGGTATCCTCCAAGACCACCAGGAACTCGTCGCCGCCATATCGAGCGAGCGTATCCCCCGCCCGCAGCTCCTCGCGGAGCCGGTTGACGGAGTTCCGCAACACCTCGTCTCCAACCTGGTGGCCGTGCCTGTCGTTGATCCCCTTGAAGCCGTCCAGATCGAACATCACTACCGCGCACGCCTTCGAGCTCCTGGCGGAGCGGGCGCAGGCCTCGCGGAGGCGGTCGAAGCCGAAGAGCCGGCTCCCGGCCCCGGTCAAGGAGTCGGTTAGGGCTGCCCTCCGTGCCTCGGCATGCAGCTGGGAGATGGTGAGCAACTCGGCGATCGGAACCGCCAGCGCCTCCAGGTAGGCCATCTCCTGGCCATCGAAGCTGTGGAACTTGGGGCGGTAGAGGGCAACGATTCCCTGGACGCCCGCGCTCGACCTGAGGGGAACGTAGACGGCAGCACCGGACTCCGAGATAGCCACGCCCGCGTACCTCGAATGGGAGGTGACGTCGGCCACCGTTAGCGGCTTATTCTGCTCGATGGTCATCCAGGGCAACCCCTCCCCCCGCGCCAGCGTGCCGCCAACCTTCATGAAGACCGGCGTCCCCTTCCAGGCGACCAGCCGGAGCTGGTCGGGATCGCTATCCATGATAAAAAGGGCCGCACCGGTGACCTCGAGATCGGCGCAGAGCAGGCCGAGCAGGCGATCTCCAAGCTCGGGCAGATCGAGCAGGACATCGATCTCGTTGGCCAGCTTGGTGAAAAGCCGCCACCGGGCTGACTGGACCATCCCGTTCATGTCGGAGATGGTGAGCCGCGCACCGGCGCTACCCTCCTCTTCACCGGCGGCGTCACCCCCCGCCGCGCCCTGCAGCACCCTCTCCGCAGCGGCAACCAGGGCCGGGCTGAACTGCGTGCCGGCGGACCGGCGGATCTCCTCGATCACCGCGGCTCGGCTCATGGCCGACCGGTACGGCCGATCTCCGAGCATCGACTCGATCGCATCGGCAAGCCCGACGATCTGCGCCCCCACCGGGATCGCGTCCCCGCGAAGCCCATCCGGGTAGCCCTTCCCATCGAAGCGCTCGTGGTGGCTGCGGAGAAGCGGAGCAACCTCCGCAAGCGGGCCCGCATTCGCGATGATCGCCTCGCCAATCTGGGAGTGCGTCATGACTACCGAGCGCTCGTCATCGGTGAGAGCGTCGGGCTTCGCGAGGATGGTGTCGGAGACGCCGATCTTGCCGATGTCGTGGAGCAAGCCGCCGGTAGCTACCGCGTAGAGATCGTCTCCCTCCAGCCCTATCTCCTCCCCGATCAGCCGGGCGTAACGGCTGACCCGCTCCGAGTGGCCCGCGCTCGCCTGCTCTCTGGTGTCGCTGATGGCGACCAGCACCTGGAGCAGCCCGTTGTAGGCCATGAGACGGCGATCCACCAATCTCCACCTGGTGATCGCCGTCGCCACCCGAGCGGCGAGCATGGCGGCGACCTGCTCCTCCTGGATCGTGAATGCCCGCCCCGAATCCTTGCCCGCAAAGAGATAGCCACCCGCCCAGGAGTCCAGTGCCGGGAACGGGACTACCAGGGTGTTTGCCAGATCCGGAGCTTGCGCCGGTTTGGGGCCCTTGCTACGCCTGGAAGGGGGTTGGGTGCGTACCGGTTGCGACGCGGTTCTGAGGGCTTCGAGCAGCGGAGCCGCCCCGTCACTTTCGACCTCCAGCCCGCAGGTGAAGAGGTGGAACCCTTCCCCGTTCCCGTCCCAGAGCACGACGGCTCCCCGCTGCGCGCCGGTCAGCTCGATGCCAAGCGGCAGCGTCTTCTCCAGAACCATGGCGATCGAGCCTTCGTCGACAACCGACGCCAATCCCTGATGGAGGGCGACCAGGCTCACGTTGAGCGCCGCCTCGCTCCGCTGGAGCAGGCGGTGGATGAGGCCGGCCAAGACCGCCAACCCGTAGAAGAGCGCCAGCAAAGCTATGGTGTCCCCTGCTTCGGAACCGAGCAGCGAGCCCGGACCAGCCGCCAGCGCGTACAGCGCGAGCGCCATGGTCGCCAGGATCGCGCCGCTGAAGGTGCCCCGCAGGATCGTCATCACCACGATCGGGAAGGCGTACAGGAAGGTGAAGATGCTCTCGTTCCCGCCGGTCAGCGAAACCGCCGCCGTGATGGCCGCGAGATCGATCGCAAAGAGGAGCAGGCAGAACGCGGGACAGCGCAGCTTGCTAAGCCGGAGCAACGCGTAGGCGGTGAAGTAGGCGAAGCCTACCGGCGCGAGGGTCGCCAGCTCGGCTCCGGTGCCTTTCAAGACGTACGCCGCAACGAGGAGCACGACCATCGCCAGCCGCCCCGGCCAGATCCGCGACTCCAGCTCTCGCAGCGACACCTCCGGCGGGTTGAACCAAGGGTTCAGGGCAGCCCGCAGCTTGGCCCCGACCGCGAAGAGCCCGGCGGGTTGGCTACCGGAGGACACAGCCGTCTCTCCCGCGGGCTGGAGCAGCCGAGACCGGAAGCGGGTGCCGGAAACCGCGGGTCCTCCGCGAGGGAAGAACCGACGGCGAACCCAGGATGCCATGGGCACGGAGCCCGCTGGCTGCGGATCGATTTCCGGAGAAGAGTCACAAGAGTCCATAGTTACCGTATCCATCGGCCCGATGGCGGCTTTGATTGAGCAAGGCGGCCGCCATGCCGCCGGCGAGCTGCCTTTCCAGAGGCCAAATCCGCCGGAAACGGAAGGGCCGCGGCCGGTTGGCAGCCGGCCTCGCCACCGGTTCGAGCGTGGCCGTCTAACCACCCCCGACGACGGTATCCGGAAGCCGCACCCGGCTGGAAAAGGTGCTCGAATGGCCGATCTCCTGCGGTCCCGGGGATCGCCCTCCCGGTGGAGAGCTGGCAGCTTCGTCATAGGCGGCGGCAAGCCATCCGGTCCTGAAGGCGAGCGAGATCGCCTCGCGTTGGCTCTCCACGTCAAGCTTGGCCAGTATGGAGTGGATCTGAGATCGGATCGTCCCCACCTTGAGGTGAGACCTCTGCGCGATCCCCTTCGGCGACATGCCGCCAGCCAGCAGGACCAGCACCTCGCGCTCCCGCGGGGTT